>NZ_JBVHWM010000005.1:263355-291168 GCF_055564375.1 Streptomyces sp. NPDC029138
GCGCCAAAACCAGCGCGGACGCCAAGAGCGACGCGGGCGCGGACGCGAAAGCTGACGCGAACGGCCAGGCGGGCACCACGACTGGCGCGGACGCCGAGGCCGGCTCTGGTGCCAAGAGCGGCGCGGACGCCAAGGGCGGCGCCGGCGCCAAGGGCGGCGCCGGCGCCAAGGGCGAGGCGGATACCGAGGCCGGCGCTGGCGGCAAGGCCGGTGATGGTGCCAAGGGTCGTGCTGGTGTTGTCGTTGGTGAGGATCTTGGCGGGGAAGGTGTCGACGAGGCCGCTGAGGCGCGTGACGATGCCGAGGCCGCCGGCGGTGAGGGCGTCCCACAGGGGCCACCCGCAGCCGACGACGAGAGCCGCACGGGTGGTGCGGGTGGGAACACGGACGACGCCGAAGGCGAAGCCGAGGCGGCGCACCTCGACCAGCCCACCACCGTCTTCAAGGCCGTCCGCCCCAAGACACCCCCCGTCGACCAGCCGACGACCATGCTCAAGCTCGGCGGCAAGCCGAAGACCCCCGAGTCCGAATCCGAGCGCACCAGCAAGTTCGTCGCGCTGAAGGACGACCTGCGCAAGCCGGCCGCCGAGGCCAAGGCGCCGGACGCCACCACCCCCGTCCCCCAGGTCGGCCCCGAGCGCACCACCCAGCAGCCGCTCCCGCCCAAGCCCCCGCTGGACCTGCTGGCGGAGCTGACGAACACGCCGCCGCCCCCGGAGACCCCGGTCCGCACGCTGATGCGCCGGATCAAGATCTGGACCCCCCTGGTCCTGCTCCTGGCGATCATCTTTGCGGTCGTACAGGCCGTGCGCCCGCTGCCGACGCCCACCCTCGCGCTCACCGGCAAGGACAGCTACACCTTCGCCGGCGACCGCACGCGGCTGCCCTGGCCCGGCGAGGGCCAGGGCTGGATGGACGTGGACGGCGTCGGCACGATGGATCACTTCGGCAGGCAGACCCCCGTGGCCATCGGCTCGGTCGCCAAGACGATGACGGCGTACATCATCCTCAAGGACCACCCGCTGAAGCCGGGGCAGGAGGGCCCGAAGATCAAGGTCGACGCGACGGCGGAGAAGGAGGGCGGCTACAACAAGGACGGCGAGTCCACGCTCAACACCGTCAAGGCCGGTGACACCCTCACCGAGAAGCAGGCCCTGTCGGCCGTCCTGATCCCCTCCGCCAACAACATCGCGCGGCTGCTCGCGCGCTGGGACGCGGGCTCGGAGGCGGCGTTCGTGAAGAAGATGAACGCCACCGCCAAGGAGCTGGGGATGTCCGACACGACGTACACCGACCCCTCGGGGCTGAAGGAGACCACCGTCTCCACGGCCGAGGACCAGGTGAAGCTCGGCCGCGCGTTCGTGAAGGTGCCGGCTCTGGTCGCCATCAGCAGCGCGGCCAGCTGGACGGACCCCTCCGGTCATTTCTGGCCCAACTACAACGAGCTGCCGTACCGCATCGGCGCGATCGGCATCAAGACCGGCAGCACCACCGCGGCCGGCGGCAACCTGCTCTTCGCCTCCCGCAAGCAGGTCGGCGGGCAGACGGTGACGATCGTCGGCGCGATCCTCGGCCAGCACAAGCGGGAGATCCTCCAGACGGTCAACGCGGTCAGCAAGACCGCGCTGCTCGCCGCCCAGGACGCGCTGACCTCGGCGAAGATCGTGAAGAAGGGGGACGTGGTCGGTTACGTGGACGACCGGCTCGGCGGCCGTACCCCGGTCGTGGTGACGAAGGACGTCACGGCGGCCGGCTGGGCCGGCATGAAGGTGAAGCTGTCCTTCGCCTCCGGGACCGTGCCGCACAGCGCGAAGGCCGGCACCCGGGTCGGGACGCTCACCGTCGGTGACGGTTCGGCCGGCGCCGTGAAGGTCCCGGTGGCCCTTCAGAAGGACCTGACCGAGCCCGGTATCGGCGCCAAGCTGACCCGGCTGGGCTGACCGGACGGGGCCCGGCCGGGCCGGCCGTACGCCGCCGTCCGCCCCCCGTCCGCCCCGCCTCCGCCCCCCGCGCACCCCGTCATGGAGCCCCCACCCGGGAGCCCTGTGGCGGGGTGCGTGCTAGCGTCGCGAACCGGGGCAGGTCGCCGGTCCCGGGACAGGGCCGCGAACCGGACGGAACGCGGCCGGGAACTCCGAGGGAAGCGGCCGAGAACAGAAGACGGGACACGGGGAGTGCCTTCAGGTGGCCACAGCGGAGCCGACACACGCCGACGACGCAGATCCGGGCCCGGGATCCGGCCCGCGAATACGTCTGTCCACGACTGACCCGGACCGGCGCGTCGCCGGGCCCGGGGCCGGGGTGCGCCCCGGCCGACGCGCCCGTGTGCTCGCCGCGCTAGAACCGCTCCGGCAGCGGCTGCTCCGGCACCCCGCGTTGTCGATGACGGCGCTCTCGGGCGTGCTGCACATCATCTGGTTCTTCACCTTCGCGAACAGCGGTGGCGATCTCGCGGCGCAGGACGCGTGGGCGGAGTTCGTCGGCCGGCACCCGGACTCGGCGTACAACCTCGCCTGGTACGGGGGCATGCACCCGGTGTCGTACAGCGTGGTGTCGCCGTATCTGATGTCGGTCCTCGGCGTGCGGACGACGATGATGATCGCCGGGACGGTCTCGGCCGGTCTGCTGACGACGGTGCTGATCCGCAGCCGGTCGGTGAAGAACCCGCTGTGGGCCTCGCTCGCCGGGATCCTGGCGTTCCTGGCCAACGCGATCTCCGGCCGGGTGACCTTCGGGCTCGGCACGATGTTCGCGCTCGGCTCGGTCGCGGCGGTGTTCTGCTGGCCGTACCGGTGGCGGTTCAAACGCTGGGCGAAGGCCCTGGTGGCCGCTCCGCTGGCGGCGCTCGCCACGATGGCCTCACCGGTCGCGGGGCTGTTCGTGGGCCTGGTCGCGGTCGCGCTGTTCCTTCAGAAGCGGCGGCCGGGCGCGTGGGCGCTGGGGCTCGCGCCGTCGGCGGTGGTCGCGGTGTCGGCCTGGCTGTTCCCGTTCTCCGGCACCCAGCCGATGGGTTTCGGCTCGGTGGTCCTGCCGCTGTCGTACGGCCTGCTGTGCCTGTTCCTGGTGCCGAAGGAGTGGGTGACGGTCCGGCTGACGGCCGCCGTCTACAGCCTGGCCGTCGTCCTGGTGTGGCTGATCAGTTCGCAGATCGGGTCCAACATCTCGCGGCTGCCGATGCTGTTCGCGGGCGCGACCCTGATCGCGGCCCTGCCGTACACCGTGCCGAGGTCCCGCAAGTGGTACGTGACCGTGCTGGCCTTCCTCGGCTTCGCCGGCTGGATCGGCTTCAAGTCGGTGGACGACATCATCCACACCACCCCGGCCGCCTCCTGGGCGCGGGAACTCGCCCCGCTGGTCAACGAGCTTCAGAAGGTCGGCGCCGAGAAGGGCCGGGTCGAGGTGGTCCCGGCCCGCTCGCACCGCGAGGCCTCCGCGCTCGCGCCGTACGTCAACCTGGCCCGCGGCTGGAACCGGCAGGCCGACATGGAGCGCAACCCGCTCTTCTACGACGACACGCTCAACTCGGCGAACTACCACGAGTGGCTCCAGCGGTGGGCCGTGCACTACGTGGTGCTGCCCAAGGACAACCCGGACGGGGACGGCGGGGAGCGCGAGCGGCAGCTGCTGCGGCGCGGCATGCCGTATCTGAAGCAGGTCTGGGGCGACGCCAACTGGCAGCTGTTCAAGGTGACCGATCCGACGCCGCTCGCCGAGCCGAACGCGGTGGTGGACCGGGCCGAGCAGGGCGAGATGACGTTGCGGGTGCGCGAGGCCGGGCGGATTCTGATCCGGATTCCGTACTCGCCTTGGCTGAGCATCGTCGACGAGCACGGCAAGAGCCAGTCCTACGACAAGATCAAGGCGTGTCTGATGGCGACGCCGGAGGATGTCGACGGGGACAAGTGGACCACGCTGCTCGCGCCGAAGCCGGGCACGTACCGGCTGGCCGCGCCGTACCAGCTGCCGCGCGGGACGCCGTGCCCCGACGAGCTGAAGAAGCCCTGACGGTCAGCGGAGCCGGTCGGCGTACGTGTCCGTGCCCGGAACCGTCGGGATGAACGGCGCCACCAGTTCCACCCGGCCCAGCCCCGACGCGGCCACCTGCCCGTCCAGCCCCGTGAAGCGCTCCTCCCAGCACTCGCGCGGGTCCCGCTCCAGGAACCACAGCAGGGTGAGCCGGGTGTCCACGCCCTCGACCTGCCGTACGTAGGTCATGCGGTCGCCCGGCAGCGGGGTGGGCCGGAACACGGTCACCATCGCCGCCGGGGAGCCCGCGAGGCGGCGGGGCAGATGACGGGCGCGCAGCCACTCCAGCAGTGCGGCCCGCTGCTCGGGCGAGTCGGCGTCGATCACCTCCAGGACCAGGCCCGCGTACGGGTGGTCGAGGGCGTGGACGTCGCGGGGCCCGGCGGCGCCGTCCCGGTACACCGTCGTCTCGTGGTCATGGAAGGCCGTGAAGACGTGCGTGCGGTCGTGGTAGACGCGGGCGTCCCGGTTGAGGCGCTTGTTGATGGCGACCGTCCACTTCATGTGGTCGTCGTAGCGGCCGGCGGTGATCCAGTAGGTGGACAGGTAGCAGCCGGCGGTGACCGGCTGGGCGACCGCCGACTTCTCCGGGTGGCGAAGGAGTTGCAGGTCCCGGGTCGCGACCCAGCGGCGGCCCGCGTACATCCAGGGCATGGCCATCGCGCCGGCGTAGTAGTGGTCGTCCTCGTACCAGCGGTTGTACGCGTACTCGTGGCCGGGGTGCGGCTCGACCATGGTGATCAGGGCGTGCCCGGGGCGGACGCCGTACGGGCCGACGGCGGCCAGTTCGGCGTACCGCTCGCTGCGGGTGTCCTCGCTCATGCGGTTCCCCTTTCCTGCGGTCGCCCATACTCTGACGCTCCGTCAGGTGAAGCGCCATACCGAAGGAGGGGCCATGTCCCTGCTCGCGGGCAAGACCGTCGTCGTCTCGGGCGTCGGGGCCGGGCTCGGCCATCAGGTCGCCGCGGCCGTCGTACGGGACGGCGGGAACGCGGTGCTCGGGGCGCGTACCGAGGCGAACCTCGCCAAGAGCGCGGCCGGGATCGACCCGGAGGGCACGCGTACGGCGTTCCGGGCGACGGACATCACCGACGAGGGCCAGTGCGAGGCGCTGGCGGCGCTGGCACGGGAGCGGTTCGGCGGGATCGACGCCGTGGTGCAGGTCGCCGCCTGGGACGCGTACTTCGGCGGGCTGGAGGACGCCGACTTCACGACCTGGCAGTCGGTCGTCGACGTGAACCTGCTGGGGACGCTGCGGATGACCCGGGCCTGCCTGCCGGCGCTGAAGGCGGGCGGGGGCGGTTCGGTCGTGTTCATCGGGACGCAGTCGGCGGTGGCCGCGCCCTCGCAGGTGAAGCAGGCCGCGTACGCCGCCTCGAAGGGGGCGCTGACCAGTGCGATGTACTCGCTGGCGCGGGAGCTGGGGCCGTACCGCGTCCGGGTCAACACCGTGCTGCCCGGCTGGATGTGGGGGCCGCCGGTGCAGGCGTACGTCCGGTTCACCGCGCTGACGGAAGGGGCTTCGGAGGACGAGGTGCTGGCGCGGCTGACCGAGCGGACGGCGCTGCCGGAGCTTGCCACCGACGGGGATGTGGCGGACGCGGCGGTGTTCCTCGCCTCGGACCGGGCGCGGGCGATCACGGGGCAGTCGTTGCTGGTCAACGCGGGTGAGCTGATGCGCTGACCCAACTGCCCGAAGCCACGGGACTGTTCACGTTGATGAACGCCGATCAGCAAGCCGAACAATTTTACTGTGTCTTGACCTTCCGCTCGCTTGTCGTGTTCACGTGAGCGGACCCACGATCGGGCACATGAACAGTCTCGACTGGGCCGTGCTCATCGGCTACTTCGGTGTGATGGTCGCGATCGGCGTCTGGTCGCACAAGCGCGTGGACAACGTTTCCGACTTCTTCACGGCCGGCGGCAAGATGCCCTGGTGGCTCTCCGGCATCTCGCACCACATGTCGGGCTACAGCGCCGTGATGTTCACCGGATACGCGGGCATCGCCTACACCTACGGCGTCACCTCCTTCATCACCTGGTCCTTCCCCATCGCGCTCGGCATCGCCATCGGGTCGAAGCTGTTCGCGCCGCGCATCAACCGACTGCGTTCCCGTCTCCATGTGGCCTCCCCGCTGGAGTACCTGAAGAACCGTTACAACCTGCCCACGCAGCAGGCGCTCGCCTGGTCCGGCATGCTGCTGAAGATCGTGGACGTGGGCGCCAAGTGGGCGGCCATCTCCACCCTGCTGTCGGTCTTCACCGGTGTCTCGCTGAACCAGGGCATCCTCATCACCGGCGCCATCACCGCTGTCTACTGCACGATCGGCGGCCTGTGGGCCGACGCGCTGACCGAACTCGGCCAGTTCGTCATCCAGTTGCTCGCCGGCATCGCGATGTTCGTGGCGGTCGTGCTGAAGCTGAACGACAAGAACATCGGCTTCTTCGGCGCCTGGGACGAGCCGGCCCTGCACGGCCACGGCAAGCCGCTGGTCGGCCCCTACGGCACGGTGTTCCTCCTCGCGTTCCTCTTCATCAAACTGTTCGAGTACAACGGCGGCATGCTCAACCAGGCCCAGCGCTACATGGCCACCGGCAGCGCCTACGAGGCCGAGCGCTCGGCCCGGCTGTCGGCGGTGCTGTGGCTGGTCTGGCCGGTGGTGCTGTTCTTCCCCATGTGGATGTCCCCGCTGCTGGTCCACGCGCAGAAGCCGGACGGCTCCGACTCCTACGCCCTGATGACCGAACAGCTCCTGCCACACGGCCTGCTGGGCCTGGTCATCGTCGGGTTCTTCTCCCACACCATGGCGATGTGCTCCTCGGACGCGAACGCGATCGCCGCCGTGTTCACCCGGGACGTGGCGCCGGTGCTGTCGGCCAAGGCGCGGGGCTGGAGCGAGCGTTCCGGCCTGATCGCGGCCCGGATCACCACGGTCGTCTTCCTCGGCCTGTCCATGGCGGTCGCGACCCAGGTCAACTCCCCCACCTTCAAGGACATCATCACCGTCGTCATCAAGTGGGTGGCCGGACTGATGGGCCCCATCGCGATCCCGATGATGCTCGGCCTGCTCCGCACGTTCCGCCGCTCCGGCCCGACGGCCGCGCTCACCAGCTGGGCGGCGGGTCTGCTGGCCTTCTGGCTGGTCAACTACCCCATCAACTGGAACGTCGACGGCGGCGTCCCGCTCCAGTACCAGGTCTCGATCCCGCTCGCGGTCTCGCTGATCCTGTACATCCTCATCGGCTACCTGAAGCCGGAGGACACCCCGGCCCGCCTGGCCATCATCGAGAAGGTGAACACGGACGGGGACGCCGGCGCCGCGCTGGCCGTGCCGGTCCCCGCGAGTGCGGGGGACGACGTGGTCGGAGCACCGTAGGGGTCGCCGCGGGGAATCGGCGCGGGTCCATCGTGGTTGCTCGCGCGGTTCCCCGCGCCCCTTCGGGGCGCTTACGCCCGTGGGTACCGGGCCAGCCAGCCCGGTGACGACCCGGCCGGGCCGTGCAGTGCGGGGCCCTGGGTCATCTCCATCGCGAAGTCGTCGGCCAGTTCCAGGATCGTGGGGCGGCCCTCCAGTTCGGCCAGCCAGGCCGGCGGGAGGGCCGTTTCGCCGTGCAGGGCGCCGAGGAGGCCGCCGGTGAGGGCGCCCGCGGCGGCGGAGGGGCCGCTCTGGTTCACCGCCAGGCACAGCCCGTGCCGTACGTCCTCCCCGACCAGCGCGCAGTACACCGACGCGGCCAGCAGCCCGTCCGCCGTACCGTCGCCGGCCAGCTCCTCCACCCGGGCCGGGGTCGGCATCCCCTGCCGTACCGCGCCGAGGGCGTGCTGGAGGGCGTCGGAGACCGGCTGGTGGCCGGGGCGTACGGCGAGCAGGGCGAGGGCCCGCTGCACGGCGCCGTCCAGGCTGTCGCCCCGGGCCAGCGCGTGCACGATCACGGCGTACGCGCCCGCCGACAGGTAGGCGATGGGGTGGCCGTGGGTCTGGGCCGCGCACTCCACGGCCAGCTGGACGACCAGTTGGGGTTCCCAGCCGACGAGGAGGCCGAAGGGCGCCGAGCGGGCGACCGCCTCCGGGCCCAGCTCCCCCGGGTTCTTCGGGGACTCCAGCGTGCCCATGGTGTCGTCGCCGAACCCGATGAGCAGCGGGCGGGTGGGGTCCCGGCGGGCGTACAACCACTCCTCGCGGGCCAGCCAGCCGTCTTCCTTGCGGCGCTCGTCGGGGCCCCAGTCCCGCTGGGTGGCCGCCCAGCGCAGGTAGGCCCGGTGCAGATCGGTCGGCGGATGCCAGGCGCCGGTGTCGCGGCGCACCTGGGCGCGTATCAGCCCGTCCACGGTGAACAGGGTCAGCTGGGTGTGATGGGTGACCGTGCCGCGCCGCCCGTGCCCGAAGGCCAGGTCCAGCAGCCCCTCACCGCCGTACGCGGCCCGGATCTCCTCCAGGGACAGCGGATCGGCGGGCCCGCCCAGCGCGTCGCCCACCGCGGCCCCGAGCAGCGTGCCCCGCACCCGGCTGCGGAAGTCCTGCTGCTCGGCACGCCCCCAGACGGCACCGGATGTCGCCCCCACACCAGCCCTCCCCACGGCACCGTCCGCCTGTACGACGCCCAGCACTGTAATCGACCGGGAACGGTCCGTTCAGTGCCGCCCGGCCGGATTCTGGCGCAATGCGTACGGCGGACCGGGGCGGCCACCGGGGAGAATCCAGCCATGACCACCACCCCCACCCGTCACACCGGCCTCCGGGTTGCCGCCGGTGTGCTCACCGGGATACTCGCCCTCTACATCGCCCTGGTCTCGCTCGGGAACATCACCGACTTCGGGACCAATCAGCAGTTCGTACGGCATGTGCTGGCGATGGACACGACGTTCAAGGACGACGACCTGATGTGGCGGGCCGTCACCAGTACGGCGCTGGAGGACACCGCGTACGTCCTCATCATCGTGTGGGAGACCGTGGCGGCCCTGCTGCTGATCCGGGGGACGTACCTCTGGGCGCGGCGCAAGGACGACCTCGCCCGGCGCTGGTCCACCTACGGTCTGCTGATGCTTCTGCTGCTCTTCGGCGCCGGGTTCATCGCGATCGGCGGTGAGTGGTTCGCGATGTGGCAGTCGAAGACCTGGAACGGCCTGGACGCGGCGACCCGCGTGTTCCTGCTCAGCGGTGTCGCGTTGATCGTCAACCAGCTGCCCTCGGGCGGCCGGGACGCTACTTGACCACCGCGACCCGGGTGCCCTGGTCGCCGAAGGCCCACAGGGCGGCTCCGTCCTGCTTGTGCATGCGGATGCCGCCCAGCTTCTGGCCGTTTGCGGGCGGGGGCGAGGCGCCGTCCAGGGCGTTGGAGAAGGCGACGTTCACGCCGGACACCTTGGTGAAGTACATGACGTGCTCGATCTGTACGCCGTCCGAGCCCTTGATGGACTGGGTGCGCTTGATGACCGAGTAACGCCCGGGCTGCGGGCTCACCGTGCCGGGCCACACCGTGAACGTGCGGGTCGCCCTGCCGGTCGCGTCGACCAGCCAGACCCGCTTCTCACCGAGCGAGTACACGATCCGGCGGCCTTCGCCGGACTCGTCCGGCAGGGCGGGGGCGGACGGCGCCTCCGGCGTCAAGGTCGCGTGCGGGCTCGCCGACGCCGACACGCTGGGCCTGGTCACGGCGGCCGTGGGATGCGGCCCGTGACTCGCCTGCACGGCGAGGGCGACGACGGCCGCGGTCGCCCCCGCCGTCAGACCGGTGACCCAGGCCCACGAGGGCAGTCGGGCAGCCACGGGACGCATCTCCTCCGCTACGGGTCCCCTTCTCAGCACAGGGGTCGGATCATCGTACTCAGTCCGGGGAGGGGGCTCGGTCCAGGAGGTCGGTCCCGGCCTCCGTCCAGGAGGCCGGGCCAGGGGTTCTGCCCAGGGGTTCGGCCCAGGCCGCTCAGTCCAGGACCGGCAGCAGGTCCGGGAGGTGGCCGTCGGACGCCTCGGCCGCCCGCTGCCGTTCCTCCGGTACCTCGCCGTAGAGCGTGGTGCGCGGCTTCGCGGGGCGGCCGGCCGCCTCCGCCACCGCGACCAGGTCACGGATCGACTTGTACGAGCCGTACGAGGAGCCCGCCATGCGGGAGATCGTCTCCTCCATCAGCGTCCCGCCGAGGTCGTTCGCGCCGGACCGGAGCATCTCCGCCGCCCCCTCGGTGCCCAGCTTGACCCAGCTTGTCTGGATGTTGGGAATCCAGGGGTGCAGCAGGAGACGGGCCATCGCCGTCACCGCCCTGTTGTCCCGCAGCGTCGGGCCGGGGCGGGCGATGCCGGCCAGGTACACCGGCGCGTTGGTGTGGATGAACGGAAGCGTCACGAACTCCGTGAAGCCGCCCGTCTCGCGCTGGATGCCGGCCAGCGTGCGCAGATGGCCGAGCCAGTGCCGGGGCTGGTCCACATGCCCGTACATCATCGTGGACGACGAGCGGATGCCCAGCTCGTGCGCGGTCCGGATCACCTCGATCCAGGTGGCCGTGGGCAGCTTGCCCTTCGTCAGCACCCAGCGGACCTCGTCGTCCAGGATCTCCGCCGCCGTACCGGGGACGGAGTCGAGACCCGCCTCCTTGGCCGCCGTGAGCCACTCCCGGATCGACATCCCGGTCCGGGTCGCGCCGTTCACCACCTCCATCGGGGAGAAGGCGTGGACGTGCATCCCGGGGACGCGTTCCTTCACCGCCTTCGCGATGTCGAAGTACGCGGTGCCCGGCAGGTCCGGGTGGATGCCGCCCTGCATGCACACCTCGACCGCGCCCACCTCCCACGCCTGCTGGGCGCGGTCGGCGACCTGCTCCAGCGAGAGCGTGTACGCGTCCGCGTCCGTGCGGCGCTGCGCGAAGGCGCAGAACCGGCAGCCGGTGTAGCAGACGTTGGTGAAGTTGATGTTGCGGGTGACGATGTAGGTGACGTCGTCGCCGACCGCCGACCTGCGCACGTCGTCGGCCACCCGGCACAGCGCGTCCAGCGCCGGGCCGTCCGCGTGCAGCAGGGCGAGGGCCTCGGCGTCGGTCAGCCGGGTGGGGTCGTCGGCCGCCGTACGCAGCGCCTCGCGCACGTCGGCGTCGATGCGTTCCGGGGCCATGCCGGGGGCCGCCGCCTCCCGCAGGGCCTCCCAGTCGCCGTACACCTCGTCGAAGTCGGCGCGCCGGTCGGCCGTACGGCCCTCGGAGTCGATGGAGGTGTGCAGGTCCGTGCGGCCGGTGGCGGTGAACACCTCCTCCGGCTCCTGCCAGGGGCGGCCCCGGACCGGCGCGTCCGGCAGGGCGAGGCCCGTGTCCGGGTCGGCGAGGGCGGACACGTGCGGGCGCAGCCGCGGGTCCAGCCAGGGCTCGCCGCGGCGGACGAACTCCGGGTAGACGCAGAGGCGTTCACGCAGTTCGAAGCCGGCGGCCCGGGAGCGCTCGGTGAGTTCCTCGATCTGCGGCCAGGGGCGTTCGGGGTTGACGTGGTCGATGGTCAGCGGGGAGACCCCGCCCCAGTCGTCGATGCCGGCGCCGATCAGCCGCTCGTACTCGGCGTCGACCAGGTTCGGCGGGGCCTGGAGGCAGGCCGCCGGGCCCATGAGGTGCCGGGCGACGGCCACCGTGGCGACCAGGTCGTCCAGTTCGGCGTCCGGCATGCCGCGCATCGCCGTGTCCGGCTTGGCGCGGAAGTTCTGGATGATCAGCTCCTGGATGCCGTGGTAGGCCCGGGAGATCTTCCGGAGCGCGAACAGGGACTCCGCGCGCTCCTCGTACGTCTCGCCGATGCCGATGAGCAGGCCGGAGGTGAAGGGCACGGAGGAGCGGCCGGCGTCCTCCAGGACGCGCAGCCGGACGGCCGGTTCCTTGTCCGGGGAGCCGTGGTGCGGGCCGCCCGGCTCGGACCACAGGCGGGTCGCGGTCGTCTCCAGCATCATGCCCATGGAGGGCGCGACGGGCTTCAGCCGCTGGAAGTCGGTCCACGTCAGCACGCCGGGGTTGAGGTGGGGAAGGAGTCCCGTCTCCTCCAGGATCCGGATGGAGATGGCGCGGACGTAGGCGATGGTGTCGTCGTAGCCGTGCGCGTCGAGCCACTCGCGCGCCTCCGGCCAGCGGTCCTCGGGCTTGTCGCCGAGGGTGATCAGGGCTTCCTTGCAGCCGAGGGCGGCGCCCTTGCGGGCGATGTCCAGTACCTCGTCCGGAGACATGAACATGCCGTGCCCGGCGCGCCGCAGCTTGCCGGGGACGGTGACGAACGTGCAGTAGTGGCACTTGTCCCGGCACAGCCGGGTGAGGGGGATGAAGACGCTCTTCGAGTACGTGATGACGCCGGGCCTGCCCGCCGCCTCCAGGCCCGCGTCCCGCACCCGGGCGGCGGAGGATGCGAGGTCGGTGAGGTGGTCACCCCGCGCCTGGAGCAGCACCGCCGCCTCGGCGACGTCGAGGGCGACGCCGTCCCGGGCGCGTTTGAGGGCGCGACGCATGGAGTTCTCGGTGGGGCCGGTTCCGGAGGTCGCGGAAGTCGTCATTCCTTGAGCATACGTTCGCTTTGATCACTGTTGCGGGGCACTGTCCGGCAGGAGCGGGCCGTAGGCGTCGAGCGCGCGCAGCACCTCCGTCTCGCGGGCCGGCGGCAGCTGCACCACGACCTCCTCGATGCCCAGTTCGGCGTAGTGGGCGAGCTTGCCGGGCGTGGGCTGGACGGCGTACGGGACGACCTGGAGGGCGGCCGGGTCGCGGCCCGCGTCCGCCCACACCGAGCGCAGCACGGGCAGCGACTCGGAGAGCCCGCGCCCGCCGATCGGCAGCCAGCCGTCGGCGTACTCGGCGATGTGCGCGAACAGCCTGGGTCCGGCGGCCCCGCCGACGAGCGTGCGGGGGCCGACGACCGGGCCGCGCGGCTTCTGCACGGGCTTGGGGTGGGCGAAGCTGGCCCGTACGGCGCCGAACTCCCCCTCGTACGCGGTCGGATCCTCGCTCCACAGCGCGCGCATCAGCGCCATCCGGTCCCGTACCAGCTCCCGGCGGGTTCGCCAGGTCACGCCGTGGTCGGCGGCCTCCTCCACGTTCCAGCCGTAGCCGAGACCGAGGGTGAAGCGGCCGCCGGACAGGTGGTCGAGCGAGGCGATCTGCTTGGCGAGGTCGATGGGGTCGTGCTGGGCGACGAGGGTGATGCCGGTACCGAGCGTCAGCCGCTGGGTCACGGCGGCGGCCTGGGCGAGGGCGACGAAGGGGTCGAGGGTACGGCCGTACTCGCGGGGGAGGTCGCCGCCGGCGGGGTAGGGGGTGGTGCGGTCGACCGGGATGTGGGTGTGCTCGGGGAGGTAGAGGCCGGAGAAGCGGCGCGCTTCCAGTTCCTGCGCCAGCCGGACGGGGGTGATGGTCTCGTCGGTGAGGAAGATCGTGACGGAGATGCGCATGAGGCATCGTACCGACTGGTCGGTTGCTCGTCAGGGGCGCGCGCGGATTTCGCCGTGGTTGCTCGCGCCCACGCGGCGGAGCCGCACACTGGCACTGTCCCGCGCCCCTTCAGGACGCCTACCGTGACCCTTGTGACGAGCTTGCGCGGCACTCTCGCACCGGGCTCCCCGGATTACGTGTACCTCCCTTTCGAGGTCCCGCCCGACACCCGGGAGTTGAAGGTCTCCTACACCTACGACAAACCCTCCGTCCCGCCCGGCACCCCCGGCAACGCCCTCGACGTCGGGCTGTTCGACGCGCGCGGTACCGAGCTGGGCGGACGGGGGTTCCGGGGGTGGTCGGGAGGTGCGCGGAGCGAGTTCTTCGTGCGGGGGGACACGGCGACCCCCGGATATCTGCCCGGGCCACTGCTTCCCGGCACCTGGTACATCGCGCTCGGGCCGTACACCGTGGCGCCGCAGGGGCTGGCGTACGAGGTGACCGTCACGCTGACGCAGGGGGCGGCCGGGGAGACACCCGAGGCGGTGTATCCGCCGGACCGGGCCCGGGGGCGGGGGCGGGACTGGTACCGGGGCGACTGCCATCTGCACTCCTGGCACTCCGACGGGCGCCGCACCCCGGCCGAGATCGCGGACCTGGCCCGCGCGGCCGGGCTCGACTTCCTCAACAGTTCCGATCACAACACCCACGCCTCGCACGCCCACTGGGCCGAAGCGGCAGGCGACGATCTGCTGGTGCTGCTCGGCGAGGAGGTCACCACCCGGAACGGGCACGTCCTGGCGCTCGGCACCGAGCCCGGCACCTTCGTCGACTGGCGCTACCGGGCCCGGGACGGCCGCTGGGCGCGCTTCGCGCGGGAGATCCGGCGGGCCGGCGGTCTGGTGGTACCGGCCCATCCGCACGCCGACTGCGTGGGCTGCGGCTGGAAGTTCGGGTTCGCGGAGGCGGACGCCGTGGAGGTGTGGAACGGACCCTGGACACCCGACGACGAGCTGGCGCTGGCGGCCTGGGACGCGCGGCTGGTGGCGTCGGCGCGGGGCGAGCGGGCGTGGCTGCCGGCGATGGGCAACAGCGACGCCCACCGCGCCCCGGACGTGGTCGGGCTGCCCCAGACGGTCGTCCTCGCCGACGGTCTGACCCGGGAGGCGATCCAGGAGGGGCTACGGGCCGGGCGGTCGTACGTGGCCGAGTCACGGCACGTCTCGCTGGCGTTCTCCGTGACGGCGAAAGGGGGTGAACGGGCCAGTATCGGGGAGCGGTTGGCGGTCGGGCACGACACCCCGGTGACCGTCCGGCTGGAGGTGTCCGGGGCGCCGCGCTGCTCGGTGCGGTTCGTCACCGACCAGGGCGTGCTGTTCACCGGCGGTCCGCTGCCGGTGTCCGGCACGGGCAGCGTGGAGTGGCGCACGACTCCGGACCGCGCGGCCTATGTGCGGGCCGAGCTGCGGCACGAGACGGCGCTGGGACCGGTGCCGGGGGCGATGGCCGCGTTCACCAACCCGGTGTTCCTGGGCCGGGCGGGGGACGGGAGGCCCGGGGCGGGGCGGTGAGGCACGCCCGGCCCGCGCCCCCGTTGCGCTCGGTCGTGGCCCTGGGGGAGGCTGACACCACGACGCGGCATCCACGTGGGCGGCGTTCGTGCCGGGAGAGAGCAGGGAGCCGGAGTCATGTCAGGCCGCGCAGACCGCAAGCACCGCGTCGTGACCCGCGTCCAGCGGTACGTCGCCAACCCGCTCAACCGGCGCCTGCCGTTCCAGACCCTGCTGGAGACCACCGGCCGCAAGTCCGGCCTGCCCCGGCGGACCCCGGTCGGCGGGCGCCGGGTCGGGGACTCCTTCTGGCTGGTGTCCGAGTTCGGCCTGAAGTCGCAGTACGTGCGCAACATCCAGGCCGACCCCACGGTCCGGGTCCGCATCGCCGGCCGCTGGCACCACGGCACCGCCCACCTCCTCCCCGACGACGACTCCGTGGCCCGGCTGCGCGCCCTGCCCCGCCTCAACAGCACGGCGGTACGGGCGCTCGGCACGGATCTGCTGACGGTACGGGTGGACCTGACGGACTGAGCCCCGTCGCCCGCCGGTTTCTCACCCCGGCCACACCAGCGACTGCACCTCGCTGTAGGCGTGCAGGGCGTGGACGCCGACGTCGCGGCCGACTCCGCTCTTCTTGAAGCCGCCGAACGGGGCCTCCATGTTGCGGCCGACCGTGTTGATGCCGACGCCCCCGGCCCGCAGCCGCCGGGCCACCCGGAAGGCCCGGGCCACGTCGCCGGACCAGACGTAGTCGATGAGGCCGTAGTCGGAGTCGTTGGCGAGGGCCACGCCTTCGTCCTCCTCGTCGAACGGGATCACCACCACCACGGGCCCGAAGATCTCCTCCCGCGCCACCCGCATGTCGGCGGCGCAGTCGGCGAGAAGGGCGGGCGCGACGAAGAAGCCCCGGTCCAGGGGCGGGCGTTCGCCGCCCGTCACCAGCACGGCCCCTTCCTTCCGCCCGAGTTCGACGTACGCCTCCACGCGTGCCCGGTGCTCGGCGGAGATCAGCGGGCCCATGACCGTGTCCGGGGCCGCCGGGTCCCCGATCCTCAATCGGCCCGCGTAACCGGCCAGTCGCTCGACCAGGCGGTCGTACACCCCGCGCTGGGCCAGCACCCGGGTCGGGGCCGTGCAGATCTGGCCGCTGTAGAAGGAGAAGGTGGTGCCGATGCCGGCGACGGCCAAGGCCAGGTCGGCGTCGTCGAAGACCAGCGCGGCCCCCTTCCCGCCCAGCTCCATCAGCTGCCGTTTCATGTCCCGCCCGCACACCTCGCCGATGCGCCGCCCGACGGCCGTGGACCCGGTGAAGCTGACCATGTCGACGTCGCCGGAGGCCACCACGGCCTCCCCCACGGACACGTCCCGCCCGGAGACGACGTTCACCACGCCCGGCGGCACCCCGGCCGCCTCCAGCGCCTCCGCCATCCGGTAGACGGACAGGGGGTCCTGCGGGGCGGGCTTCACCACGACCGTGTTGCCCATCGCCAGCGCCGGGGCGATCTTCCCGGCCGGGTTGGCCCACGGGTTGTTGTACGAGGTGACGCAGGTGACGACCCCGACGGGCTGCCGTACCGCCAGCGCCCCCATCACTCCGGCCTTCCCCATCGGCCCGTCCTCGTTGATCTGCGGGGCGATCGCCCACTCGGCGGGCTCCACGCGCGCGTACCGGCGGAAGCGGGCGGCGGCCACCCCGACCTGCATCGCGCGGGCGGTCCCGGTGGTCGCGCCGGTCTCGGCCCGGGCCAGGTCGGCGTACGGCACCAGCCGCTCCCGGATGATCTCGGCGGCCCGCCCGAGCAGCGCGGCCCGCTCCTCCGGCCGGGTCCGCGACCACGCCCCGAACGCCTCCCGGGCCGCCGCGCAGGCCGCCCGCGCCTGCTCCGGCGAGGCCTCCGGCGCCCAGCCGACGGTCTCCTCGGTGGCCGGGTCGGTCACCGGGTAGTGCCCGGCGTCCGGCGCCACCCACCGGCCGCCGACGAACAACGGCTGCCCCGCGCCCGCCCCGCGCCCACCATCCGCGCCCACCCCGTGCCCACCGCCCGCGCTCACCGCGTGCTCACCGTCCGCGTGTCCCGCCCGGACCGCAGCACCCGGCCCGGTACGGCCCCGGTCACCACGTCGTCCCGGATGGCCTCCACGCCGTTGACCCACACGGCCCGCACGCCGATCGCCCGGGAGTCCAGGCGGGGGCTTTCGCCCGGCAGGTCGTGCACCAGCCGGGCCTGGCCGGCGTCGATCCGCTCCGGGTCGAAGAGGACGAGGTCCGCGTGCCAGCCCTCCTTCACCCGCCCCCGCTCCCGCAGCCCGAAGAGCCGCGCCGGGTCGTCCGTCAGCATCCGCACCGCCCGCTCCAGACCGACCAGCCTCCGCCCGCGCAGACAGTCCGCGAGGAACCGGGTGGTGTACGGCGCCCCGCACATCCGGTCCAGGTGGGCGCCCGCGTCCGAGCCGCCGAGCAGGACGTCCTCGTGCTGCCAGGTCTCGGCGCGCAGCGCCCAGGACGCGGGGTCGTTGTCGGTCGGCATGGGCCACAGGACCGTACGCAGCTCGTCGTGGGCGCAGATCTCCACCAGGCAGGCGAAGGGGTCCTGTCCGCGCTCGGCGGCGATGTCGCGCACCACGCGTCCGGTGAGCCCCCGGTTGGCCTCGCTGTAGGTGTCCCCGATGACGTACCGCCCGAAGTCCGTGAGCCGCCGGAAGACGCCGGCCTCCTTCGACCCGGCCCGCCGGAGCATCCCGGCGCGGACGTCCGGGTCCCGCAGCCTGGCGATGCGCTCGGGGACCGGCAGACCCAGGACCGGCCCCCACCCCGGTATGAGGTTGAGGGCGCAGAACGTGCCGAGGGACATGTTCATCGGGGTGAGGATCGGCATGGTGAGCGCCACGACCCGCCCGCCGGCCTTCCGCGCCCGCTCGCTCGCGCTCAGCTGCCGGGGCACCCGCTCCGGGACGGCCGCGTCGATGGTGAGCACGTTCCAGTTCAGGGGCCGCCCGGCGACGGCGCTCAGCTCGGCCAGCAGCTCGATCTCGGCGTCGCTGAACTGGTCCAGGCACCCGGCGACGATCGCCTCGATCTGCGTCCCCTCGTGCTCCCCGACGGCCCTCGCCAGCGCCACCAGCTCCTCGGGCCGCGCGTGCCGGGAGGCCACGGGCTGTCCGTCGCCGTCGGAGTGCGTGCCGGACTGCGTGGTCGACAGCCCCCACGCCCCGGCGTCCATGGCCTCGTGCAGCAGCCGGAGCATCGCGCCGAGCTGCTCCTCGCCCGGCTGCCCGCCGACGGCCTGCGGCCCCATCACGTACCGCCGCAGCGCGCAGTGCCCCACCATGAACCCGGCGTTCACCGCGATCCGCCCCTCCAGGGCGTCCAGGTACTCCCCGAACCCGTGCCAGCTCCAGGGCGCCCCCCGCTCCAGCGCCACCAGGGACATCCCCTCCACCTTGCACATCATGCGGCGCGTGTAGTCGGCGTCCTCGGGGCGCTCGGGGTTCAGCGGCGCCAGGGTGAACCCGCAGTTCCCGGCGGCCACGGTGGTGACCCCGTGGTTGAGCGAGGGCGTGGCGTACGGGTCCCAGAAGAGCTGGGCGTCGTAGTGGGTGTGGGGGTCGACGAAGCCGGGGGCGAGGACGAGACCGGCGGCGTCCTCCGTGGTGCGGGCTTCCTCGGTGATCTTTCCGATGACGGCGATCCGTCCGTCACGGATGCCGACGTCCGCGGTGTATCCGGGCGCCCCCGTGCCGTCCACGACGGTGACGCCCTTGATGAGGTGATCAAGCATGGGGCTCCCTTTTCGACGGAGGAACGGAAAAGGGGCGCGGGGAACTGCGCGAGGAACCACGACGCACCCGCACCCCGCGACGGCGCTCAAGCGGCAGCCGCAGCCCGGAACCGGGACGTCCGATGCACCGGATCCGTGTCGATCTTCGGAATCACATGCTCACCGATGAGCCGGATCGTCCGCAGCGTCTCCTCCTTCGGCACCCCCACCGGCAACCCGAAGCTCAACTGGTCAGCGCCCGCCTGCTCCCACCGCTTGCACTGCCGCAGCACCTCGTCCGGGTCCCCGCAGATCAGCAGCTCCTCCTCGATCAGCAGCTCCACGAACTCCGGCGTGTACTCGGGCAGCGTCTCCGGCCACACCGGGAACCCCTCCGGCCGGGGGAACGTGTCGTGGTACCGGAAGACCAGCGAGGGCAGATAGTGCAGCCCGCCGTTCACGGCCGTCTCGATCGCCTCGGCGTGCGTGGGCGCGCAGATCGCGGTCGTCGTCACCATCACGTTGTCGTTGACGAAGTCACCCACCGGCTCCGCGTCCACGATCGCCGTCTTGTACTGCTCCAGCACCCACTCCATGTCGGAGACCTTCTGGATGCTGAAGCCGAGCACCCCGAGCCCCTTCTTCGCGGCCATGGCGTACGACGGCGGGGACCCGGCCGCGTACCACATCGCCGGGTGCGACTTCCCGTACGGCTTGGGCAGGACCTTCCGGGGCGGCAGCTGCCAGTGCTTGCCCTGGAAGCCCGCGTACTCGTCCTGGAGCCACATCTTCGGGAACTCGGCGATGGTCTCCTCCCAGATCTCCTTCGTGTGGTTCATGTCGGTGATCCCGGGCAGGAAGCCGAGGATCTCGTGCGACCCGGCGCCCCGCCCGCTGCCGAACTCGAAGCGGCCCTCGCTGAGGTGGTCCAGCATGGCGACCTTCTCGGCGACCTTCACCGGGTGGTTGACCGGGGCCAGCGGGTTGAAGATCCCGGAGCCCAGGTGGATCCGCTCGGTGGCGTGGGCGAGGTAGCCGAGGAAGACGTCGTTGGCGGACAGGTGGGAGTACTCCTCCAGGAAGTGGTGCTCGGAGGCCCAGGCGTACTTGAAGCCGGACTTGTCCGCCTGGATGACGTACTCGGTCTCCTCCATCAGCGCCTTGTGCTCGGCCAGCGGGTCGGTCTCGGCACGCTTGCCCACGTATCCCTGTACAAAGAGCCCGAATTCCACGGCGGTTCACCGTCCCAAGTTGTCTGACGTACCGTCAGATACCGTTCGTCGGCCGACTGTCGCACCGGCCGCTTGCACCGTCAATAGCTGACGGTCTGTCAGATCAGGTTCAGATGACGCTGACGCCGGCCAGCCAGCCGCCGTCGATCACGAACGGCTGCCCGGTGATGTACGAGGAGTCGTCCGAGGTGAGGAAGAGGGCGAGCCGGGCCACCTCCTCGGGCTGGCCGACCCGGCCGAGCGGCACGAGCCCCCGGTACAGCTCGCCCAGGGCCCGGCTCATCTCCTCGGGGTCGGCGTCCGGATCGAGCCTGGCCGGGTTCGACATCGCGGTGTCGATGGCACCCGGGCAGATGGCGTTGACCCGGATCCGCCGGCCCGCCAGCTCCAGCGCGGCCACCCGGGTCAGCCCGAGCACGGCGTGCTTGGTGGCGGCGTAGGTTCCCACGGCCGCCATGCCCGTCAGGGCGGTGTAGGAGGCGGTGTTGACGATCGTGCCCCCGTCCGCCAGCTCCGGCGCGACGGTCTTGATCCCCAGGAAGCACCCGACCTGGTTGACCCGCACCACCCGCATGAACTCGTCCAGCGGGGTGTCCACGAGGGCGTTGAAGCGCAGGATGCCCGCGTTGTTGACCAGCCCGTCGATACGGCCGTACGCCTGCTTGACGGCGGCCACGGCATCCCGCCAGCCGTCCTCCGTGCCGACGTCGAGATGGACGTACAGCGCCCCTATCTCCTTGGCGAGGGCCTCCCCCTGGTCGTCCAGCACATCGGCGACGGCCACCCGCGCGCCCTCCGCCCGGAACAGCCGCGCCTCCTGCTCGCCCTGCCCGCGCGCCGCCCCGGTGACGATCACGACGCGTCCGTCCAGCTTGCCCATGCCGTACTCCTCAGAGGTCAGGAGCCACTTCGGCTCCGAAGGCCGCCACCTGGTCGGTGAGTTCGGTGCGGCTGCGGCTGCGGAACCGCACCTGGATCTGGTCCACGCCCAGCGCGCGGTACGCGCGCAGGGACTCGGCGAGCGCCCGCGGCGGACCGCTGACCGTGCGCCGCCCGACCTCCCAGGCAGGCGTGCCGACGTACAGCGGCTCGGTGAGGGCTCCGACGGTGTACGGCCCGTCGAGACCGGCTTCCTCGCGCAGCCGCCGGATCCGGTCGATCTGCGCGCCCAGCCGCTCCCGTGGGTCGCCCTGCGGCAGCCAGCCGTCGCCCTTCAGCGCGGCCCGGCGGACGGCGGCGGGCGAGGAACCGCCGACCCACAGGGGGACGTGCGGCTGCGCGGGGCGGGGGCGCTGGCCCAGGCCGGCGAAGTCGTAGTGCTTCCCGTGGTGCTCGGGGAACTCCTCGGGCCCGAGGGCGGCCCGCAGGGCGTCGATGCTCTCGTCGAGTACGGCTCCGCGCCGCTCGAAGTCGACTCCGAGCGCCTCGAACTCCTCCCGCACATGCCCGGCCCCGACCCCGAGGATCAGGCGGCCGCTGGAGAGGTGGTCGAGGGTGGCGTACTGCTTGGCGGTCAGCAGCGGGTGCCGGAGCCCGACGACGGCCACATGGCTGAGCAGCCGTACCCGCTCGGTGACGGCGGCGAGGTGGGCGAGGGTGGCCACGGGGTCGTACCAGACCGTGCTCATGACCGGGGCGAGGCGGCGCGGGACGGCGACGTGGTCGCAGCAGGCGACGTACGCGAACCCGGCGTCGTCCGCCGCCCGCGCCACCGCGACCAGGTCCTTCGGCCCGGCCCCGGTCTCCCACTCCTCCGTGTACAGGGTGCTCTGCGACTGGACGGGCAGCTGGATGCCGTACGCCAGGGCGCTCACGCCCGCCACAGCCCTTCCGGGGTCAGCCCCAGCAGCTCGATGGCGTTCCCGCGGACGATCCGCTCGACCACATCGGCCGGCAGGTGCCCCATCTGCGCCTCGCCGACCTCGCGGGACTTGGGCCAGGTGGAGTCGGAGTGCGGGTAGTCGGTCTCGTACAGGACGTTCCCGACGCCGATGGCGTCGAGGTTCCTGAGCCCGAAGGCGTCGTCGAAGAAGCAGCCGTGGACGTGCTCGGCGAACAGCTCGGACGGCGGCCGGGTGACCTTGTCGGCGACCCCGCCCCACCCCCGGTTCTCCTCCCAGACCACATCGGCGCGCTCCAGGATGTACGGAATCCAGCCGATCTGCCCCTCGGCGTACATGACCTTGAGGTGCGGGAAACGCTCGAACTTGCCGCTCATCAGCCAGTCGACCATCGAGAAGCAGCAGTTGGCGAAGGTGATGGTGGAACCGACGGCGGGCGGGGCGTCGGCGGAGGTCGACGGCATGCGGCTGCTGGACCCGATGTGCATGGCGACGACCGTGCCGGTCTCGTCGCAGGCCGCGAGGAACGGGTCCCAGTCGTCGGTGTGCACGGACGGCAGGCCGAGATGCGGCGGAATCTCGGAGAAGGCGACGGCCCGGACCCCGCGCGCGGCGTTCCGCCGCACTTCCTGTGCGGCCAGCTCGGCATCCCACAGGGGTATGAGCGTGAGCGGTATCAACCGCCCGCGTGCCTGCGCCCCGCACCACTCCTCCACCATCCAGTCGTTGTAGGCGCGGACGCAGAGCAGGGCGAGTTCCTTGTCGGCGGCCTCGGTGAAGGTCTGCCCGCAGAAGCGGGGGAAGGTGGGGAAACAGACGGCCGACTGGACGTGATTGACATCCATGTCGGCGAGGCGCGCGGGCACGTCGTACGACCCGGGCCGCATCTGCTCGTACGTGATGACTTCGAGTCTGACCTCGTCTCTGGCGCACCCGACGGCGGTGTCCAGGCGGGTCAGCGGCCGGCGCAGATCCTCGTACACCCACCAGTCGCCGACGGGCCCTTCGTCGCTGCCCGGCGTGCCCATGACGGGCTTGAACCGCCCACCCAGGAAGGTCATCTCCTTCAGCGGCGCGCGCACGATCCGGGGCCCGGCGTCCCGGTGTTTCCTCGGCAGCCGGTCCTGCCACACGCCGGCGGGCTCAACGGTGTGGTCGTCGACGGAGATGATCAGCGGGAACTGTGTGGTCTCCATGCCTGTCACCGTAGCGCCGATCTGACGGTCCGTCAGCTACCGCTGTCCGGCGACCGGCATGCGAAGAGGTTGTGAGGGCTCTGTGCACCCAGGTGTGGCCCTCTGTGATCGGCGTCTCCCACGGCTGACGCAACCGCCCGGAACAAGGCAAACTGACGGGGTTGTTCGTGATGCCGAGGGGGACGAACGCATGGACGGTGGGCCGCGAGTACCCGAGCAGCGGCGTGCCGGCTCCGCGCCCGTCGCGGAGCCCGGCCCGATGCGCTTCGGCGTGCTCGGTCCGGTGCGGGCCTGGCGCGGCGAGGAGGCGCTCAGCACGGGCTCCCCCCAGCAGCGCGCCCTGCTGGCCGCGCTGCTGCTGCGCGAGGGCCGTACGGCCACGGCGGCGGAGCTGATCGACGCGCTGTGGGGGTCCGAGCCGCCGTCCCAGGCGCTGGCGGCGGTCCGCACGTATGCCTCCCGGCTGCGCAAGGTGTTGAACCCCGGCGTCCTGACCAGCGAGTCCGGCGGGTACGCGATCCGGGGTCTGCGCGAGGGCGCCCTCGACCTGGCGGTCGCGCAGGACCTGGCGGCGGAGGCGGAGAAGGCGAGGGGCACCGGGGACCTGGGCCGGGCCCGGGCCCTGCTGAACCAGGCCCTGGACCTGTGGGACGGCGAACCGCTGGCCGGGGTCCCCGGCCCGTACGCCGAGGCCCAGCGGGCCCGCCTGGAGGAGTGGCGGCTCGGCCTGCTGGAAACCCGCCTTGACCTGGACCTGGAACAGGGCTGCCACGCGGAGGCGGTCTCGGAACTGACGGCCCTGACGGCGGCGCACCCGCTCCGAGAGCGCCTGCGCGAACTCCTGATGCTGGCGCTGTACCGCAGCGGCCGACAGGCGGAGGCCCTGGCGGTGTACGCCGACACCCGCCGCCTGCTCGCGGAGGAACTGGGGGTCGACCCCCGCCCCGGCCTGAGCGAACTCCAGCAGCGCATCCTCCAGGCGGACCCGGCCCTGGCGGAACCATCGGCCCCGATGGCGGAACCGACGGCGACCCCGGTCCGCCCGGCCCAGCTCCCCGCGTCCGTCCCCGACTTCACCGGCCGCTCCTCCTTCGTGTCGGAACTGACCGAGGTGCTGTCCTCGGCGTCCGAGGCGGAGGGCCGGGTGATGGCGGTCTCGGCCCTGGCCGGTATCGGCGGCGTCGGCAAGACCACCCTGGCGGTGCACGTGGCCCACCGGGCCCGCCCGGCCTTCCCGGACGGCCAGCTGTACGTGGACCTCCAGGGCGCGGGGCCGAGGCCGGCAGAGCCGGAGACGGTGCTGGGCTCCTTCCTGCGGGCGCTCGGCACGCCCGACACCGCGATCCCCGACTCCCTGGAGGAACGCTCGGCGCTCTACCGCTCGGTCCTGGACGGCCGCCGGGTCCTGGTCCTGCTGGACAACGCGAAGGACGCGGCCCAGGTACGGCCCCTGCTCCCCGGCACCGAGGGCTGCGCGGCCCTGGTCACCTCCCGCGTCCGCATGCTCGACCTCGCCGGCGCCCACCTGGTCGACCTGGACGTCATGTCCCCGGACGAGGCGCTGGCGCTGTTCACGAAGATCGTGGGCGAGGAACGGGTGGCGGCGGAACGCGAGGCCGCGCTGGACGTGGTGGCGGCCTGCGGCTTCCTCCCGCTGGCGATCCGCATCGCGGCCTCCCGTCTGGCGGCCCGCCGCACCTGGACGGTCTCGGTCCTGGCGGCGAAGCTGGCGGACGAGCGGCGCCGGCTCGATGAGCTGCAAGCCGGGGATTTGGCGGTCAAGGCCACCTTCGAACTCGGCTACGGCCAACTGGAACCGCCCCAGGCTCGGGCGTTCCGCCTGCTGGGCCTGGCGGACGGCCCGGACATTTCGCTTGCCGCTGCCGCCGCGGTCCTGGACCTCCCCGCGGAGGAGACGGAGGACCTGCTGGAGTCCCTGGTGGACACGTCGCTGCTGGAGTCGGCGGCGCCTGGGCGGTACCGGTTCCATGACCTGGTGCGGCTCTATGCGCGGGCTTGTGCGGAGAGGGACGAGTGGCCGCCCAGCGAGCGGGAGGCGGCGATGTCTCGGTTGCTGGACTTTTATCTGGCCACGGCGGCGCGGGTTTATGCGATGGAGCGGCCGGGGGATCGGACGGTCGCACATCTTGAGGACGTCCAGCGTCCGGGAAGTGAGTTCCCCAGCGCCACGGCCGCGCTGGACTGGCTGCATACGGAAGCCGAGCCCCTTCTCGCATGTGTTCAACAGTCGCTGAAGGCGCCCACATTGCGACGAGCCGTCGATCTCTTGCTGGCCACCATAGATCTGGCTGAGTCCGGCGCCAGCGCTCGCCGGTACGAGACAACAGCCGCAGCCGCGCGTGACGCAGCCGCCGGAGTTGGAGACGCGCACGCCGAGACCCGCGCCCGGATCACGCTGGCACAAGTCCTCAGCCAGTCGGGACGGTTCGATGAGGCCAGACTCGAGGCCGAACACGCGGATCTGCTCAACGAGACGGCCAACGATCCCTGGACAAGCAGTACGGCACCGAATCAGCTGGGAATCGTCGCTAACTGCACCGGACGATTCCCGGACGCCGTGATCTATCTACAGAGGGCCATCGAAGCGTTCCGCGCTGATGACAACAAACCAGGCGAAGCAAGTGCTGTGTGCAACCTTTCCCGCGCCCTCGCCTCGATGGGACGGAGTCAGGAAGCTGTAGAGCTGGCGAAGCGGGGCGTCGACATCTACGACGAACTCGGCATGTCCATTCGTCTGGCCAATGCTCGCTACGCTTTGGGCATTGTGCTCACACAGGCCGGATGTCTGGCCGAGGCCCTTGTGCAACTGAGCGAGGCGCTCGGCATGTTCACAGACAGCCGACAGCGCCTGTGGGAAGGAACGACGCACTTTCGCATCGCACAGGTGCACATGCTTTCACGGCGCCCGGCTCAGGCGGCCCAGCACGCCGAACAGGCGTTGGCGATCGGTTATATCGGTGGAGACTGGATGAGGGCCAACGCGCTGACGATGCTGGGCACGGCCCTGGAAGCGCTTGGGCAATCCGATCGCGCCCGGGCCTGCTGGCATGAGGCCCTCACACTGTACGAACAAGCGGGCTCGCCGGAAGCCGGCGAAGTACGCAGCTTGCTTGCGCCGGTGGCAGCCGCCTGAGCGCCTGCCGCGGCGACGTCGTTCATCGAACGTTTATGGGTGGCTGTCACTCTCGGTGTGTCGATCCGCCGCTGTCGGGGGGCAGGCGGATCCGCTGGGCCTCGTGGCTACTCTGAGGCCTCCGGGAACGCTCGTTCGGCGACCCACGGGGGAGTTGCCGAACGGGCGCTCTTTCATCGCATGACATATCTCTTGGAGTACCAGCCATGAGCAACGACAAGAAGATCACCACGTTGGACCAGCACACTCCCGTTCCGCCCGCGCTGGACGAGCCGGTCACCACGATGGACCAGCACACTCCCGTCCCGCCGGCCCTGGACGAGCCGGTCACCACGATGGACCAGCACACTCCCGTCCCGCCGGCCCTGGACCTGAACGACAAGTAAGCCACCACCCCGACGGAGACAGGCCGCGGCGGCGCGGAGGGGAAGCCGCCGCGGCCGAGGCGCGCCCGGTGCCAGGCACCCGCCGGTGACTGGCATGTTCGTACCACCAGCGTGTCGCGTTTGCCCAGGTCGACGAGCCCTGCCGTGGAACCGATCTGCCAATCCCTGGTTTCCGCTGGGGGAGGGGAGTTATCCACAGGGGGCTGAAGGGGGCGGGAGTTCGGGCAGGGTGGGCGGGTGGAGCGGGGGGAACTGAGGGGGCTTGTCGAGGGGGGTGTGCTGCTCTCCTCGCGGGCGGTCGCGGCCGGGTGGCCTCGGGTCTCCCTCGCTCGGCGGCTGGAATCGGAGGGATGGACCCCGATCAGACGGGGTGCCTGGGCCGAGCCCGGGCAGGTGGTCGGGCTTCCCTTGCGGTTGAGGGCAGCGCAGCTTCTCAGGCCGGGGCTCGTCGTGAGTCACCGCTCGGCCGCTCGCCTCTGGCAGATCGAGACGCTGGGGACGCGCTCATCGGCGGAGTACCTGGAGTTCACCGACCCCACGCTGGGAGCACGGCAGGGTCTCGCCGAGGCGCGCATCCACCGGATTCCGCTCCCGGACAGCGACGTCGAGAAGTGGGCCGGGCTCCGCGTCACGCGAGTCCCTCGTACGCTCGCCGACCTTCTCCGGGCAGGGCCCAGGTACGACGCCCTCGTCGCCGTGGAGTCGGCGCTCACCTTCCGCCGGATCGACGGACAGCGCCGGGCGCCGGTCACCACCCTCGCCGCCGTGTCCTTCGCCTTGCAAGCCCCACGGCTGGGAGCCACCCGGGCCCGGGACTGGCTGCGTCTCGTCGATCTGCGTTCCGGCTCACCGGCCGAGGCGGTCGCCCGGTTACGGATGCTCGACGCCGGACTGCGACCGGAGACCCAGGCCGAGGTCCACACCCCGGACGGCCGCCGTCGTTACCTGGACTTCTTCTTCCGGGCGGCAGGCCTCGCCGTCGAGATCGAGGGTTACGCCTACCACGGCACCCGCGACGCCCACCGTCGAGACATCGACCGCTTCAACCAGATCCTGCACTGCCCCGAGGTCCGCAGCCTCCTCCGCTTCAACGCTGAGGACGTCTTCCACAGACCGGATTGGATGGTCCGGGAGATCAGGGGAGCGTCGGGGGTACTGGGGGCGTTGGAGGGGCGCGGAGGATGTTGACGCCGCCCGGTGCTGTGAGGTGACCGTTGGGCCGCTCGCTTCTCGGCCAGTGTCGTGCTTCCACGGGCCGCCTCAAGGGCGCTGCGCGTCGCCTTCGGCG
>NZ_JBVHWM010000006.1:0-259791 GCF_055564375.1 Streptomyces sp. NPDC029138
CGGGGGCGCCAAGGCTTTTGGCCCCGAGGGGGGGGGGGTGGGGGGGGGGGGGGGGGGGGTTGTGGGGGGGGGGGGGGGGGGGGGCGAGGGGGGGGGGGGGGGGGGGACCCCCCCCCCCCCCCCCCCGGCCCGGCACCTGGCGACTACTCCTCGTCGGTGGTCCGTACAGGGGTCGACCGGCCCGGCTCCGGGCCCTCGGCCAGCTCGGACCGGACGAGCAGCACGTCGCCGATGAACAGGTCGTAGATCACAATCCCGATCGTGCCGCCGATCAGCGGACCGACGATCGGGATCCACCAGTAGGCGCTGAACGAGCCGGGCACGCTCCCTGGGAACGCCAGGCTGTCCCAGCCCGCCGCGTAGGTGAGCAGGCGCGGCCCGAAGTCACGGGCCGGGTTGATGGCGTAGCCGGCGTTCGCGCCGTAGGACATGCCGATCGCGGCGACGACGAAGCCCACGATCAGCGGCGCGAGGTTGGCCTTCACGGCCTGGTTGCGCAGGTCGATCACGGCCGCGATCAACATGAGCAGGAAGGCCGTGCCGACGATCTGGTCGATCAGCGGGCCCCAGATGCCGCCGTGGAAGTACGGCGCCGGGAACGTCGCGAAGATCGAGAACGTGGCGTTGGTGTGCCCGTTCACCTTCGGCCCCGTCACGGCGCTGTCGTAGGCGTCGATCGCGTTGTGGTAGACGAGGTAGACCAGCGCGGCGCCGGTGAGGGCGCCGACGACCTGGGCGAACCAGTACGGCAGCACCTTGAGCCAGGGGAAGCCGCGGCGCACGGCCATGGCCAGGGTCACGGCCGGGTTCAGATGGGCGCCGCTGATCCCGCCGGCCACGTAGACGCCGAAAACGACGGCCAGCGCCCAGCCCCAGGTGATCAGAAGCCAGTCGCCGGCCGCGAGGAAGATCGTGGTGGCGGTGGCGGCCCGGCCCGATCCGGGCAGTGCGGCGACCGCCATCGCGACCACGCCGCAGCCGAAGGAGATGAGGACGAAGGTTCCGAGGAACTCCGCCAGGCACTCGCCGAGCAGCCCGCCCCGGCTCCTGAGCCGGGATGGTTTGACGAGCGGAGGGATTTCGACAGCCATTGAGGCCCCCTTTGAAGAGAGCAAAGCGGCCAACAGCCCCATATTGGCTCACAACGTCACTCCCCGCAGGGTGACCGCTTCCGGCCGGTCAGCGGCCGGTCAGCTGTCGAGGTCGTCGGCGTAGTGCCGGAATCCGTGCCGCTCCCGGTGCAGGGTCCACAGCCTCTCCGCGAGCACGTCCGGGTCCTTGCGCGCGTGACCCGCTGTGATGGCCCCGGGAATGATCAGCTGGGCGACATGGATGCCCTCGCCCGCCAGCCGGTCGTGCAGCAGATGCCCGTACGCGCTCTCCGCCGCGAAGGCGATCGAGGTGCCGGCCCGCTCGGGATGGGGTACGGCGGCGCTTCCGCCGTTGACGAAGAGAATCGTCCCGCGCCCGAGCCGCCGCATGCCCGGCAGCACCTGCTGCACGGCGGCCACCGGCCCGTACACGGAGAACTCGATCGGCCCCACCAGGTCCCGGTGCCGGGTCTCCAGCACCGGCCGCATGAAGTCGCGGTGCGGCACCGGGCTGTACTGGAGCACCTCGACGGTCCCGAGGGCGTCGGCCAGCTCGCCCAGCGCCGCGGCCAGCTGCTCGGGCCGGCGCACGTCGGCGCCGAACCCGCGGGCGGTGACACCCTCGGCCGCGAGTCCGTCGACGATCGCGTCCAGCCGCCCCCGGTCCCGGGCGACGAGCCCGACGGCGAACCCCTCCCGTCCGAACCGCCGGGCGACGGCGGTCCCGAGCCCCGGCCCGGCTCCCACGATGGCGACACTGCTCATACGGCCATCCGTACCGCGCACCCGGCCTCCTCACACCACCCGCGGCCACGCGCGCGAGTGTGCGGGGCCCGTCGTACCGGTCAGGCCATCCAGAAGAACACCGCCGTCATCCGCTTCTCCTCCAGCGTCCGGCCGAAGTAACCGGTCGCGCTGTGCACCAGGTTGGCGTGGTAGAGGAGCAGGCGGTTGTACCGGTGCGGGACGCGCACGTCCTCCTCGAAGTGGTCCGCCGGGACGTACCGCGTCCCCAGCGCCTCGACCAGGTTGGTGTGCGGGGCCTGGACGACGTTGCCGCCGAGCCGGCCGCCGGGCAGCGACTGGCGGTAGAAGGCGGTCCCGCAGTCCTTGGGCACCCCGGGGTTGAGGTAGAGCACGGCCGCGTACCGGCACAGCGCGCGGGAGTCGGTGTGCGGGCGGGGCTCGCTCTCGCCCTCGCCGACCACCTGGACGCAGTTGTGGTTGAGGGTGCCGCCGCCGGGCGCCCGCTGCACCCACAGCTCTTTCGCCCCGGTCGCCTTCCGCACCAGCCGCTCGATCCGGGCGAGTTCACCCGGCTCCAGACCCGGCATGGCGCGCAGGCCGGGCCAGGTCTCGGAGGTGTACGGATACCCCTCGACCCAGTCGTCCTTGGCCAGGCACCGTTCCCGTACGGCGTCGACGTCCGGCAGGACGTCGTCCAGCACCCAGTAGTCGCGGCCCTTGGTGGGCTTGCGGTAGGGCAGGACGGGCAGCGCGGCGGGGGGCCGGGGCGGTGACGGTGGGGGCATGCGGCGAATCTAGGGGCGAGCCCGGTCTGCCTTCTCCCGAGGAGTGGTCAACCTTGTGCCGGGGAGCGGTCAACCTTCCGTCAACCGCACCCGGGAGATTCTTTACTCGCGAGCACTGAGACGAACCGCCTCCGCATCCGTACTGCTGTGCGTCCGAACCATGGGCGGGACCCACAGGCAGGAGGAACGGTGCGCTTTTCGCGGAACGCGACGGGAACTCTCTTCGTGGGCGGTGCGATGGCCCTGACCCTCGCGGCCCTCGCCTACCCGAGCATGCTCGGGCTGAGCACCGTCTCCAGCTCACAGTCGCGGATCATCGCGCAGACACAGTGGGGACCGCTCACCGAGGCCGACCGGGACTTCGTGGTCAAGGTGCGGGCGGCCGGCCTGTGGGAGTACCCGCTCGGCCAGATCGGGTTGCAGAAGGGCTCCACCAAGGGGGTCAAGACGGCCAGCGAGCACCTGATCGACGGGCACGCCGCGCTGGACGCCTCCTGCCGCAAGATCGGCCCCATGCTGAACATCACGCTGCCCAACGTGGCGAGTCCGCAACAGGTGGGCTTCGTCAACCAGTTGAAGGGTGAGAGCGGCAAGCAGTTCGACACCGACTTCGCCAACATCCTGCGGATGACGCACGGCTCCATCTTCAACACGATCGCGAAGATCCGCTCCACCACCAAGAACTCGCTGGTGCGGGCCCTCGCCGACCAGGCCAACGACACCGTGCTGGACCACATCACGGTGATGGAGAAGACCGGTCTGGTCGACTTCGACCAGACCATCTTCAACCAGACCACCCCGCCGAAGCTGCCCTCGTCCGACCTGACGCCGCCGGCCCCGGCGGCGGGCCAGCCGGAGGTGGTGCTCACCCCGCCGCCGACCGCCACGTCCACGCCGCTGGACCTCGGCGGCGCCGGTGGTGGCGGCACGGGCGGCGGCGGTACGGGCGGCGGCGTCACGCCCAGCCCCAGTACGCCGGCCGGCTAGGCCAGCCACACCGTGGTGTCCGGCGGCAGAACCCTCCCCTCCGGCACCGGGCCACTGCTCAGCAGGACCTCGCCCGGCGGCAGCGGTACCGGCTGCGCGCCGAGGTTGGTGACGTTCCGCCAGGCCTCGGTGCGGCTGAAGTCCAGGACGTCGGCGGGCGCGTCCGGCGCCCAGGTCAGCGTCTCGCCCTGGAGCAGCTTGCGGCGCAGCCGCAGGGCCGAGCGGTACAGCTCCAGCGTGGAACCCTCGGTGCCGGCCTGCGCCTCGACGGCGTACGCCGCGAAGGACGCCGGCTGCGGCAGCCAGCCGGCCCCGGGCCCGAAGCCGTACGACGGTCCGGTCGTCGTCCACGGCAGCGGCACCCGGCAGCCGTCGCGGCCCTTGCGGACATGGCCGGTCTGCTCCCAGATCGGGTCCTGGAGCACCTCGGTGGGCAGGTCGGCCACCTCGGGCAGGCCCAGTTCCTCCCCCTGGTAGAGGTAGGCCGAGCCGGGCAGCGCCAGCATCAGCAGGGTCGCCGCCCGGGCCCGGCGCAGCCCGGCCGCCGCGTCGATCACGGGCGCGGTGCCGCCGGACAGCAGCCAGGCGGCCGGGTCGGTGCCGGCCGGCAGCATGAGCCGGGAGGCGTGGCGTACGACGTCGTGGTTGGACAGCACCCAGGTCGCGGAGGCCCCGGCGGTCCGGGCCGTGACCAGTGAGGCGGTGATGACGTCCCGCAGCTCCTCCGCGTCCCAGCGCGCCTCCAGGTACTCGAAGTTGAAGGCCTGGCCGAGTTCGTCCGGACGGGCGTACAGGGCGCGGCGGGCACCGGGGACCCAGGCCTCGGCGACGGCCGTGCGGGGCGGGCTGTAGGCGTCGAAGATCTTGCGCCAGTCGCGGTAGATCTCGTGGACCTCGTCGCGGTCCCAGTAGGGATGGCTGCCCGGCGGCATCAGCGGCAGGGCCTGCTCGCCGGTCGCGCCGATGTCCCCGAGGTCCCGCAGCGGCTCGGTGAGGTCCTTGGCCAGGCCGTGGGCGACGTCCACGCGGAAACCATCCACGCCCCGGTCGGACCAGAACCGCAAGGTGGTGCGGAAGTCGGCGCGGACCTCCTCGTCGTCCCAGTTGAGGTCGGGCTGTTCGGGGGCGAACAGGTGCAGGTACCACTCGCCGTCGGGCACCCGCCGCCAGGCGCTGCCGCCGAACACGGACTGCCAGTCGCTGGGCGGCAGTTCACCGTGCGCGCCACGCCCCGGCCGGAAGACGTACCGCTCCCGGGCGGCGGAGCCGGGCCCGGCGCGCAGCGCCTCCTGGAACCAGGGATGCAGATGGGAGGTGTGATTGGGAACGATGTCCACGACGACCTTCAGCCCGAGCCGGTGCGCCTCACCCACCAGGGCGTCGAAGTCGTCCAGGGTGCCGAGGCGCTCGTCGACCCCGCGCGGGTCGATGACGTCGTAGCCGCCGTCGGCGAGTTCGGAGGGGTAGAAGGGGCTCAGCCACAGGGCGTCCACGCCGAGCGTGGCGAGATGGCCCAGCCGGTCGGTGATGCCCCGGAGGTCGCCGAGGCCGTCACCGTCGGCATCGGCGAAACTGCGCGGATAGACCTGGTAGATGACGGCCTGCCGCCACCAGTCGGGGTTCCTGGACGAGAGGTCCGGCGAGAGGTCTGCCATACGGGCTCCCAGGGGACGGACGACAGTACGGAATCTGTATCTGTCCACCTTGCCCGGAAAGGGAACCTTTAGCGGCCGTTCAGCCGACGCAGTGCTCCAACAGCCCCCGAACGTCCGCGTCCACCACCCGGTACCGCACCACGCGCCCCTCCTTCTCCCCCGCCACGACCCCGGCCGCCCGCAGCAGCCGCAGGGCCTGGGAGACGGCGGGGTCGTTCATCCCCGTGGCGATCGCGAGATCGGACACGGCGAGCGGCCCGGTACGGTGCAGGGCGAGCAGCAGCGCCAGCCGGTTGGCATCGGCGAGCAGCGAGAAACGGTCGGCCCAGGTGCGCAGACGCCCCGCCTCACCGATGGCGGCGATCGCCTCGCACACCCGATGCCCGTCGATGGAACGACGGTCGGCTCGGTCGGCAGGCACGAGATGCATGGGGCCAGTCTGGCAGGCCCGCTGTTTGTGATCTTCGATACCTGCGCAGGTGCGCAGCTATGCAGGAAACCGCGTGCCCCTCTACGGTGGGCGGGCCGTGGTGTTCGGGAAGTCGATGGAAGGTCGACGCGGCCCTCGCCACTGTGATCGGGGAGTTCCCGTTCCGTCCGGCATCGCCGGGCCACTGGTCGCATGACCGGGAAGGCAGGGACGGCGGACGTACGACCCGTAAGCCAGGAGACCGGCCACGGCAGCTCACGAAGTGATCCACGAGGTGCTGGAGCGTGAACCCATGGCCGATGCCGCGTCTTTCCGCTGGCGACGCGAGGACACCGTCAAGACAGTGGGGCTGATGGCGGTGATCGTCGCCCTGCACGTCGTCGCCTTCGGAATTCTGTACCTCCTCGTCGCGCCCGAGCACTACAAGGTCGGCACCGACGTCTTCGGGGTCGGGCTCGGCATCACCGCCTACACCCTCGGCATGCGGCACGCCTTCGACGCCGACCACATCGCGGCGATCGACAACACCACCCGGAAGCTGATGGCCGACGGGAAGCGGCCGGTGTCGGTGGGGTTCTGGTTCGCGCTCGGCCACTCCAGCGTGGTGGTGCTGCTGGCGCTGCTGATCGCGGGCGGCACCTCGCTGGCCGGGAAGGTCATGAACGACGGCTCCACCACCCACCAGGTGCTCGGCTTCCTCGGTACGACGATCTCCGGCACGTTCCTCTACCTCATCGCCGCCCTGAACCTGATCGCCCTGGTGGGCATCCTGAAGGTCTTCCGGGCGATGCGGGCGGGCGCGTACGACGAGAAGGAGCTGGAACAGCACCTGGACTCGCGGGGGTTCATGAACCGCGTCCTCGGCCGTCTGACGAAGTCCATTTCGCGGCCGGGACAGATGTACCCGCTCGGCTTCCTCTTCGGGCTCGGCTTCGACACGGCCACCGAGGTCACGCTGATGGTGATGGCGGGCTCGGGCGCGGCGGCGGGCCTGCCCTGGTACGCGGTCCTCTGCCTGCCCCTCCTCTTCGCCGCCGGGATGAGCCTGTTCGACACGCTCGACGGCACGTTCATGAACTTCGCCTACCAGTGGGCGTTCTCCAACCCGGTCCGCAAGGTCTTCTACAACCTCGCCATCACCGGGCTGTCCATCGCCGTCGCCTTCTTCATCGGCACCATCGAACTGGTCGGCGTCCTGCACGAGAGGTTCGGCCTGCACGACGACATCACCGGCTGGATCGCCGGCCTCGACCTCGACCACGTCGGCTACCTCATCGTCGGCCTGTTCGTGGTGGTGTGGGCGGCGGCGCTGGCGTACTGGAAGGTCGCCCGGGTGGAGGAGCGCTGGGCGGTCTCCCCGTCCGCCGCCGAGTAGCGGCTAGCGCGCGACCGTCTCCAGGTACAGCTTCACGTACCGGTCGGCGTTCACCTCCAACGCCACGTCGACCAGGGCGCGTTCACGGCCGCCCTCGTGGATCTCGGACTCGCCGAGGCGGGGGCGGCGGTCGACGACGGTCTGGCCCCTGGTGGGGCCAGGGGCGAGGGAGACCTCGACCGGGAGCAGGCGGGTGGTGATGCCGTGCGGGTCGGCGACCGCGCAGACCGCGCCCGCGTCGCCGAGGCCGCCCGCCTCCTCCGCCTGAGGCGGCTCGCCCTGGTGGGCCGGCCGGTGGGCGAGCAGCTCACCGGCGAGGCGGGTGCCGGGCTCGCCGCTGGCGCGCAGCCGGTGGACCTCGGCGCTGTCCACGACGACCTGCTGGAAGACGTCCAGGCTGTACATCGTGATCGGCACCCCGGCGGTCAGCAGGATCGCCGCCGCCTCCGGGTCGTGCCAGACGTTGAACTCCGCGACCGGCGTGGCGTTGCCGGTGGCCACCGCCCCTCCCATGAACACGATCCGCTCGATGTTCCGGGTGACCTCGGGGTGGGTGCGCAGCAGCAGGGCGATGTTGGTGAGCGGCGCGGTCGGGATCAGTGTCACCGGGCGCGGGGAGGCCAGGATCTCGCGGCGCAGGAGGGTGACGGCGTCGACGGCCACGGGGGTCCGGGCGGGCGCGGGCAGGCCCAGGTCGCCCATGCCGTCGACGCCGTGCACCGGGGCCGGGCGGGCCGGCTCCAGCAGCGGGCGCTCGGCACCCCGGGCCACCGGGATGTCGGGGGCGCCCGCCTGCTCCAGCACGGTGAGGGTGTTGCGGACCACCCCGTCCACGTCGGTGTTCCCGGCCACGCAGGTCACCGCCCGGAGGTCGAGTCCCGGGTGGCGCACGGCGAACAGCAGGGCCAGGGCGTCGTCGACGCCGGTGTCGCAGTCGATGATCACGGGAATGGGCTGACCGTCCACGGCGGACTCCTTCCGTCGTGCCGACCTTAGATCAGGCCGAGCCGACGTGACCGGTGCCGGACGGCGGTCGTCAGGTCCGGGTGCGGGTCGTTCGCCGGACGCGGGTCCGTGCCGGCCGCTCGCGCGGTTCCCCGCGCCTTTCAGGTGGGTGAACCGCAGCTCGGCTCAGAGGCGCGGGCACCCCCGTCCCACAGTGCGGGGCCGCGTGCCGCCACCCGTTCGGTGATCCGGCGCAGCAGGTCGGGTGCCGGCAGCGCTCCGGGGCGGTCGCCGTCGCGCAGGCGTACGGCGGCCAGGCCGGCGCTCGCCTCGCGTGCGCCGATCACCGCCTGGTACGGCACCAGGCGGGCCGCGCGGATCCTGGCGCCCAGGGTGCCCTCCCAGGGGCCGGCCAGTTCGGCGCGCAGGCCCAGGGCGAGCGCCTCGCGGACCAGCGCCGCCGCCGGTTCGACCTGCTCCTCGGCCACCGGCAGCACGGCCAGCTGGACGGGGGCCAGCCAGGCCGGGAACGCGCCGCCGTGGGTCTCGACGAGGTGGGCGACGGCCCGTTCGACGCTGCCGATGATGCTGCGGTGCACCATCACCGGCCGGTGCTTCGCGCCGTCGGCGCCGATGTAGCGCAGATCGAAGCGGGCGGGCTGGTGGAAGTCGATCTGCACGGTGGACAGGGTGGACTCGCGGCCGGCCGGGTCCGCGATCTGCACGTCGATCTTCGGGCCGTAGAACGCGGCCTCGCCCTCCGCCTCCTCGTACGCCACCCCGGCCTCGGCGAGGACCTCCCGCAGCAGCCCGGTCGCCCGGCGCCACAGCTCCGGGTCGGCGACGTACTTGCCGCCCGCGCCGGGCAGCGAGAGCCGGTGGCGTACGGCCTCGATGCCGAGGTCGGCGTAGGCGCGGGCGATCAGCTCCAGGGCGGCGCGGGCCTCCGCCACCGCCTGGTCCAGGGTGCAGAAGACGTGCGCGTCGTTGAGGTGGATGGCGCGGACCCGGGTCAGGCCGCCGAGCACGCCGGACAGCTCGGCGCGGTGCATGGCGCCCAGTTCGGCGATGCGGAGCGGGAGTTCGCGGTAGCTGCGGGAGCGGGAGCGGTAGATCAGGGCGTGGTGGGGGCAGAGGCTGGGCCGCAGGACGACCTCCTCGGCGCCGAGCCGCATCGGCGGGTACATGTCGTCGCGGTAGTGGTCCCAGTGCCCGGAGATCTCGTACAGCTCCCGTTTGCCGAGCGCGGGCGAGTACACGTGCCGGTAGCCGGCCCGGCGTTCGGCGTCCCGGATGTACTCCTCCAGGGTGTGCCGCACGACGGCCCCGTCGGGCAGCCAGTACGGCAGGCCGGCGCCCATCAGGGGGTCGGTGTCGAAGAGGCCGAGTTCGCGGCCGAGGCGGCGGTGGTCGGGCAGCTGGTCGTTCATCCGGGTCTCCTGGGTGCGGGAGGCGGACGTCCCGGTGCGCGACGAAGCCCCGGGGCGTGCGCCCCGGGGCTTCGGTGCTGGTCAGGTGTCAGCGCGCCGGGACGGTCTCCGGCGTCGTCGTGCTCGACGGGCACAGGTGGGCGCGCTGCATGGACGGCACCGTACCGGCCCCGCGAGGACCGCACCACGGATTTTCCGCCGCCGCCTCACCCGTACGGCCCGGAGCGCTGGTGGCCAGGTCAGGGCGGTGATGCCGTGAGATCAGGCACCCCGGCCGCACGCAGCCCAGGAGGCACGATGTCCCCCGCGATACCCCACCTCCCCCGTGCCGTCGTCCTCCCCCTGATCGGCGCCGGCCTGCTGACCGCCGGCGGCTGCGCGGCCCTCGGTCTGAAGCACCCGGCGAGCGCGCCCCACCCCCTGCCCACGCTCGACCGGCCGGCCCCGACGTCCAAGGCGTCCGCGCGGGCCGACGGCTCCTCGCTCAGCGACGATCAGGCACAGGCCGCGCTGCTCACCGCGACCGACCTCGGCGCCCCCTGGACCTCCACCCGGGGCGCGGCCACCTGGCACGACGGACTGCTGAAGGCGCACACCACGGCCGGGGAGTGCCAGCCGCTGCTGGACGCCCTGTACAGCGACGAACTGCTCGGCGGCCCGGCCCGCATCGCCGTCGGCCTGGACGACACCGACACCGACGCCCAGCTCCGCTACCAGATCGGCGCCCGTCGCCCGGCGGACGTCGACGCCGTGCTGGCGTGGCTGCGGACACTGCCGGCGCGGTGCGCGCGGTTCACGGCGACCACGGAGCTGGGGCTGGTGGAGGACGTACAGGTCGTGGACGCCCCGTTGCCCGAGGTCGGTGACGCCCGCCAGGGCCTGCGCGTCACCCTCGCCGGTATGACACCCGACGAACAGGAGTTCCTGCTCACCCTGGACGTGGCCGCCGTCCGGGTCGGCGAGGACGCGTTCGCGCTGACCAACGGCAGCCTGGGCGACGTACCGAACGACGCGACCCAGGCGGCCGTGCAGGTCGGCGCCCTGCGCCTGGCCGACATCCGCAAGCAGGGCCGGGCGCAGGTGTGAGGCCTCAGAGCGGCGGCTGGGCCGGGGCCGGGCCGAGCGTGGTGGTGCCGGGGGTGGTGCGGGGGCCGAGGCCGGTGCGGTAGGCGTCCAGGGCGGCCTCGACACGGCCCGTACGGCGGAGCAGGTCGCCGAGGAGTCGGCACAGGTCGGCGAGGTCACCGGCGGCGCCCGCGCGTTCCAGGAGGCTGAGGGCGCGGACGTAGTGCTCCTCGGCGGCCTCGGTGTCCCGGGCGTCCTCGGCGATGATGCCGAGGAGGCGGTGCGCGGCGGCGGCGTGCACGGCGCCGCGCTCGGAGGAGAAGTCCCCGAGGACGCCCTCCAGCAGCTCGGCGGCCTCCTCCGACTTGTCCCGGCGGTGCAGGACGTCGGCGAGTTCGACGGCGGTCTGGCTGCGGTAGAGGGCGGCCCGGGTCTCCGACAGCATGGCGTACGCCTGCCGCAACTCCTCCTCAGCGCGCTCCAGTTCGCCGTTCTGGGCGCAGACGTAGCCGCGCATCCAGTGGCAGTTGGCCAGCTCGGTGCGCAGGCTCAGCCGGCGGTACAGCTCGGCGGCCTTGGCGAGGGAGGCGTCGGCCTCGGCGGCCCGGCCCTCGGCGAGCAGGGTGCGGGCCACCGAGCGGTGCATCCGGGCGATCAGCGCGGGGTCGCCGGCCTGCGGGGCGAGCGCGAGGGCGAACTCGGCGGCCTGGGCGGCGCGGGCGTGGGCGCCCATGTCCATGTACGGGCCGATGATGCTGGCGTAGAGGAGCAGGAGCGCGTCGGGGTCGTGCAGTCCGCCCCGGTTCAGCTCGTCGAGGGCGGTCTCCAGGAGGTAGACGGCGTAGCGGAGTTCACCGGCGAGGTAGTGGGCGACGGCGCGGCCGCGCAGGGCGGGCACGCGGACCGGCAGGGCCTTGTCGGCCAGCCGTTCCTCGGCCTGCTCGAAGTACTCGCGCGCCGCGGTCAACTGCCCTGTCTCCAGGGCGCATTCCCCGAGGCCGAGCAGCGCGGCGGCGTGCTCGTACCCCAGCGCGTGGGCCTCGGCCTCCGCGCGCAGCACGGCGTACTGGGCGGCGGCCTCCTCGGCCCGGCCGTCGGCGAGGACCCGCTGGGCCTCGGTGAGCCGCAGCCGCAGGTCGGTGGCGAGGTGGGCGGGCCGGCCGACGGCCAGTTCCTCGAAGGCGACCCCGAGCCGGTCCGCGATGTGCCGCAGCGCCTCGTCGGAGGCGCGGACCCGCCCGGCCTCCAGGGTGGAGATGTAGGCGGGTGTGTACGCGGGCTCCGCCAACTGCCGCTGTGTCAGCCCGCGTTGGCTGCGCAGCCGTTGTACCCGCCGCCCGATGACCTCCGGGTCGTCCCGCTCCCGCATACCCATGCCCCCCAACTCCCCTGACACCCCTTGCCGTTGCGCTCCGGCAGCCCCTAGGTTAAACGGCGAATTAAACATGCTTAACACGCCGCTGTTGTGTTGCGAGGTCGCCGTGCCCGGACGTACATCCGCACCCTACGCACCGCCCCACTCCCGCATCCGCCCGATCGGCCGAACGTCCACCGCCCGAGCGATCATCGCCGCCGTCACAGCCGCCACGGCCCTCCTCCTCGCGGCCAACGCCGGCCCGGCCCGCGCGGCCGGCACCACACCGGCACCCGCGACAGCGGCGACCCAGCAGGCGGATCGCTGACGCCGACGGGCGCGCCGGGCGGCCGAAGCGGCGCGTGACGGCACTCGGGTACCGCGGGAGTGCGACCCAGGCAACGGGCCGCCCCGCGCTTCCGAATCGCCGACCCGGGTGGCCTTCGGGGTGGCGGCGGCGGACGCGACAGCGGTGCCACGGTGCACTCCGGTCGCATCCCGTTCGTCGCGTGGCCGCGCTGACGTGAGCTGACGACCCTCCAGAAGCACTGACCCACAGCCGCCGCGCCACCCCCGGGCGCGGCGGCTGCCCCGCTGTACGCCCTGAGCATGTCCGGGAGGGGCCCTCGCGCTTTTGTCAGTGGCATGACCTAGTCTTTCCACACTCGCCGCACGAGGCGCACACGGCTCATGCACAGGGGGCAGACGCATCGCCATGCCCGCGCGGCACCCATGTCTTTTTTTCTCATTCGTTCCGGGGGGTTCGAATCAGCGTGCGCAAGCGCTCTCTCACGGCAGCCACCACCCTGGCGGTCCTCTTCAGCTCGGCGGCTCTCGCCGCGACACCGGCGTCCGCCGACTCCACCACCGCCCTGCCGGTCAGGCAGACCGGTGACATCGTCGTGGACGCCGTCCACCAGCAGGTCTTCGTCAGCGACCCGCTCAACGGCAAGATCGTGGTGACGGACCTGAACGGCAAGCCGTTCAAGGAGATCACCACCAACCTCTCCGGCGTCCAGGGCCTGGAGCTGTCCGCCGACTCCGGCACGCTCTACGCGGCCGTGCAGGACCTCGACGCCATCGCGGTCTTCGACACCGCCACCGACACCGAGACCACCCGGTACGAGGTCGGCGACAAGCCGCTCAGCGTCGCCCTCGCGGGCGGCAAACTGTGGTTCGGCTACGGCGGCGCCGCCGAGGGCAACATCGGCTCCGTCGACCTGACCACCGAGGACCACACGGTCACCCTCGGCCAGGACAACGGCTGGTACGCGGCCCCGCTGCTGGACGCCGCGCCCGGCTCCAGCACCCTGATCGCCGGTGCGGTCGGGCAGAGCCCGGTCGAACTGGCCTCGTACGACGTCTCGTCGGGCACCGCCACCAAGGTGGCGAGCACCCGCGAGGCCGGCAGCAACCTCGGCGACCTCCAGGTCACCCCCGACGGCAAGGACGTCGTGGTGGCCAGCGGCGCGCCGTACTACCAGCAGGTGTTCCGGACCTCCGACCTCAACGAGGACGGCAAGTACGTCACGGACGCGTACCCCAACTCCGTCGCCATCGCCCCCGACGGCACGGTCGCGGCCGGTATCGACGGCTCCTACGAGCCGGACGTCTACGTCTTCAAGCCCGGCAGCAGCGAGGCGGTCCGCACCTACGACTTCCCGAACACCGGCACCACCAGCGGCTCCGACCTGCTGGCCCGGGGCGGTCTGGCCTGGGCACCCGACGGCTCCCGGCTGTTCGCGGTGACCCGCAACAGCGAGGGCGTGTACTCCCTGCGCGTCCTGATCGCGCCCACCAAGGCGGTCTCCACCGTCACCGTGGACGCGCCGGCCACCGCCACCCGCGCCAAGCCGCTCACCGTCAAGGGCAAGGTCGCCTCCAAGGCGGCCGTCCCCGCCGGCACCAGGCTGACCGTGACCCGCACCGACCTGGAGTCGCCGACGGGCAAGGCCCTCGCGGCGGCGGTCACCAAGGCCGACGGCACGTTCTCCTTCACCGACACCCCGCCGGCCGGCGGCAAGGTGAAGTACACGGTGGCCTACGCCGGCGACGCCGGCCACGCGGCGGCCTCCGGCTCGGACTCCGTCGAGGTCTCCCGCGCCAAGCCGACGCTGACCGTCAACAACAACGGCAAGGTCTACTCCTACGGCCAGGACGTCAAGTTCACCGCGCACCTGGGGACGACGTACAAGAACCGTACGGTGGAGATCTGGGCCGACCCGTTCGGCGGCGACAAGCCGAACAAGCTGGTGAAGTCCGGCAAGGTCAACTCCGACGGCAACCTGTCGGTCACGCTGGACCTGAAGCGGGACGCCAAGATCACCGCGAAGTTCGCGGGCGACTCCCGCTACAAGCCGGCGTCCGCCGCGAGCACCGTCGGCGCCCGGGTGAGCGTGTCCACGTCGGTCAGCAGCCACTACACGGCGAAGTCGGCGTGGGGCCACACGTACTACTTCTTCCACAAGACCAAGGACCCGCTGATCACGACGAAGATGTCGTACTACCCGGGCCGGGCGCAGAAGTTCGAGTTCGAGGTGTACTACCAGGGCCGCTGGTACCCGGGCGACCCCGCGTACTTCAAGCTGGGCTCCGACGGCGTCTCCAAGGTCCGCATCACCGGCGACCACGGCGAGGACGTCGGCTGGCGGTTCCGGGTGCGCTCGTCGTACATCAACAGCGCGTCCGGTGACACCGTGAACTCCACGACGCACGGCGCCTGGAAGTACCTCACGTTCACCAGGTAAGGGTCACGGGGCGGCCTGGAGCCGGCCCAGCTGCCGCTGGACGTTCTCCAGCGCGCCGCGCCGGCGGCCCGGCACCCTCAACCGCAGCTCCGCGAGCGCGGGCCCGAGTTCACGGGCCCGCGCCGTGTCCTTGATACGGGTCCACTGGTGGTGGGCACGGTCCACGGCCGCCTCCACGGCGGGCGCGTCCACCGCCTGCCCGGCGGCCAGCCGCGTCCGGGCCACCACCAGCCAGGCCCGGCAGCTGCGCACCGGGTCCCCCGCGAACATCGCCAGATCGGCCCGCACCTCGCTCCAGTGCAGCGCCTGCTCCGACCCGGCGCCGTACGCCCGTGCCGCCTCCGCCTCGTACCGGGCGGCCATCCCGTCGGCCTCCCCGTGCCGCCCGGCCCGCACGGCGTCACTGATGACGGCGTGCGGGTCTTCGGGGCGGGGGGAGGGGAGAGGGGCGGTGAACGTGGCGGGGGAGGTGGTGGCGGCGGGTACGGCGTGGCCGCCCGCGTCGGCCAGCAGCAGATTGCCCTTCGTCTCCTGGGGGATACGGCCCACGGCCTGCTGGTGCAAGGCGTCCAGCGGGGGCCGGTGGCCGCTGCGCAGGAGCGTGGCCACCGTTTTCATGTACGCCGGCTCCGCAAGGCCCCGCCGTCCCGTCGCCGGGGCGATACGGCCGTACACGGCGGTGTTCCGGCCGGAGTCGAGGCCGCGCTCGGTGACGTGCCGCCAGGCCTCGGTGTCCGCGTGCAGGTCCACGACGAGCGCGGTGTCCGCGGCGGAGCGCAGGCGCAGTTCCTCGCGGATCCAGTGCCAGGGCAGCGCGGTGTAGCGGACCGTGGCCGGCGTGGTGCGGGCCAGGGCGAGGTGCGGCTGGTGCTGGCGGCGGTCCAGCTGCAACTGGCCGGTGACGTACACGGTGAGCGGGCCGGGGGAGGCCGCGGCGGCCCGCAGCCGGGTAAGGACGGCCTGCGGCTCCAGCGGGTCGGCGAGTTCGACGACGTTCGCGGTGTCGGCACCGGACAGTACGGCGGGGGCGACCGCGGCCAGCACCGGCAGGACACCGGCCGCGTCCACCAGGCGCCCCCGGCCCAGCGGCGCGGCCGCGAGCAGCAGCACGGTTCCGGGCATCGTGCCTCCCCCAAGTCACCCTGTGGACCCCGCGACCCCTCCGTACCCGGGGCCCCGTGAATCCGCTCTCCAGCCAGCACCGTAACCGCTGCGCCCGCAAACCGACGCGTCCCCCCGGCAAACCCCCCTCTTCGAGCGCCTGCCGCCCGCCCCCGAACCCCCTCGCCCCACAGCTTCTCGGCCCCTTCACGCCCGAGCGACCCCCGCCCTGCCCACCCCACAAGCCCGGCGCCGAGGCTCCTCGGCGCACCGCCGGCCTGGGACCCGCTGGTCCCTGGCACCCGACAAGGCCCCCACGGCCCGGCACCCCCGACGCCAAGGCACCTCTAACGTCCCGCCCGGCCCGGCCCGCCTCCGCCGGCTCCCAGGCCCCCGCTCCCCGCCACCTGGCGCGCCCGCCGTCACTCACCTCCCGTCCTGCCACCCCCACCCCCGGCACCCCCACCCGCGGTACCGCCGGTCCCCCACACGTCCGCCCCCACCACGCCCCCTGCGCCCCCCGCACCCGACGCCTCCGCGTCCCCGCTGAGCCGCCGTACCGCGAAGATCGTCGTGTCGTCCTCCAGGCAGCCTCCGCTGTGGCGCAGTACGCCGTCGCGGACTCGGCGGACCAGGCGGCGGGGCTCGCTGCGGCGGGGGTCCGCGCGGACCGCGCGGGACACCTCGTGGGCCAGCTGGTAGAACTCGCCGGGCTTGTCGCGGGCCTCGGTCACCCCGTCGGTGACCAGCAGCAGCGTCTCGTCGGCGGCCAGCCGCAACCGGTGCACCGGCGGCGGGGCGCCCGTGAGGTCGCCGAGGCCGAGCGGCAGCCCGTCGCCGCTCGGCAGCTCGCGGACCCCGTGCGGGCCGACGGCGAGCGGGGGCTCGTGGCCGAAGTTCGTGACGTCGATCGCGTCCGTGGTGCCCTGGGGGAAGTCGATGAGGACGGCGGTGGCGAACCGGTCGCCGTCGTCCCGGCCGAGCGCGGCGGTGTGGGCGCGGTGCCGCCGCATCCGGGTCTCCAGACGTTCGGCGACGGTCTTCAGGTCCTTCTCGTGGTACCCGGCCTCCCGGAACGTGCCGAGCAGCGCGGCCGCGGCCTCCACCGCGCCGAGCCCCTTGCCCTGCACGTCGCCGACGAGCACCCGCGTGCCGTGCGGCCCCGGCTGGATGTCGTAGAAGTCGCCGCCCACCCGGGCGTCGACGTCGGCGGCCAGATACACCCCCGCGTGCTCCAGCCCGGCCCAGCGCGGCGGCAGCGGGCGCAGCACGGTGCGCCGGGTGGTCTCGGCGATGTCCCGGATGTGCCCCACCTGCCGTTCCTGGCGCGTGCGCACGGCCGCGGCCAGGGTGGCCAGGGCGCCGCCGAGGGCGACGAGGAGGAAGTCGCCGAATCCGGCCTGGTACTGGTCGGGCCACGCGTTGTCCACGAGGACGTACGTCACCACGGACACCACGCTGTAGGCCGCCGTCGTCCACACCCCGCAGATCGCGGCGGCGATGCCCGGGACCAGCACGATCCAGGTGACGATCCGGAACCTCTCGCCGGTGTTGAAGTCCAGCAGGACGACACCGACGAGCAGCACCAGAGGCGGCAGCCACGCGACGCTCACCCCGCGGATCCGCAGCGGCGAGCCGCGCCGCCGCTCGTACTCCATCTCCGTCACGGCGGCCAGCCCTCCATGTCCTTCAGCGAATCACGGGAGAGAACTCCACGCATCCGGGCACTCGTCACCCTCCTGGCCGAGTTGCCAGGCCGTGCGCCCCGGTGTGCCCTGGAGATCGGGGGCGAGGAGAGAGGAGTGCTCTCATGGCTCAAGCGGCACCCGCGCCCGGCGGAACGTCCCGGCCCGGCCGTACGCCCGAGGCGGAGCGCCGGTCGACCGATGTGGTCCGGCGTTCACCCGAGGTCTTCGACGCGCGCACCCACGCGATCGGCCGGCTGGCCGTCCCGGTCGTGCTGGGCCTGGTCTACGGCTACTGGGTGGCGGCCAACAACCGCTTCGGCGGTCCGATCACCGGCTGGAACGTGCTGCTCGGCTTCGTCAGCGCGCTGGTGTTCGCGGTGCTGTGCGCGGCCCTGCTGATACTGGCCCCCCGGATGCCGCGGGAGGTGCACGCGCTGCTGTGGACGGCGTTCACCGGCTGTGCGTTCGGCTTCCTGTACAACCAGAGCGGCAGCTTCTTCCCCACCCAGAGCGCCAGCCAGGGCGGCGACGTGCAGCGGTCGGTGCTGATGTCCCTGCTGGTGTCGGCGGCCACCTTCGCGTTCTTCTTCTACCGCTACTACACGCGGGAGGACGCGTTCGGCCGCCGGATCCGCTGAGGACGCCGGGACCGCGAGCGGACGCCGGGACCGCGAGCGGACGCGCGTGGGCCCCGGCCGGTCGGCCGGGGCCCACGCGTTCCCCTGTGTCCCAGTGGCCCACATCAGCCACTTTGTTCTCCCCAGCACCAGGAAACACCCGTTCAGGTGAACCCTCCACCGGAGAGCGCCCGAACGCAGTCCTCCCGCTCGCGCCCCGACCCCGATGGGCCTTGCCTGGAAGCGTGCCCCAACGCCTCAGGAGCGCCCTGTCGGCCGTACTGATCGCCCTCTCCTGCCTCCTCGTGCCGTTCGGCGCGCTGGCGGCCTGGGCGGCGTACGGGCTCGCCGACACGGGCCGGTACGTCACCACGATGGCGCCGCTCGCCGCCGACCCGGCCGTGCGGGAGGCCGTCGTGGACACGGTCGGCGACGGCATCCTGCACGCGGTGGACGAGCATCTGGACGTGCGCCCGGTGCGCGGCTCGGTCCGCCCGTTCGTGCACGACGCGGTCCGCTCCTTCACCCAGACCCGCGCCTTCCGGCTGGCCTGGGACACCGGCAACCGGATCACCCACGACGCCGTCCTGCGCGCCCTGCGCGCGGAGGACGAGCGCACCGTCACCGTCGACCTTGCCCCCGTCACCGCCCAGGTCAAACGCCAGCTCACCCGTGACCACGTGCCGCTCGCCGCACGCATCCCGGTGGAGCACACCGAGGTCCCCGTGCTCCCGGCGGACCGCCTGTCCACGCTCCGGAAGGGGTACCACGTGCTCGAAGTCGCCGGCTTCTGGCTGCCGATGGCGGCCGTCGCCTTCGCCGTCGGCGGGATCGGGCTCGCCGTCCACCGGCGCCGGGCCGTTGCCGCCACCGCCCTGGGCACGGCCCTGGGCGGCGCCCTGCTCGCCGTCGCCCTCGCCGTCGGCCGCGATCTGACCCTGGCCGACCTGCCCGCCGGTGTGTCCCACCCGGCGGCGGGCGCCGTCTACGACGCCCTGACCGGCACCCTGCGCACGGCCGCCTGGCTGCTGCTGGCCCTCGGCCTGGCGGTCGCCCTCGTCGTCTGGCTCACCCGCCACCTCCGGCTGCCCCGTCCCGCGCGACGCCGGCGAGGGTCTCCAGCGCCCGCGCCAGCCGGGGCTCCGGCGCCGACCCGAGCCCGAGCCTGACCGCGTCCGGCGTCCGGCTCGGGTCGACGCAGAAGGCCGTACCCGGGGTGACGGCGATGCCGTGCGCCCGCGCGGCGGCCGTGAAGGTGTCCGCCCGCCACGGCGCGGGCAGCTCCCACCAGGCGAAGTAGGCCGCCGGGTCGGACCGTACGGCGAACCCGGCCAGCTTCTCGGCGACCAGCCGCTGCCGGCGCCGGGCGTCCTGCCGTTTGGCGGCCACCAGCCGGTCCACGGTGCCGTCGCCGAGCCAGCGCACGGCCGCCTCCAGCGCGAAGGAGCCCGCGCTCCACCCGCCGGAACGGACGGCCCGCGCCACCGCCTCCACGCGGTCCTCCGGTACGACGGCGAAACCGACGGTGAGGCCGGGCGCGACCCGCTTGGAGAGGCTGTCGACGAGGTGGACCAGGCCGGGCGCGAGCGCGGCGAGCGGGGGCGTGCCGCCCGTGTCCAGGAAGGCCCAGATCCGGTCCTCGACCACCGGTGTCCCCAGCCTGTGGACACAGTCGGCCAGCTGCCGCAGCCGCCCGGTGGTCACCGTGCGGGAGGTCGGGTTGTGCAGGGCGGGCTGGAGGTAGAGGGCGGACAGCGGGGCGCTGCGGTGGGCTGCGGCCACCGACTCCGGCAGGGGGCCCTCCGCGTCCGTGGCGAGCGGGACGAGGACCAGGCCGAGACGCGCCGCGATCTCCTTGACCAGCGGATACGTCAGCGGCTCCACCCCGACCCGGCCGCCGGGCCGGACCAGGGCGGCGAGCGTGGCGGCGATGGCCTGGCGGGCGTTGCCGGTGAACAGGACGCGATCCGGGGCGGTCCGCAGCCCGCTCGGGGCGAGGAGGGCGGCGACCGCCTCCCGGGCCGCCGGGGTGCCCGCCGCCGGGGCCGGCCGCAGCGCCTGGCCGAGCGCGTCCGGCCGCAGCAGCGACGTCAGGGCCGGGGCCAGCAGCTCGGCCTGCCCGGGTACGGAGGGGTAGTTCAGCTCCAGGTTGACGAGCGGGGTGCCGGCCGCCTCGGTCAGGGCGATCCCGGGCTGCCCGTCCGGCGCGGTGGCCCGCACGAACGTGCCGCGTCCGACCTCGCCCACCACCAGTCCCCGGCGCACGAGTTCGGCGTAGACCCGCCCGGCCGTCGACGGCGCGATGCCGCGCCGTCGCGCGAACACCCGCTGGGGCGGCAGCCGTTGGCCGGGCCGCAGCCGTCCGCCGGTGATGTCGGCGGCGATCCGGTCGGCGATGCGCCGGTAGTCGTCCACAACTCCCCCTGTTCCCGGGCTGGTTGGATTGCACTGAGGGCAAAGATCTTATTGCACCGAGCGATGGCGGCACCCTAGGGTCGTTGCCATGCCCTCCTTCCTCGCATTCGAGGACAAAGACCCCGGAGTCACCTCCCGGGTTCCCCTCGTCCTCGTCCACGGCCACCCCTTCGACCGCACGATGTGGCAGCCGCAGCTCACGGAGTTCGCCGCGACCCGCCGGGTGATCGCCCCCGACCTGCGCGGCTACGGCGCCTCCCCCGTGACCCCCGGCACGGTCCCGCTGGCCCGCCACGCCCAGGACATCGCGGACCTCCTGGACCACCTGGGTGTGGACACCTTCGTCCTCGCCGGCCTGTCCATGGGCGGCCAGATCGCCATGGAGTGCGCCGCCCGCTCCGGCGACCGCGTCCGGGGCCTCGTCCTCGCCGACACCTTCCCCGAAGCCGAGACCCCCGAGGGCCGGCGGAGCCGCAACGCCATGGCCGACCGGCTGCTCGCCGAGGGCCTGCGCGGCTACGCCGACGAGGTGCTGGAGAAGATGGTCGCCCCCTACGCCGACCCCGAGGTCAAGGCCCACGTGCACCGCATGATGACGGCCACCTCCCCCGAGGGCGCCGCCGCCGCGCTGCGCGGCCGGGCCGAACGCCCCGACTACCGCGCCCTGTTGTCCACGCTGCCCGTGCCCGCCCTCGTCCTGGTCGGCGCCGACGACACCTACACCCCGGTCGCCGACGCCGAGGCCATGCACGCGGCCCTCCCCGACTCGGTCCTGCACGTCATCGAGGGCGCCGCCCATCTGCCCAACCTGGAACGACCCGTGGAGTTCAACCGCGCGCTGACGGAATTCCTGGCGCGGCTGGACGGCTGAAACATAGGCTCGCCCCGTGACCCAGCGCCCCGGACGCAGGCTCGGCGCCTGGTGCGCCGGACTGCTGCTCGCCGGGGTGAGCGTGGTCGTCGGCTGCCGGGTCGCCGACACCGACGGCATCACCCCGGTACCCCAGCTGCTCGCCTTCCTGCCCTGGCTGCTCGCACCGGCCGGCTTCGCGCTGCTGTGCGCGCTGCTCGCCCGCTGGTGGCCGGGCCTGCTGTGGGGAGTCGCCGTCCTCGGCCTGCTCGCCTGGTACCTGGAGCCGTACGGCAAGACCGGCGAGCCCGACGGCCCGCCCCTCGCCCGGCTCCGCGTGCTCACCGCGAACGTCGAGTCCGGCCGCGGCACGCCCGCCCTGGTCCCGGTCCTGCGCGACCGGCGGCCGGACGTGGTCTTCGTCCAGGAGTGCGAGTCCGGCTGCCGGGCCACCCTGGAAGGCGACTTCGCGAGCGTCTACCCGCACCGCCGGGCCGTCGAGGAGGACGGCTCCAAGGGCTCCCTCGTCCTGAGCCGCTTCCCGCTCGGACCAGCCGCGGGCGTCCGCGGCACGCTGGGCATGCCCGGCGCCGTCGCCGACGTGCGCGGCCACGCCGTACGCCTCCAGCTCGCCCACCCCATGCCCCCGCTGCCGGACCAGGTGGGCCTGTGGCGCCGCGAACTCGCCCGGCTCCGCGCCTTCGCCGCCGCCCACGACGACAGCCCCGTGATCCTCGCCGGGGACTTCAACGCCTCGCAGGACCACGCGGCCTTCCGGCGCGTCCTCGACACCGGCCTCACCGATGCGGCCCGCCTCGCCGGCCACGACCGCGCCCCCAGCTGGCCGTCCCGCACCGCCTCCCTCATCGGCGCCCAGATCGACCATGTGCTGGTGTCCCGGGACTTCACCGCGACCGGCGCCCGCTTCCTGCGCGTGTCCGGCACCGACCACCGCGCCCTGGTCGTGGATCTCACCCTGCACCGACGGGACTGAGCCGTGCACCGACGGACCTGAGCCGTGCACCGACGGACCTGACCCTGCCGGATCAACCCGGTGATAATGGGCGCATGGCCCGAGAGTTCCCCATCAGCCTCACCCCTCCCGACTGGCTGGTCCGGAACCTCAAACCCCAGCAGGCCCCCGTCAACTGGGCCGCCGTGGCCCGCGCCGCCCTCGCCATGGCCCTCCCCCTGGCGCTCGGCCTCGCCGCCGGCCGCCCGGCCTACGGCGCCCTCGCCTCCATGGGCGCCCTGTCCGGCGTCATCGGCGACACCGCCGACGCCTACCGCATGCGCGTCCTCAACATCGCCGTACCGCAGCTCTTCGGCGCGGTCGGCGTCACCCTGGGCACCCTGGTGTACGGGCACGGCTGGTACGCGGTGGCCGCGGTCACCGGCGTCGCCCTCGTCTCCGGCATGATCTCCACGATCGGCGCGGTCGCCTCGGTCTCCGGGCTGCTCCTGCTGCTGAACTGCGTGGTGGGCGCGGGCCTCCCGCTCCCCTCCCCCTGGTGGCTGGCCCCGACCCTGCTGACCGGCGGCGGCCTCCTCGTCCTCGTCCTCGGGCTGCTGGCCTGGCCGCTGCGCGCGGGCGTGCCCGAACGGGCCGCGGTCGCGGCCACCTACCGCACGGTCGCCACCCTGCTCGCCGCCGCCGGCACCGACCGCACCGAGGACTACGAGGAGGCCCGCCGCGCCGTCACCCAGTCCCTGAACCAGTCCTACGACCTGATCCTGGCCCGGCGCGCCCGCCACCACGGCCGCAGCCCGGACCTCACCCGGCTCCTCGCCCAGCTGAACGCCATCACCCCGGTGATCGAGGCCGCCCCCGCGGCCCACCTGGCGGCCCGCCCGCTCCCCCCGCAGATCCCGGAAGCCTTCCACCACCTGGCCCACGCCGTCGCGACAGGGGCGAGCACCCTCCCGCCCCTGCGCCTCCCCGTCCCCACCACGGAGACGGCCCGGGCGGTGGACCACGCCCTGCGCCACACCGCCGAGGTCGTCACCGCCCCCGACGTGGACCCCCGGGGCATCGACGACCGCCTGGGCCGGCCGGCCGCCCTCGGCATCCGCGCCGCCCGCGCGGCCCGCAACGTCGTCCTGTCCGCCAACTCCTGGCGCTACGGCGTACGCCTCGCCCTCTGCATCGGCATCGGCCAGGCCCTGGTCTCCCTGATCCCCGTCCCGCGCTCCTACTGGGTCGCCCTGACCATCACCTTCGTCCTCAAACCCGACTTCGGCTCGGTCTTCTCCCGCGCCCTGCTGCGCGCGCTCGGCACGGTGGCCGGCCTGCTGATCGCGGCGTTGATCCTGGCCGAGGTCCCGCTGGGCTGGTGGCACGTCCCCGTCCTCTTCGTCCTCGCCCCGCTGATCCCGGCCCTCACCCCCCGGGGCTACGGCTACCAGACGGCCGCCATCACCCCGGTGATCCTCATCCTCTCCGACATCCTCAACCACCAGGGCACGGCACTGCTGCTGCCCCGGCTGGCCGACTCCCTGCTGGGCTGCGCCGTCGCGCTGACCGCCGGCTACCTGCTGTGGCCCGAGAGCTGGCACACCCGGGTGGGCGACCGCCTCGCCGACGCGGTGGCCGACACGGCGGCGTACGTCGAGGCCGCCTTCGGCCCGCACGCCGACCCGCCCGCCCGGGCCCGTATGCGCCGCCGCCTCTACCGCGACCTGTCCGTCATCCGGACGGAGTTCCAGCGGGCCCTGACCGAACCACCGCCGACCGGCCGGCGCGCCGCCGCGTGGTGGCCGCTGGTCGTCGCCGTGGAACGGATCGTGGACGCCACCACGGCCGCCCGCGTCCGCGTCCGCCACGGGGCGGCGGCGCCGTCCACCGCCGAGATCACCCAGGTCACCCGGCAACTGTGGGAGCTGTCGGAGGGCGTACGGAACGCGGAGACCCTCATCGCCGTCCGCACCGACCTGACCGGCCCGGCGGGCAGCGTCCTGGAACCCCTGCGCCAGGAGGTGGCGGCGGCCCGCGCGATCGCGTCCCCGCGCTGACCGCTCCCGCAATCCGGGGCCGCTAACCTTACGTGTCCGTCCTGGCCAGGGATTGACGGCTACAACTCACGAAGGGTTGCGCACATGGGCATTCTCACTCTCCTGCGGAACGCATTCGGCCGCTCACGCAAAGCACGAGCCACCGAGCCGGAGGGTGCGAACCAGACCCCCGCGCACTCCCCGACCCCACCCTCGGTCCCCGAACCCCGCCGCACCCCCACCGAGGAACACGAGCTGGTGGCAGCGGCTTTCGACAACCTGAACCCCCCACCCCACCCGCCGAAGACCCCCGAGGTGCCATCTCCGGCCAAGGCCGAGGAGAGGACCGAGGAGGAGAGCACCGAAGAGCCGACTCCAGCCCAGACGGAGAACGCGCCGGAGGAGAAGGCCGAGGACAAGGCCAAGGACAAGGCCGAGGAGAAGCTCCCGGTCGCGGCCTCGGCCGAGGCCCAGGACGAGGCCGAGGAGAAGTCCACGCCGACGACCCCGGCGGAGACGGAAACCGCCGAGGAGCCCGAGCCCGAGCCGACGGCTGAGCAGAGCGCGCCGGTGGCGGAGAAGCCCGCCCAGGAGCAGACCGCAGCGACACCGGCTCCGGAACCGCAGCCCGCCACGGCTACGGAACCGGAGCCGACCAGCACCAAGGCAACCGCCCCGGCAGCGGAAGCGGACCCGCCGACCGAGCCTCAGCCGGAGTCAGAAGCAGAACCGGCAACCGAGCCGGAAGCGGAAGCAGCGGTTGAGCCGAAGGCGGACGCGGCGGCTGAGGCTCAGCCCGAGGCGGAGCCCGTGGCCCAGCCCGAGGCGGAAACAGCAGTCGAGCCGAAGGCAGAAGCGACGACGAAGTCGGAAGCGGAGGCCGAGCCGGAACCGGCAACCGGGCCGAAGGCGGACTCGGCGGCTGAGGCTCAGCCGGAGGCGGACGTGGAGGCGGAGGCCGCCGTGCCCGCCGAGGCGACCACCGCCCCGCAGGCCGCCGACGGCGAGAACGCCCCACAGGGGCCACCCGCACCTGACGACGAGACCCGCACGGGTGGTGCGGGTGGGAACACGGACGCCGATGGCGAAGCCGAGGCGGACCCGGACCCGGCGCCGCAGGCAACCCGCGAAGCCGAGGCGGACCCGGACCCGGAGCCGCAGGCAACCCGCGAAGCCGAGGCGGACCCGGACCCGGAGCCGCAGGCAACCCGCGAAGCCGAGGCGGTTGGCAAGGCTCAGCCCGCCACCACCCTCGCCAAGATCAAGTCCCAGACCCCTTCCCTCACCACCGCCTACAAAGCCGCCACAGCCACCCTCAAGAAGACCGACCTCACCGGCACCCGCGCCAAGGTCTACCTGGTCCTCGACCGCTCCGCGAGCATGCGGCCGTACTACAAGGACGGCTCCGCGCAGGCCCTCGCCGACCAGACCCTCGCCCTCGCCGCCCACCTCGACCCCGAGGCCACGGTCCACGTCGTCTTCTTCTCCACGGAGGTCGACGGCACCACCGACCTCACCCTCACCCCGGACCACGAGACGAAGATCGACGACGTCCACGCCGGCCTCGGCCGCATGGGCCGTACCAGCTACCACGCCGCCGTACAGGCCGTCGTAGCCCACTACGAGAAGAACACCACCCCCGGCACCCCCGCCCTGGTCGTGTTCCAGACCGACGGCGCCCCGGACGCCAAGACCCCCGCCACCCAGTCCCTCACCGACACCGCCACGAACCACCCCGCCCTCTTCTTCTCCTTCGTCGCCTTCGGTGACCACGACAACAAGGCCTTCGACTACCTCCGCAAGCTGAAGACCGGCAACACGTCCTTCTTCCACGCGGGCCCCACCCCCCGCGAGCTGACGGACACCGAGCTGTACGAGGGCGTACTGGCGGCCTGGCGGCCGTAGCCACCCCATGTAGTCACCCCATGTAGTCACCACACGGGGGGTGGGCCACACGGGTCCACCCCCCGAAACGCATGTGAGTCGATCTTCGGCGGGCCAGTAGGATTTCGACTTATGGCGGCCACTGGATCCGAGAAGCAGGGTGACAAGGCGTACTACGTCTCCACCCCCATCTACTACGTCAACGACGCTCCTCACCTGGGCCACGCCTACACGACCGTCGCAGGCGACGTGCTCACCCGCTGGCACCGTCAGCGCGGCGAGAAGGTGTGGTACCTCACCGGCACGGACGAGCACGGTCAGAAGATCATGCGCACGGCCGAGGCGAACGGGGTGACGCCCCAGCAGTGGGCGGACAAGCTCGTCACCGAGTCCTGGAAGCCTCTCTGGGAGCACCTGGAGATCGCGAACGACGACTTCATCCGCACCACGCAGAAGCGGCACACCGACCGCGTCCAGGAATTCGTCCAGGATCTGTACGACAAGGGCGAGATCTACAAGGGCGGCTACGAGGGCCCGTACTGCGTCGGCTGCGAGGAGTACAAGCTCCCGGGCGAGCTGCTCGACGGCGAGGGAGAGTTCGCGGGCCAGAAACTGTGCCCCATCCACAAGAAGCCGGTGGAGATCCTCAGCGAGGAGAACTACTTCTTCAAGCTGAGCGAGTACACCGACAAGCTCCTCGCCCACTACGAGGCCAACCCGGACTTCGTCCAGCCCGAGTCCGCGCGCAACGAGGTCGTGAACTTCGTCCGCCAGGGCCTCCAGGACCTCTCCATCTCCCGCTCGACCTTCGACTGGGGCATCCCGATCCCCTGGGACGACAAGCACGTGATCTACGTGTGGGTCGACGCGCTGCTGAACTACGCCACGGCGGTCGGCTACAACGAGAACCAGGAGAAGTTCGAGGCCACCTTCCCCGCCGACGTCCACCTGGTCGGCAAGGACATCCTCCGCTTCCACGCGGTGATCTGGCCCGCCATGTTGATGGCCCAGGGCCTCCCGCTCCCCGGCAAGATCGCGGCCAACGGCTGGCTGATGGTCGGCGGCGAGAAGATGTCGAAGTCGAACCTGACCGGCATCAAGCCGCAGGACCTCACCTCGCACTTCGGCGTGGACGCCTACCGCTGGTACTTCCTGCGGGCCATCTCCTTCGGCCAGGACGGCTCCTTCTCCTGGGAGGACTTCTCCGCCCGGTACACCTCCGAGCTGGCCAACGACTACGGCAACCTCGCCTCCCGCGTGGCCGCCATGGTCGGCAAGTACTTCGGCGGCACGCTGCCGGAGTCGACCGCCGACGGCGAGGCGGAGAAGGCGATCCACGACGGCCTGGCCAAGGCCGTGGCCGAGGCGGACCGCCGCATCGGCGAGGAGCTGGACTTCCAGGGCGGCATCCTGGCCGTCTTCGACTTCGTCAAGCAGGTCAACGGCTACATCACGGAGCAGGAGCCGTGGAAGGTGGCCAAGGACGAGTCCGAGGAGGGCAGGGCCCGCCTCGCGACGATCCTCTACACGGCCGCGGAGGCCCTGCGCGCGGTGGCCGTGCTGCTGCACCCGGTCATGCCCGAGACCTCCCAGAAGCTCTGGGAGTCCCTGGGCGCGGAGGCCGGTCTCGGCGCCCTGGCCGAGCAGCGGATCCAGGACGCGGGCGCGTGGGGCAAGCTGCCGGCGGGCTCCACGGTCACCAAGGGCGCGGTCCTCTTCCCGCGCCTCGAGGAGAAGCCGGCCGTCTGAGCCGTGGCACGAGCACAAGGGCCCGGGAAGCGCACGCTTCCCGGGCCCTTCCGTCGCCGCCGGTGTTACTTCAGCACGCCCGCGCCCGTCGTGTCCGCCAGTTCCGTCGGCAGGTTCTTCGCCGACGTCTGAAGGCCCGCGGTGAGCGTCGGGGTCCAGTTCACCGTCGTCTTGATCTGCCTCAGTGGCCGCCACGGCGAGGAAAGTTGCCACTCGTCGCGCGGGTGGGGCGGGAAGCCGGAAAAATCTTCCCGTGGACATCCCCGAACCCCATCGCCGTCTCCTCTCGGACGTCGTCGCGGCGGGCGGCCCGTACGGTCTGGTCCTGGCCGGCGGCTACGCCCTCCAGGCGCACGGACTGCTCCACCGCCCCCACGCCAACCTGGACTTCGCCACCGAGAGCGCCGAGGCCGTGGAGCACATCGCCGGTGCCGTCGGCGCGGCCCTGGAGGCGCGGGGACGGCGGGTGCGGACCGGCGCGGTCACCGCGCTCACCGCACAGCTGACGGTCACGGACCCGCCGACCGGCGAGCCGTGCCCGCTCGCACTGCACAAGGAGGCGTTCTGGCAGCCGCCGGAACTGACCGCGTACGGGCCGGCGCTCTCCCTCGCGGACGCGGTCGGCACGAAGATCCGGGCCCTGTACGACCGGGGTGCCGCCGTCGATCTCATCGACGCACAGGCCGCGGCGGCCCGGTTCTCCCTGCCCGACCTGGAGGAACTCGGCCGCCGGCACGCCCACGACCCGTTCGACCTGACGACCCTCCAGTCCCGGCTGACGGGCACGGACTTCTACTCCGACGGGGACTTCCTCCGCCACGGCCTGGACGAGGCCCGGATCGTCGCCCTGCGCGCCTGGGCCCAGCACTGGTCCGACGACATCGCGGAGCGGCTGCTGGAGGAGGGCGCGTCCCCGGACACCGATACGGAGGAGCAGGGCGAGTGAGCCGGATCAGCCGCCGTCGTGCGTCTCGTCCGGGGCCACGCCCAGGGTGAGCCGGGCGCGGACACCGCGTGCGACGTGCTTGCGGTCGTACGTCAGATACAGCAGGCCGCCGGCGTGCCCGTTGCCCGGGTAGATGGTGTCCTCGTCGAGCGTGGTGCGGGTGGTGGTGTTGGTGGAGTACGGCTCCACCTCCCCCGTCAGCAGCACCGCCTGCTCGGCGAAGAACAGCTGCCCGGTGTGGCAGGTACGGCCGCCCTCGTACCCGGCGTCCGTCCAGGTGCCGTCGACGTGCACCTTGACGTGGATGTGCACACAGCGGCCCTGGTACCAGCCGGGGAAGACCGTCCGGAAGGTGACGTGCCCGCGCTTGTCGGTGCGCCAGGTGCCGCGCAGGTAGCGGGTGTCGTCGGTGGGCTCCTGGTGGCCGCCGCCACCGCCGCCACCGGGACCGGGGCCGCCGGAGGGAGGCGCGCCCGTGGGCGTACCGCTCGGAGTGCCGGTCGGGGTTCCCGTCGGGGTCCCGGTCGGGGCGGGGCCGCCGCCTCCGCCTCCGCCGCTGCCCGACGCCTCGTACCCGGAGTAGACGCCCAGCGCGTTGCAGTGCCAGATGTCGACGGCCGCGTTCCTCAGCGGCTCGCAGCTCTCCGCGTCGATCACCTTGAGCGTGAGCGTCAGCGGGATGCCGTCCTGGTCCTCGGTGACGTCCTGCCGGAGCTTGTCGGCGTCGATGTAGTAGGGGCCCTCCACGGTCTCGGAGGTCAGCGTGTAGCAGAGGTCCGCGGTGGTGTCGTCGTCCGCGGACGCGTCGACGGCCAGGGCGCCGCCCAGGCCCACGGCCACGGCGGTGGCACCGCCCGCCATGATCACCGTACGACGGGACGGGCGGGACGGCTCGCCGCTGCGGCCGGCTTCAGGGGTTTCGGTCATGGGCCGGGACCGTAGGGACGGAAGCTGTCACCGGGCCCGGAGACGGCTGTGCGCGCCGATCGTCAAGAGCGAGTCAGGACAGATCGGCGCGCACGGCCGGGACGTGCTGGGTTGCCTACTTGGGCTGCGGCTTCCGGATGGTCAGGTGCAGCTCGCGCAGGCGGGACTCGTCCAGCTCGGTCGGGGCGCCCATCATCAGGTCCTGGGCGTTGCCGTTGAGCGGGAAGGCGATCGTCTCGCGGATGTTGGGCTCGTCCGCGAGGAGCATGACGATCCGGTCCACACCCGGGGCGATGCCGCCGTGCGGCGGGGCTCCGAAGCGGAACGCGCGGAGCATGCCCGCGAACTTCTCCTCGACGGTCTCCCGGTCGTAGCCCGCGATCTCGAAGGCCTTGAGCATGATCTCCGGCTCGTGGTTCCGGATCGCACCCGAGGACAGCTCGACGCCGTTGCAGACGATGTCGTACTGCCAGCCGAGGATGTCCAGCGGGTCCTGGGTCTCCAGGGCCTCCAGGCCGCCCTGCGGCATCGAGAAGGGGTTGTGCGAGAAGTCGATCCCGCCGGTCTCCTCGTCCTTCTCGTACATCGGGAAGTCGACGATCCAGCAGAAGCGGAACACGCCCTCCTCGAAGTGGCCCGCGCGCTTGGCCGCCTCCACACGGACCGCGCCCATGATCTTCGAGACCTCGTCGTACTCGCCCGCGCCGAAGAAGACGGCGTGGCCGGGGGCCAGGGAGAGGCGCTTGGTCAGCTCGGCGACGTTCGCCTCGGTGAGGAACTTCGCGATCGGACCGGACAGCGAGCCGTCCTCGGCCACGCGCACCCAGGCCAGGCCCTTGGCGCCCTGCTCGACGGCGTACTCACCGAGCTGGTCGAAGAACTTGCGGGGCTGCGCGGAGACGTCCGGCACCGGCAGCGCGCGCACGTGCTTGCCCGCGAAGGCCTTGAACTCCGAGCCCTCGAAGACGTCGGTGATGTCCACCAGCTCCAGCTTGGCGCGCAGGTCCGGCTTGTCCGAGCCGTACTTCAGCATCGCCTCGCGGAACGGGATGCGCGGGAACGGAGAAGTGACGTGACGGCCGCCTCCGAACTCCTCGAACAGCTCCGTCATGAGCTTCTCGATCGGCTGGAAGACGTCCTCCTGCTCGACGAAGCTCATCTCCACGTCGAGCTGGTAGAACTCGCCCGGCGAGCGGTCGGCGCGGGCGTCCTCGTCGCGGAAGCAGGGCGCGATCTGGAAGTAACGGTCGAAGCCCGAGATCATCAGCAGCTGCTTGAACTGCTGCGGGGCCTGCGGCAGCGCGTAGAACTTGCCCGGGTGCACCCGGGAGGGGACCACGTAGTCGCGGGCCCCCTCGGGGGAGGTGGCGGACAGGATCGGCGTCGCCATCTCGTTGAAGCCCATCGCCGCCATCTTCTGGCGGATCGCGGAGATCACGGCCGTACGCAGCATGATGTTGCGGTGCATGCGCTCGCGGCGCAGGTCCAGGAAGCGGTACTCCAGGCGCCGTTCCTCGTTGACCCCGTCCTCGGTGTTGATGGTGAAGGGCAGGGGCTGCGCCGCGCCGAGCAGCTCGACCTCGGCGACCTCGACCTCGATCTCGCCGGTGGGCAGGTCGGGGTTCACGTTCTCGGTTCCACGTGAAACAACGCGGCCGTCGACGCGGACCGTGGACTCCTTGGAGATCTTGTCCAGGGCCTCGTACGCGGGGGTGCCCGGGCGCGCGACCAGCTGCGTGATGCCGTAGTGGTCACGGAGATCGATGAAGAGGATGCCGCCCAGGTCGCGCCGATTGTGCAGCCAGCCACTCAGCCGGACGTCGGTGCCGACGTCAGAGGCGCGGAGCTGGCCGCAGGTGTGGGACCTGTACCGATGCATCGTCGTTCATCCAGTCTTTGCGGATCGGGTGTCGCCAGGCGGGTACGGCCTAGGCCATCCCAAGGGTACCGGGCACCCCAAGATCGGCTCCCCACCATTACCGCTCGTACCGCCGGCCCGCCTACGGTGGCAGGCTCCACTCACCTCTTCATAAAGTGGGGCAATGCGCACAGGCGAGCCTCTGCCGTCCGTGGGGGACGTCCTCGCCGCCCTCGCGACCGGACTCTGGCACTGGGACACCGACACCGGGCTGGTCACCGTGGACGCGGAGGCGGCGCGGCTGCTCGGCCTGCCCCCAGAGCCGACCACCCTCACGGAGGCCCAGACCCGGGCCCGCTTCCATCCGGTCGACTGGAACGAGATCACCGGCGTGGTGCGGCTGGCGGTCGCCGAGGGCACCCTCGCCGAGGTGCGCATCCGGATCATGGACGGGGACGGCAACATCCTGCGGGTCGTCCGCAGCCGGTCGAAGCCGTCCTACGACGCCGAGCGGCACGCGTACGAGCTGATCGGCACCCTCCAGGAGGTGACCGAGCCGGCCCCGGGCACGGCGGCCGGCCGCAGCGCGGTCACCGGCGACTGGCGGCGCTCACGAGAGGCGTTCCTGCTGGACGCGGGCCGGGCGCTGGCGGAGGCCCGCTCCACGGCGGAGGTGCTGCGGGTCGCGGGCGGCCTGTCGATGCCGGGGTTCTCGCCGGACGGGCTCGTGGTGTTCGGTGTCGAGGGCGACCGGCTCACGATCATCGGACAGCACGGGCACGCCCCCGCCGACATGGGCCCTTTCTCGCACATGCCGCTGGCCACCGACTATCCGGCGGCCGAGGTCGTCCGTACGGGCCGCGCGGTGTACCTGTCCTCGCCCGAGGCCTACCGGGACCGCTACCCGACGACGTGGCCGCTCGCCCGGCACTTCGGGCGCCGCTCCTGGGCCTTCCTGCCGCTGACGGCGGGCGGGCGCACGATGGGCGCCTGGATGGCCGCCTTCACCTACCCGGTGGCGTTCACCCCGGACGAGCGCGCGGTCCTGACGACGGTCGCCCGCATGCTCGCCCAGGCGCTGTCCCGGGCCGGAGCCGCCGAGTCCGCGCGGGAGCTGACCGAGGGCCTCCAGCGGTCCATGCTGCCGTCGCTCGGCCCCGAGATCCCCGGGATGCGGGTGGCCGCCCGGTACATCCCGACCGGCGGCGGACTCCAGGTCGGCGGCGACTGGTACGACATGATCCCGTTGCCCTCCGGCCGCTTCGCGCTGGTCATCGGCGATGTCCAGGGTCACGACGTGCGCGCGGCCGGCCTCATGGGACAGCTGCGGATCGCGCTGCGCGCCTACGCCTCCGAGGGGCACCGCCCCGACGCGGTCCTCTCCCGCGCCTCCCGCTTCCTGCACGGCATCACCCATGACGCCGGGGACGACGCGCTGACCGACCTGCGCTTCGCGACCTGCCTGTACGTGGAGGCCGACCCGCCGACCGGCCGGCTGGAGATCGCCCGCGCCGGGCACCCGGACCCGGTGATCCGGATGGCGGACGGCACGGTGATGACACGGCCGACGGCGGGCGGGCTGCCGCTGGGCCTCGACCCGGACGCCGACTACCCGACGACCCGGTTCACGCTCGAACCCGGCGAGACGCTGATGCTGTGCACCGACGGCCTGATCGAGACCGGCGGGCACGACATGGAGAGCGGCTGGCGCAGGCTGCGCGCGATCCTGGAGGACCACGAGGGCGACCTGGAATCGCTGGCCGACGCGCTGGTCCAGGGCGTGCACGGGCCGTCCTCCCACCACACCACCGGCCCGCTGGCCGACCGCCGCGAGGACGACATCGCGCTGCTGTTGCTGTGCCGGCCGGGGGAGGGCTGCGGGCGCGGCGACACCGTCGCGGTACGGCCGGCGGTGCGGCGCACGCTGCTGTCGGTGGCACAGGACGAGCCGGAGCGGATCGCCGAGGCCCGCGAGCACCTGCGCGAGCTGCTGCACGACTGGGCGTCGGCCGAGCAGGTGGACTCGGCGGCGCTGCTGGTCTCCGAGATGGTCACCAACGTGCTCGTGCACACGGACGCCGACGCGCTGCTGCTCGCGGAGGTCATGGGCGAGGGTCCTGGGCGGCGGCTGCGGGTGGAGGTCTTCGACACCGGCGACGACCTCCCGCACAAGCGTCGCCCCGGCGAACTGGCCTCCTCCGGACGCGGCCTGATGCTGATCGAACTCCTCGCGGACGGGTGGGGGGTGGACCCGCGGGGCGAGGGCAAGAGCATCTGGTTCGAGCTCTACGAGCCGGGCGGCTCCGGGGCCGGCGCCTCGGAGGAGGTGGCCTGACGCCCCCGCAGCTCCTGGACGGCCCCGAAGGCCGCCGCCGTCAGGGGGACCGCGAGGAGCATGCCGAGGATGCCCGCGACGGAGGCGCCCGCGGTGATCGTCAGCATCACCACGGCCGGATGCATCTGCACGGTCCGGCTCTGGATCGCCGGTTGCAGCACATGCCCCTCCAGCACCTGGACCGCGAGCACCACCCCGAGCACCCACAGCGCGATGACGAAGCCCCGGTCGGCGAGGGCGACCAGCACGGCCACCGCGCCGGAGAGGAACGCGCCGAGGTAGGGGATGTAGGCGCCGACGAAGACGAGCGCGCCGAGCCCGATGGCGCCGGGCACCCGGAGGATCAGCAGGCCGACGGTGATGCAGAGGGCGTCGATGAGCGCGATGAAGGTCGTGCCGCGCATGAACCCCTCCACCGCGGCGAAGGACCGCCGGGCGATGGCCTCCAGCAGCTCGGCGCTGCCGCCTGGCGCGACCGCTCGCAGGGTGGCCACGGCGCGGTGGGAGTCGCGCAGGAAGAAGAAGACGAGGAGCAGCGCGAGCACGGCCATGGCGATGGACTCGCCGACGACGCTGACGCCGCTGATGACGTTGGACGCGGCCGTGCTGCCGAACTTGCCCAGCAGCTCGCGGGCGTTGGCGGCGAGGTCGTCCAGACTCGTGCCGGCGGCCCCGAAGTGCCGTGCGACGCCCTTGGCCGCGTCCCGCAAGGAGGCGATGATCTCCGCTCCGGTGTCCACGAGCGCGGCGACGACGATGTAGACGGCACCGCCGACGACGGCCACGACGGCGACACAGGTGAGCCCGGCCGCCACCGACGCCTGCACCCCCGCCCGCACCAGCTGCCGGTACAGCGGTCCGAGCAGCGCGGTCCCGAGCAGGGCGAGCAGCACCGGCGTGACGGCCGTACGGAACTCCGCGCACAACTGCACCCCGACCCACCCCACCCCGGCGGCGAGCAGCAGCACGACACACCAGGCGGCGAACCGGCGGGCGGCAACGGGTAGGAACTGCACGCGTCCAGCGGATCACGCGGGGCCATACCTGTCCTGCGACGCGGGGCCGGGCGGGTGAGCAGACGCCGACCCCGGCCGACGTACGGCCGGGGTCACGAGGGGGACTCGGCACCCGACGACTCGCTCACGACCGCCGCCGACTCCGCCGAGGAGCGGTCAGATGCCGCCCTCGGACATCCCGTGCACCGCCGGGATGCTTCCCAGGCGGCCCTTCTGGAAGTCCTCGAAGGCCTGCATCAGTTCGTCCTTGGTGTTCATGACGAACGGGCCGTAGTGGGCCATCGGCTCCCGGATGGGCTGTCCGCCCAGGAGGACGACCTCCAGGTCCGGGGTGTGCGAGTCCTGCTTCTCGTCCGCGCGGACGGTCAGTGAGGAGCCGGCGCCGAAGACGGCCGTCTGGCCCAGGTGGATCGGGCGGCGCTCCGCGCCGACGCTGCCGCGGCCCGCGAGGACGTACGCCAGGCCGTTGAAGTCCTCCCGCCACGGCAGGGTGATCTCCGCGCCGGGGGCGACGGTGGCGTGGATCATCGTGATCGGGGTGTGGGTGATGCCGGGGCCCTGGTGGCCGTCCAGCTCACCGGCGATGACGCGCAGCAGCGCGCCGCCGTCGGGGGTGGTGAGCAGCTGGACGTTGCCGCCGCGGATGTCCTGGTAGCGCGGGGCCATCATCTTGTCCTTGGCGGGGAGGTTCACCCACAGCTGGAGGCCGTGGAAGAGACCGCCGGACACGACGAGGGACTCCGGCGGGGCCTCGATGTGCAGCAGGCCCGAACCCGCGGTCATCCACTGGGTGTCGCCGTTGGTGATGGTGCCGCCGCCGCCGTTGCTGTCCTGGTGGTCGAAGACGCCGTCGATGATGTAGGTGACGGTCTCGAAGCCGCGGTGCGGGTGCCAGGGGGTGCCCTTGGGCTCGCCCGGCGCGTACTCCACCTCGCCCATCTGGTCCATCATGATGAACGGGTCGAGGTGGCGGTAGTTGATGCCCGCGAACGCCCGGCGCACCGGGAAGCCCTCACCCTCGAAACCGCTCGGGGCGGTCGTGACGGTCAGCACGCGGCGTGCCACGGCGTCGGCGGGAGCGGTCACACGGGGCAGCGTCAACGGGTTCTCGACGGTCACTGCAGGCATGGTGGGTACCTCCTTGGTACGCCCACTTTAGTTGAGCGTTGAACTTCTTGCCACCCACAACAGAGAAAGCCCGGAGGGCATTCCCTCCGGGCTCCCCGGTGTGCGGGCGGGCGGATCAACCGCCGTACACGCGGATCAACCGCCGTACATGCGGCGCATCGCGAAGTCGACCATCTGCTCGACCGCCTTCGCGTCGAACACCATCCGGTGCTCGCCCTCCATGTCCAGGACGAAGCCGTAGCCGGTCGGCAGCAGGTCGATCACCTCGGCGCCGGTGATGACGAAGTACTTGGACTCCTTGCCCGCGTACCGGCGCAGCTCCTTCAGCGAGGTGAACATCGGGATCACCGGCTGCTGGGTGTTGTGCAGGGCCAGGAAGCCGGGGGTGTCACCGCGCGGGCAGTACACCTTCGACGTGGCGAAGATCTGCTGGAAGTCCTCGGCGGACATCTGCCCGGTCGTGAAGGCGCGCACCGCGTCCGCGAGCGAGGGCGGCGACGGCTCCGGGTAGAGCGGCGGCTGCTGGCCGTACCCGCCGACACCACCCGGCATCTGCTGCTGCGACGACGCGTACTGCTGCTGCGCAGCGCCCCCGTCCATGGGCTGGCCGTATCCGTACATGCGCGCAAGCGTACCGAGCCGCCGCACCGCCCCGCCGCCCGAACGGCCTACGGCGCCGTGACCTCTCGGACGAGCCGGGAGGTCCAGGGGCACCAGTAGAGCCCGGGCAGGAAGGCGCCGCCCGCCTCGTCCAGATGGTCCTCGACGTAGGGGAGGGTGGCGTCGCAGACCTCGATGGCGACATCGAAGAAGTCCACGGTCTCCGGGTTGTAGTGGAAGGACCACCTCGGGTTGTACGGCGCCTGCCGCTTGACGATCCGTCCGACGAGGTGGGGCCGCTCGTCCGTCGCGCCGCTGAGCAGGTCCCGGGCGTGCTGGATCTTGACCGGGTCGTCGATCCGGACGACGGCCCGCTCATGGGTGATGTCGGTGAACTCGAAATAGGCCGGGTCCGCCGCCTGGGAGGGGTGGGCCAGCCCGACGGTGAGCATCGCCGCCGCCGCCAGTCCGCCGAGCTTGGTCAGGAGTCGTCGCATGGGTGCCTCCGAGCACGAGAGGTGAACGGTCCGTCACCGACCGTAGCGATCGGGTTACGCGACGCGCCCGAAACGGAGGTATGGATTCACCCGGACAGCCGAGGCGCACGGAGGGTACGGGTGGCGCACTTGAGACGCGTCACAGATGACCGGATCGGGGTTGCTTCTTATTACCGACGGGTAGCATCATCGGAGCTACTTGTTGGTACGTGAACTAGGTGCGAGGAGCAAGTGCCTCGCCGATCTCTCTACGGAGCCGTCGCCATGGGGCACTACAAGCCGAATCTCCGCGACATCGAGTTCAACCTCTTCGAAGTACTGGGGCGCGACAAGGTGTACGGCACCGGCCCCTTCGAGGAGATGGACGTCGAGACCGCCAAGAGCGTCCTGGAGGAGCTGACCCGCCTCTCCGAGAACGAGCTGGCCGAGTCCTTCGCCGACGCCGACCGCAACCCGCCGGTCTTCGACCCGGAGACCAACACCGCGCCGGTCCCGGCGTCCTTCAAGAAGAGCTACCAGGCCTTCATGGACTCCGAGTACTGGCGGCTCGGCCTGCCCGAGGAGATCGGCGGCACCACCTCGCCGCGCTCCCTGATCTGGGCCTACGCCGAGCTGATCCTGGGCGCCAACCCGGCCGTGTGGATGTACTCCTCCGGCCCCGCGTTCGCCGGCATCCTCTTCGAGGAGGGCAACGAGGTCCAGAAGCACATCGCCAGGATCGCCGTCGAGAAGCAGTGGGGCTCCACCATGGTCCTCACGGAGCCCGACGCGGGCTCGGACGTCGGCGCCGGCCGCACCAAGGCGGTCCAGCAGGAGGACGGCTCCTGGCACATCGAGGGCGTGAAGCGCTTCATCACCTCCGGTGAGCACGACATGTCGGAGAACATCCTCCACTACGTGCTCGCGCGTCCCGAGGGCGCCGGCCCCGGCACCAAGGGCCTGTCCCTCTTCCTCGTCCCGAAGTACCTCTTCGACTTCGAGACCGGCGAGCTGGGCGAGCGCAACGGCGTCTACGCCACCAACGTCGAGCACAAGATGGGCCTGAAGGCCTCCAACACGTGCGAGATGACCTTCGGCGACAAGCACCCCGCCAAGGGCTGGCTGATCGGCGACAAGCACGACGGCATCCGCCAGATGTTCCGCATCATCGAGTTCGCCCGCATGATGGTCGGCACGAAGGCGATCTCCACGCTGTCCACCGGCTACCTGAACGCGCTGGAGTACGCCAAGGAGCGCGTCCAGGGCCCGGACCTGGCCAACTTCATGGACAAGACCGCGCCCAAGGTCACCATCACCCACCACCCCGACGTGCGCCGCTCGCTGATCACGCAGAAGGCGTACGCCGAGGGCATGCGCGCCCTCGTCCTCTACACCGCCTCCGTCCAGGACGCGATCCAGATCAAGGAGGCGAACGGCGAGGACGCCTCCGCCGAGCACGCGCTGAACGACCTGCTGCTGCCCATCGTCAAGGGCTACGGCTCCGAGAAGGGCTACGAGCAGCTCGCCCAGTCGCTCCAGACCTTCGGCGGCTCCGGCTTCCTCCAGGAGTACCCGATCGAGCAGTACATCCGGGACTCCAAGATCGACACCCTGTACGAGGGCACCACGGCGATCCAGGGCCAGGACTTCTTCTTCCGGAAGATCGTCCGCAACCAGGGCGCCGCGCTGAACTCCCTCGCCGAGGACATCAAGAAGTTCCTGGCGCTCGGCACCGGCGGCGAGGAGCTGGCCGGCGCCCGTGAGCACCTGGCCAAGGCGGCCGTGGAGCTGGAGGCGATCGTCGGCCTGATGCTGACCGACCTCGCCGCCACCGAGCAGGACACCAAGAACATCTACAAGGTCGGCCTCAACACCACCCGGCTGCTCATGGCCTCCGGTGACGTCGTCGTCGGCTACCTGCTCCTGAAGGGCGCCGCGATCGCCGCCGAGAAGCTGGCCACGGCCTCGGCGAAGGACAGGGCGTTCTACACCGGCAAGATCGCCGCGGCGAAGTTCTTCGCGGCGAACGTCCTGCCGGGCGTCACGTTCGCCCGCGAGGTCGCCGCGGGCGTCGAGCTGGACCTGATGGAGCTGGACGAGGCCGCGTTCTAGCCGATCTGCGCGGACGTTCCGGACGTCCTCGTCGATTCCTCGCACGGGCCCGCTCCTTACCGGGAGCGGGCCCGTGCACGTCGTTAAGGTGAATCCATGAGCGCACCATCCCGCCCGTCACCCGCCGCCGCCCCTCCAGGGAGCGCCGCGCGCGCACCTCTCACCTTCGACCGCGGCCACACCGACGACCTGATGTCCTTCCTGGCGGCGAGCCCGACGCCGTACCACGCCGTGGCGAACACCGCCGAGCGGCTGGAGAAGGCGGGTTTCCGGCAGGTGGCGGAGACGGACGCCTGGGACGGGACGTACGGCGGCAAGTACGTGCTGCGCGGCGGCGCGATCGTGGCCTGGTACGTGCCCGAGGGCGCCGAGCCGCACACCCCCTTCCACATCATCGGCGCGCACACCGACTCCCCGAACCTCAGGGTCAAGCCGCGCCCGGACAGCGGGGCGCACGGATGGCGCCAGGTCGCCGTGGAGATCTACGGCGGCCCGCTGCTGAACTCCTGGCTGGACCGGGACCTGGGGCTGGCCGGACGGCTGAGCCTGCGCGACGGCTCCTCGGTCCTGGTCGACGTGGACCGGCCGCTGCTGCGGGTGCCGCAGCTCGCCATCCACCTGGACCGTTCGGTCAGCTCCGAGGGGCTCAAGCTCGACAAGCAGCGGCACCTCCAGCCGGTGTGGGGCCTCGGGAGCGATGTGCTGGACGGCGACCTCATCGCCTTCCTGGAGCAGGAGGCCGGGCTGGCGGCGGGCTCGGTGACCGGCTGGGACCTGATGACGTATCCGGTGGAGGCGCCGGCCTACCTCGGCCGGGACCGCGAGCTGGTCGCCGGTCCGCGCATGGACAACCTGCTGTCCGTGCACGCCGGTGTCGCCGCCCTCGCCGCCACCGCGACCTCCGGCGCCCCGCTCACCCGCATCCCGGTGCTGGCCGCCTTCGACCACGAGGAGAACGGCTCCCAGTCGGACACCGGCGCGGACGGCCCGCTGCTCGGAACCGTCCTGGAGCGCTCGGTGTTCGCGCGCGGCGGGTCGTTCGAGGACCGGGCCCGCGCGTTCGCCGGCACGGTCTGCCTGTCCTCCGACACGGGTCACGCGGTCCACCCCAACTACGCGGAGCGGCACGACCCCACGCACCACCCGCGGGTCAACGGCGGCCCGATCCTCAAGGTCAACGTCAACAACCGCTACGCCACGGACGGTTCGGGCCGCGCGGTGTTCGCCGCGGCCTGCGAGAAGGCGAACGTCCCCTTCCAGAGCTTCGTCTCCAACAACTCCATGCCGTGCGGCACCACCATCGGCCCCATCACCGCGGCCCGGCACGGCATCCGCACGGTCGACATCGGCGTGGCGATCCTCTCCATGCACAGCGTGCGTGAACTCTGCGGCGCCGACGACCCGTTCCTGCTGGCGAACGCCCTGGCCGCCTTCCTGGAGGGCTAGTCCGGACCTCGCCGGGTACCCGGACGGCACCGGAGATTCCGGAACCAGAAGGGGAGGCGAGGTCTCATGGGTCTCGGCGGATGCATCATCCTCATCGCCGTGGGGGCCATCCTGACGTTCGCGACCGACTGGCACATGCAGGGCGTCAACCTCACTGTCGTCGGCCTGATCCTGATGGCCGTGGGCCTGATCGGCGTGGCGACGTTCAGCGGAATAGCCCGCCGCCGCCGCGTGGTGGTACCGCCGACGACCCCGGTGGTGGAGGACGAACCGCGCCACCACCGCGTCGACGGCTACAGCGACGGCTACGGCGTCTGAGGCGCCGCCTCCTGCTCGTCCATGCCCGCCAGGACGAGCGGCAGGCGGTCCGCCCCGCTCTCCGTGAGGCGGAGCGGGACGCCCCAGTCCTGCTGGTGGACATGGCAGGCGGGGTACTCGTTGGCGGGATCGTCGTCACAGGACGCGGCCATCGCGGAGACGTGCAGGACGCCCTCCGGCACGGACGGGTTCAGTTCCAGTTCGCGGGACAGGTCGGTGTCCGCTCCCTCGCCCTTGAGCAGCAGCTCGGGCGGGGTGGCGGAGACCAGCAGCCGGGTCGAGGGGCCGTAGCGCGTGTCGAGCTTCTGGCCCGCGGGGGCCTGGAAGATCACGTCCAGGCGCAGCCGGCCGGGAGCGACCTCGGTCGCGGCGCGCTGGGTGCGGTGGGCGACCGACTCCACGCGCACCGCCTCCTCCGGCAGCCGCAGCCGGGTCAGCCGGTGCCGGGCCGACTCCACGACCACGATGTCCCCGCCGACGAGGACGGCGTCGCTGGGCTCGCGCAGGTCGGTGGCGAGCGTGGTGACCTCGCCGGTCGCCGGGTCGTAGCGGCGCAGGGCGTGGTTGTAGGTGTCGGAGACGGCGACCGAGCCGTCCGGCAGGGCGGTGACGCCCAGCGGGTGCTGGAGCAGGGCCTGGTCGGCGGCGCCGTCGCGGTGGCCGAAGTCGAACAGGCCGGTGCCGACGGCGGTGTGCACCTGTCCGTCGAGGTCCACCCAGCGCAGGGCGCTCGTCTCGGAGTCGGCGAGCCACAGCCGGTCGGCTGTGGCCGCGAGGCCGGAGGGCTGGGCGAACCAGGCCTCGGCGACGGGCCCGTCCACCAGGCCCTCGTTGGTGGTGCCCGCCGCGACGGCGACCGTGCGCGCGGCCGGGTCGTACGTCCACAGCTGGTGGACACCCGCCATCGCGATCCACACCTTGCCGCCGAAGACCGCCACGTCCCACGGGGAGGAGAGGTCCACCTCGCGGGCCGGACCTGACGTCGCCGAGCCCTGCCACCACTGCTTCCCGGTGCCCGCCAGGGTGGTCGCCTCGCCGGTGGCCAGGTCCAGACGGCGCAGGGCGTGGTTGACGGTGTCGGCGACCACCACCGAGCCGTCGTCGAGGAGCGCGAGGCCCTGCGGCTCGTTGAAGGACGCCTCCCGCGGGCCGCCGTCGGCGAACCCGCGCGTGCCGGAGCCGAGGCGCCGTACGACGGTCTCGGCGTCCTCGGCCAGCTCCACCAGCTGATGCCGGGTGGTGTCGCTGACCAGGAAGTTCCCCGACGGCAGCAGCAGCGCCTTGCCCGGGAAGCGCAGCGTCGTCGGCTCGGGCTCCGGCGGCACGTAGGGACCGTCGCCCCGGCGCAGGGTGCCCTTCGCCTCGTGCTCGGCCTCCAGCTCCTCGACCAGCCGCTCGATGGCGTGCGCGTGGCCCTCGCCCGCGTGCTGCGCGACGACGTACCCCTCGGGGTCGATCACCACGAGCGTCGGCCAGGCACGCACCGCGTACTGCTTCCAGGTGGCCAGCTCGGGGTCGTCCAGGACCGGGTGCGCCACGCCGTAACGCTCCACGGCGTCCACGACCGCCTGGTGCTCGGCCTCGTGCACGAACTTCGGCGAGTGCACCCCGATCACCACGAGCGTGTCCCGGTGCCTCTCCTCCAGCTCCCGCAGCTCGTCCAGGACGTGCAGGCAGTTGATGCAGCAGAAGGTCCAGAAGTCCAGGACGACTATGCGTCCGCGCAGGTCGGCGAGGGTGTACTGCTGGTCTCCCGTGTTCAGCCAGCCGCCCTTGCCGATCAGCTCGGGGGCGCGTACTCGGGCGCGTCGGGGTGCGGAGTCGGTCATGACTCCAAGGGTGCCACCTGACGCCGACAACCGTTTCGGCGCCTGTGGAAAACCCGGGCCGGGTGCGGCTCGCCCGTGGCCGGCGCGGCCGTCAGTCCTGGTGGATCACGTTCCGGCCGGGGCCGCCGGAGAGCGTGTCCCGGCCCGGGCCGCCGTAGAGCCTGTCGTTCCCGCTGTTGCCGTACAGCTTGTCGTTGCCGCTGTTGCCGTACAGGACGTCGTTGCCCTTGCCGCCGTACAGGGTGTCGTCGCCCCAGCCGCCGGTGATCGCGTCCTTGCCGTCGTCTCCGGCCAGGTACTGGGCTCCGGCGCCGCCGCGCAGCACGTCGTCGCCCTTGCCGCCCTGCACGATGTTGTCGCCGCCGCTCGCGCTGATCGTGTCGTTTCCGTCGCCGCCCCAGGCCAGGCCCTCCTTGCCGACCGTCAGGGTGTCGTTGCCCGCGTCGCCCGAGACGTAGGCGCCGTCGAGGCGGCCGGAGTCGGTCGCCTTGTCGTTGCCGGTGCCCAGCGAGATCTCGGCGTAGTAGTAGATCTGGTCGGTGGCGTTCTTGTACGCGACCGTGTCGTTGCGGTCGCCGAGGTTCACGATCAGGGCGGCGTACGGGTCCTGGCTGTCGAGGCTGGTGACCGTGCAGGAGACCTTCGTGCGGTCCGCGCCGTCCGGGTGAGCGCAGCCGTGGCCCGCCTTGATCGTGACGGTGTCGTCGATCACGTAGATGATGCCCGTGCGGTCGGCGGTGAGCGACGCCGTCACGGTGGCCTTGTTGGTCTGGCCGGGGGCGGCCTTGTAGGTGAGCTGCCAGTCGTACTGGTTGACCTCGGCGGTGGCCGGCGAGGTGGCCGCCGAGGCGGTGCCGGCCACGGCGAACGGCACGGCCAGGGCGGCGGCCGTGCCGACGGCCAGGGCGGCGGCCGTGCCGACGGCCAGGGCGAGCGCGCGCACGGGCCTGCGGCGGTTGGGGCGAGCGGACATGGTGGGCCTCCGGGAGGAACGGGCGGACTGTTCAGCTGGTTTCCGCTGACTTCCGCACCGTTCGACTCGGGGCCGGGCCCGTTGGTTGGTCAACCGCCTTGGCGGTACCTGAAGTTCACCCCGCGCACACCTGAAGTCCCGGTGGATTCCGGCGCCCGGTCAGGACAGCGCGTGTCCCGTGGTCGCGTCCACATGGTCGGGAACGTCCTCGTGCCGGTCCCCGACGCTCAGCGTCCCGGTGGGCTCGAAGACCAGGATCTCGGTGGGCACGGGCGCGTGCGGCTTGTGTTCGGTGCCGCGCGGGACGGTGAACACCGAGCCCTTGGGCAGCACCACCGTGCGCTCGCCGGCCGGCTCGCGCAGGCCGATGTGCAGTTCGCCGGCGAGGACGAGGAAGAACTCGTCGGTGTGTTCGTGCGCGTGCCAGACGTGTTCGCCCTCCACCTTCGCCACGCGCACGTCGTAGTCGTTGACGGCGGTGACGATGCGGGGGCTCCACTGCTCGGAGAAGGAGGCGAGGGCCGCGTCCAGGGAGATCGGTTCCATGTGCCCATCGTGCGGGTGTCGGGGACGCCGCACGAGTGCTAGGAATCGCATATGCCGCAAGAATCCTCTCACCGTGTCGTGCTGGTGGTCGACGAGAACTCCAACCCCTTCGAGATGGGCTGTGCCATCGAGATCTTCGGGCTGCCACGGCCCGAGCTGGGGCGGGACCTGTACGACTTCCGGCTGTGCGCGGCCGAGCCGCACACCCGGATGCGGGACGGCTTCTTCACGCTCGGCGGAGTCGCCGGGCTGGAGGCCGCCGAGGAGGCCGACACGCTGATCGTGCCGAACCGCCCGGACACCGAGGTCCCGCGCGCGGAGCGCGTCCTGGACGTCGTACGGCGGGCACACGCGCGTGGCGCCCGCCTCGTCGGCTTCTGCTCGGGCGCGTTCACGATCGCGGAGGCCGGGCTGCTGGCCGGGCGCCGGGCGGCCTGTCACTGGATGTGGGCAAAGGCCTTCCGGTCCCGCTTCCCCGAGGTGCTCCTGGAACCGGACGTGCTCTTCGTGGACGACGGTGACATCCTCACCGCCTCCGGCAGCGCCTCCGCCCTCGACCTGGGCCTGCATCTCGTGCGCCGCGACCACGGCGCCGAGATCGCCAACCACGTCTCCCGGCGGCTCGTCTTCGCCGCGCACCGGGACGGCGGGCAGCGGCAGTTCGTGGAGCGGCCGGTGCCCGAGGTGCCCGACGAGTCGCTCGGCCCGCTGCTGGCCTGGGCTCAGCAACGGCTGGGCGAACCGTTGACGGTGGCCGATCTGGCGTCCCGCGCGGCGGTCAGTCCCGCCACGCTCCACCGCCGATTCCGCAGCCAGCTGGGTACGACCCCGCTGGCCTGGCTCACCGGGGAGCGCGTGGCGCTGGCGTGCCGGCTGATCGAGCGGGGCGAGGAGCGGCTGGACGTCGTGGCGGCGCGCAGCGGCCTGGGCACGGCGGCCAATCTGCGGGCCCGGCTGCGGCGGGAGACCGGGCTGAGCCCGTCGGAGTACCGCAGGCGGTTCGGGACCGTACCCGCGCCCCTCACCCGTCCTACCCCGGCCGCTGGAGCGGCTTCGTGACGATCGACCCGCGCCGGGGAAGCATGAGCCGTATGAGATTCCTCGTGCGCGACCGGATCCTCGGCATCGGTGACGACTGGTGGATCGAGGACGAACAGGGCCGGAAGGTGTTCCTCGTCGACGGCAAGGCGATGCGCCTGCGGGACACCTTCGAGCTGAAGGACACCGAGGGGCGGGTCCTGATCGACATCCACCAGAAGATGTTCGCCCTGCGCGACACCATGGTGATCGAACGCGACGGCGAGCCCCTGGCCAGGATCAGGCGCAAGCGGCTGTCCCTGCTGCGCAACCACTACCGGGTCTCCCTGGTGGACGGCACCGAACTCGACGTCAGCGGGAAGATCCTGGACCGCGAGTTCGCCGTCGAGTACGACGGCGAACTCCTCGCGGTGATCTCCCGTCGCTGGCTCAGCGTCCGCGACACGTACGGCGTGGACGTCGTACGGGAGGACGCCGACCCGGCGCTGCTCATCGCCGTGGCGGTGTGCGTGATCCACCTCGCCGAGAAGGAGGGGGAGGAGGACTGACGGGGACTAGAGCCGGCGCCGGGGTGGTTCCAGGCCCAGCACCCGGTCCTTGAGCGCCGGGAACTGTTCGCGGGTCGCCGCCACCTTCGCCGGGTCCAGGTCGACCGTGAGGACCTCTTCTGCGGAGCCGGCCTCGGCGAGCACCTCGCCCCACGGATCCACCACGATCGAGTGACCCGCCTGCGGAACTCCGGCGTGGGTCCCGGCCGTTCCACAGGCGAGCACGAACGCCTGGTTCTCCACCGCCCGCGCCTGAGCCAGCAGCGTCCAGTGCGCGCGTCGCCGCTCGGGCCAGCCCGCCGGGATCACCAGCGTCTCGGCGCCGGCGTCGACGAGTCCGCGGAAGAGTTCGGGGAAACGGAGGTCGTAGCAGGTGGCCAGGCCGAGCGTGGTCCCGGGCAGCCGGACCGTCACGAGGTCCCGGCCCGCGCCCATCAGCACCGCCTCGCCCTTGTCGAAGCCGAAGCGGTGGATCTTGCGGTAGGCCGCGGCCAGCTCACCGGAGGGGGAGAAGATGAGAGACGTGTTGTAGAGGGGGCCGTCCCCCGCGGCGGAGCCGCTGTCGGATGCCGCCCGTTCGGGAAGGGAACCGGCGTGCAGCCACACGCCCGCGTCGCTCGCCGCCTTGGCCATCGCCTCGTACGTCGGTCCTTCGAGCGGCTCGGCCGCACGGCCGAACTCCTCGAAGGCGAAGGCGCCGGTGGTCCACAGTTCGGGCAGGACGACGAGGTCGGCCCCGCTCTGCTCCCGCACCAGCGCGGCCACGCGCTGCCGCCGGGAGTCGACCGGTTCGTCCTCGTCCACGGCGATCTGGATCAGCGAGGCGCGCACACTACCACCGTCCTGGCATTCGAGTCGTCCACACGGGCCTACGATCGTCACACGAAAGCACTGCCGGGGTGCCTTTCAGCAGCGTAACTTAGCCTCTCAAGACACCCGCCGAAGTGCAGCCGCCGCCCGCTGGCCATGCCGCCACAACCTGCCCGTGTACCGACCGCCGAGGGGTCCCGTTCCGTGAGTCTGCATCCCACCCTCCAGCCCTACGCCGATGCCTGGACCCACTCCATCGAAGCGATATCCGAGATGGTGCAGTCGCTCGTCGAGGGCGAGTGGAACCGGCGGACACCCTGTCCCGGCTGGTCGGTGCGGGACATCGTGTCCCATGTCATCGGCCTGGACTGCGAGATGCTGGGCGACCCGCGCCCCATCCACTCCCTGCCGCGCGACCTGTTCCACGTCACCACCGAGCACCAGCGCTACATGGAGATGCAGGTCGACGTCCGCCGCCACCACACGGCGCCGGAGATGACGGCCGAGCTGGAGTACACGGTCATCCGCCGCAACCGCCAGCTGCGGGGCGAGTCCCGTGACCCCGGCACCAAGGTGCGCGGGCCGCTGGGCACGGAGATCACCCTGGAACAGGCCTACCGAGCCCGGGCGTTCGACGTGTGGGTCCACGAGCAGGACCTGCGCACGGCCCTCGGCCGCCCCGGCAACCTGGACTCGCCGGGCGCGTACGTCACCCGGGACGTCCTGCTGGAGGCGCTGCCCAAGGTCGTCGCGCACGACGCGAACGCCCCGCGCAGCTCGGCGATCGTGTTCGACGTGCACGGCCCGGTCGAGTTCCTGCGCACGGTCCGCGTCGACATCCACGGCCGCGGCACCGTGGAGACCGCGCCCGCCCTCGGCCCGGCCGCCACCCTCACCCTCGACTGGGAGACCTACGTCCGCCTGGCCTGCGGCCGGGTGAGCCCCGAGGCGGTGGCGGACCGGGTGAAGACGGAGGGCGACCAGGACCTGGCGGCGGCGATCCTGCGCCACTTCACGGTGACGCCGTAGCGACGCGCCCGGCGGAAAGCGCCGACGGCGAGCAGCTCCACGGGTCGTCCGACCTTCCAACCGACTGGAAACGGGTGGCGCGTGGGCGGCGAAGCAGATCGGCTCAGGCCGCAGGCACGTGCACCGTCTCCACCCGGCTCGCCACCAACCGCTCCCGCTCCCGCCGGGCCGCCCGCCCCCGCAACCGCAGGATCTGACCGACCCCGAGCGCCTGGAGCACGAACACGGCGCTGAACGCCACGGTGTAGTCGTCCCCGGTCGCGTCCAGCAGCACGCCGATCGCGAACAGCGTCGTCATGGAGGCGACGAAACCGCCCATGTTGGTGATGCCGGACGCGGTGCCCTGTCGCTCGGGCGGGTTGGCAGGCCGGGCGAAGTCGAAGCCGAGCATCGACGCCGGTCCGCACGCGCCGAGCACCGCGCACAGCACCAGCAGCAGCCACATCGGCGCGTGCTCCCCGGGGTAGGCCAGGGTCGCCGCCCACAGCAGCGCGGTGGCGGTCACCGTGCCCAGCGCCAGCGGCAGTCGCGCCGCGTGGTGCCGGGCGACGATCTGGCCGTAGACCAGACCGATCACCATGTTGGACAGCACGACGAGAGTGAGCAGTTCACCGGCCGTGGCCCGGCTGAGCCCCTGCGCCTCGACCAGGAACGGCAGGCCCCACAGCAGCAGGAACACCATCGCCGGGAACTGGGTGGTGAAGTGCACCCACATCCCCAGGCGGGTGCCCGGCTCCCGCCAGGACGCGGCGATCTGCCGGCGGACGTAGGCCGCGCCCTGGTGCGAGGACGGCTCCGGCTCCTGCCCCTCGGGGTGGTCCTTCAGGAACAGCAGGGCGAGCACGAGGACGACCACGCCCGCCAGCGCGCTGCCCGCGAACGCCGGGGTCCAGCCGATGCCGTGCAGCAGCCGGGACAGGACCAGGGTGGAGACCAGGTTGCCCGCCATGCCGACCAGGCCCGCGAGCTGCGCGACCAGCGGTCCGCGCCGGGCCGGGAACCAGCGGGTGCCGAGCCGCAGCACGCTGATGAAGGTCATCGCGTCGCCGCAGCCCAGCAGCGCCCGGGAGGCGAGCGCGGTGCCGTACGAGGGGGAGAAGGCGAAGCCCAGCTGTCCGGCCGTGAAGAGCACCGCCCCGATGCTCAGCACCTTCTTGGTGCCGAGGCGGTCCACGAGCAGGCCGACGGGTATCTGCATGCCCGCGTAGACCAGCAGCTGGAGGATGGAGAACGTGGAGAGCGCGGAGGCGCCCACGTGGAAACGGTCGGCCGCGTCGAGGCCGGCCACCCCCAGCGACGTACGGAAGATGACGGCGACGAAGTAGACGGCCACGCCTATGGACCACACGGCGACGGCCCGGCGCCCGCCCGGCGGATCGCCCGGAAGGGTGGCGTTGCGCCCGGGGAGGCTCATCGGACCTCACCCCGTGCCAGGTGCGAGAACCAGCTCACATGCCGGTGCACGATCCCGACGGCCGCCTCCGCGTCGCCGGCGCGCAGCGCGTCCAGGATCTCCTCGTGCTCGGCGAGCGTCTTGGCGATCCGGTCGGGGTGGGAGTGCATGACGGCGACACCCATCCGCAACTGCCGGTCGCGCAGCTGGTCGTAGAGCCGGGAGAGGATCTCGTTGCCCCCGCTGCGCACGATCTCGGCGTGGAAGCAGCGGTCGGTGACCGCGGCGGCGGCCAGGTCACCGGCGGCGGCCTGCGCCTTCTGCTGCTCCAGCAGCTCGGCCAGCCGCTCCAGCAGGCCCGGCGGCGCGGGTACGGCCTTGCGGGCCGCGTGCTCCTCGACCAGCAGCCGGGTCTCCACCACGTCGGCGATCTCCTGCGCGGAGACCGGCAGGACCAGGGCCCCCTTCTTCGGGTAGAGCCGGATGAGGCCCTCGGCCTCCAGCCGCAGCAGCGCCTCCCGGACGGGCGTGCGGGAGACCCCGACGGCCTCGGCCAGCTCGCCCTCGGTGAGCAGGGTGCCGCCCTCGTAGCGGCGGTCGAGCACACCCTGCTTGACGTGGGTGTACACGCGGTCGGCGGCGGGTGGCGGCTTGAGGGACTGCGGGGCGGGCTGCTCGACGGCCGTGTTCATGCCGACAGCATAGATACAACACGTACGCAAGGGCAGGACCGTCCATCATGCGGACGTGACGAAGGCCTCTCGCAGCGACCGCACAACCTTCTGTGCTACTTACGTGTCACACACATGCGGCCCTCTCTCGCTTGCCACCTCAACTCGGCCGCACTCCAGGGGCATTCAAGACATTCGAGGTACATCACTTTGATTACCGGCATCCAGGGCATCCGCCTCCGCAGAGCCGCCGCCGTCGCCGTCACGTCCGGCGCGCTGCTCGCGACCGGTGCCCTCACCGCGGCGCCCGCACAGGCCGTCACCGCGCCTTCGATCGTGGCCAAGGGCGGCTACGTGATGAACAACGCGAACGCCACGACGCTGTACACCAAGGCGGCGGACACCAGGCGCTCCACCGGCTCCACCACCAAGATCATGACCGCCAAGGTCGTGCTCGCGCAGTCGAACCTGAACCTCGACGCCAAGGTCACGATCCAGAAGGCGTACAGCGACTACATCGTCAAGAACAACGCCTCTCAGGCTCACCTGATCGTCGGCGACAAGGTGACGGTGCGCCAGCTGCTGTACGGCCTGATGCTGCCGTCCGGCTGCGACGCCGCCTACGCGCTCGCCGACAAGTACGGCTCCGGCTCCACGCGGGCCGCCCGGGTGAAGTCCTTCATCGGCAAGATGAACACCGCCGCCAAGAACCTGGGTCTGAAGAACACCCACTTCGACTCGTTCGACGGCATCGGCAACGGCTCGAACTACTCGACGCCGCGCGACCTGACGAAGATCGCCAGCAGCGCGATGAAGAACTCCACGTTCCGCACGATCGTCAAGACGAAGTCGTACACCGCGAAGACGATCACCAAGACGGGCAGCACCCGCACGATGAACCCGTGGAAGAACACCAACGGGCTTCTCAGCAGCTACAGCGGCACCATCGGCGTCAAGACCGGTTCCGGCCCGGAGGCCAAGTACTGCCTGGTCTTCGCCGCGACCCGGAACGGCAAGACCGTCATCGGCACCGTCCTCGCCTCCTCCTCCATCACCCAGCGCGAGACGGACGCGAAGAAGCTCCTCACCTACGGCTTCGCCAAGCTCGGCTGACGCACCGGTGACAAGGGCCCGCCGCATCCCGTGCGGCGGGCCCTTCGCCGTGCTCCGGCGCGTTGCCGGGGCGGTCAGGCCCAGGTGATCAGCCGCTTCGGCTGCTCCAGGACCGCCGCGACGTCCGCCAGGACCTTGGAGCCCAGTTCACCGTCGACCAGGCGGTGGTCGAAGCTCAGCGCCAGGGTGGTGACCTGACGCGGCTTCACCTTGCCCTTGTGGACCCAGGGCTGGAGCTTGATCGCGCCGACCGCGAGGATCGCCGACTCGCCCGGGTTGAGGATCGGGGTGCCCGTGTCGACGCCGAAGACGCCGACGTTGGTGATGGTCACCGTGCCGCCCTGCATCGCCGCGGGGGAGGTCTTGCCCTCGCGGGCCGTCGCCACCAGCTCGCCCAGCGCCTGAGCCAGCTGCGGGAGCGTCTTGTCCTGCGCGTCCTTGATGTTCGGGACGATCAGGCCGCGGGGCGTGGCCGCCGCGATGCCCAGGTTGACGTAGTGCTTGCGCACGATCTCCTGGTTGGCCTCGTCCCAGGACGCGTTGATGTCCGGGTTGCGCTTGATGGCGACCAGCAGGGCCTTGGCGATCAGCAGGAGCGGGTTGACCCGCAGGCCCTGCATCTCCTTGTCCTGCTTCAGCTCCTCGACCAGCTTCATCGTGCGGGTCACGTCCACCGTCACGAACTCGGTGACGTGCGGCGCGGTGAACGCCGAGCCGACCATCGCCTGCGCGGTCGCCTTGCGGACGCCCTTGACCGGGATACGGGTCTCGCGCGCGGTGTCGTACGACGCCACGGGCGCCGGGGCCACGGGCGCGGCGGGCGCCGCCGTGACCGGCTCGGCGGCCTCGGCCGTCCGGGGCGTGGCCGCCGCGTGGACGTCCTCACGGGTGATGATGCCGTCCGGGCCGGACGGGGTGATCGCGGCCAGGTCGACACCCAGGTCCTTGGCCAGCTTGCGCACCGGGGGCTTGGCCAGCGGGCGGGTCTTGTCGGTGACCGCGCCGCCGTGGCCGTTCAGCTCCGCCTGGATCGCCTGCGCCGGGACGGTGACCTCGGGGCCCTTGCGCGGGCGGCGCTTGGTGGAGGAGGTCGCCACCCCGTACCCGACGAGGACCGGCTGGCGGCCCTCCGGCTTCGGCTCGTCCTCCGGCTGGGCGGGTGCGGCCTGCGCATGGGCGGGTGCCGCCGTCGGCTGCTCGGCGGGCGCCTCCGGCGCGGCACCGCCGGCCAGGGCCACCGCGATGATGGGCGTGCCCACGTCCACCGTGGTGCCCTCGGGGAAGTGCAGTTCGCGAACCACTCCGTCGTAGGGGATGGGCAGTTCGACGGCCGCCTTCGCCGTCTCCACCTCGCAGACCACCTGGCCGTCCGTCACCGTGTCGCCCGGCTGGACATACCACTTGAGGATCTCGGCCTCGGTGAGCCCCTCGCCCACGTCGGGCATCTTGAACTCGCGTACGGACGCTTCCGTCATCGTCGTCACGACCCTCTCCTCAGTACGCCAGCGAGCGGTCGACGGCGTCGAGCACGCGGTCCAGGTCCGGCAGGTACGCCTCTTCCAGGCGCGCCGGCGGATACGGGGCGTGGTAGCCGCCGACCCGCAGGACCGGTGCCTCCAGGTGGTAGAAGCAGCGCTCGGTGATCCGCGCGGCGATCTCCGCGCCGGAGCCGAAGAACACCGGTGCCTCGTGCACCACGACCAGGCGGCGGGTCTTCTCCACCGAGGCCTGGACGGAGTCGAAGTCGAGGGGGCTGACCGAGCGCAGGTCCAGGACCTCCAGGGACTTGCCCTCCTCGGCCGCCGCGTCCGCCGCCTCCTGGCACAGCTTCACCATGGGGCCGTAGGCCGCCAGGGTCAGGTCGGTGCCCTCGCGGACCACGCGCGCCTTGTGCAGCGGGGCGGGGATCGCCTCGAAGTCGACCTCGGCCTTGTCCCAGTAGCGCCGCTTGGGCTCGAAGTAGATCACCGGGTCGTCGCTCTGGATGGCCTGCTGCATCATCCAGTACGCGTCCGACGCGTTCGACGGGGAGACGATCTTCAGGCCGGCCACGTGCGCGAACAGCGCTTCCGGGGACTCCGAGTGGTGCTCGACCGCGCCGATGCCGCCGCCGTAGGGGATGCGGACGACGACCGGCAGCTTGACCTTGCCCAGCGAGCGGGCGTGCATCTTGGCGAGCTGGGTGACGATCTGGTCGTAGGCCGGGAAGACGAAGCCGTCGAACTGGATCTCCACCACCGGGCGGTAGCCGCGCAGGGCCAGACCGATCGCGGTGCCGACGATGCCGGACTCGGCGAGCGGGGTGTCGATGACCCGGCTCTCGCCGAAGTCCTTCTGGAGACCGTCCGTCACCCGGAAGACGCCGCCGAGCTTGCCGACGTCCTCGCCCATGATCAGCACCTTGGGGTCGGCGTCCAGGGCACGGCGCAGCGACTCGTTGATGGCCTTGGCCATCGCCATCTTCTCGGCCATGTCAGTGACCCCCTTCATCGGCGAACGACGCCTGGTAGGCGGCGAACTGGGCGCGCTCCTCGTCGACGAGCGCGTGCCCGTCCGCGTACACGTTCTCGAAGATGGCGAAGTGGTCCGGGTCGGGCATGGCGCGGACCGCTTCGCGCACTCGTTTGCCCAACGTCTCGGACTCGGCCTCGAGTTCCGCGAAGAATCCCTCGTCCGCGTGGTTTGAGGCCTCCAGATACCGGCGAAGGCGCAGGATCGGGTCCTTCGCCTCCCAGGCCAGCCGCTCCTCGTCGCCCCGGTAGCGGGTGGGGTCGTCGGAGGTGGTGTGGGCGCCCATGCGGTAGGTGTACGCCTCGACCAGGGTCGGGCCCTCTCCGTTGCGGGCGCGCTCCAGCGCCCACTTGGTGACCGCGAGGCAGGCCAGGACGTCGTTGCCGTCGACGCGGACGCCGGGGAAGCCGTAGCCCTGCGCGCGCTGGTAGAGCGGGACGCGGGTCTGGCGCTCGGTCGGCTCGGAGATCGCCCACTGGTTGTTCTGGCAGAAGAACACCACGGGGGCGTTGTAGACCGCGGAGAAGGTGAACGACTCGGCGACGTCGCCCTGGCTGGAGGCGCCGTCGCCGAAGTAGGCGATGACCGCCGAGTCCGCGCCGTCCTTGGCCACGCCCATCGCGTAGCCGGTGGCGTGGAGGGTCTGGGAGCCGATGACGATCGTGTACAGGTGGAAGTTGTTGCTGTTCGGGTCCCAGCCGCCGTTGTTCACACCGCGGAACATGCCGAGCAGGTTGGTCGGGTCGACGCCGCGGCACCAGGCGACACCGTGCTCGCGGTAGGTCGGGAAGACGTAGTCGTCCTCGCGGGTGGCCCGGCCGGAGCCGATCTGGGCGGCCTCCTGGCCCAGCAGGGAGGCCCACAGACCCAGTTCGCCCTGGCGTTGCAGGGCGGTGGCCTCGGCGTCGAAGCGGCGGGTGAGCACCATGTCGCGGTACAGGCCGCGCAACTCTTCGGGGGTGATGCCGGCGACGTAGGCGTCGTACTCGGCGTTCTTGACCCGCTTGCCCTCCGGCGTCAGGAGCTGCACGAGTTCGGGGTCGGTGCTCTTCTTGACGGTGCTGCGGGTGGTACGGGTGCTGCGCTTGGTGCCGGTGGCTCCGGTCGCGGCGCCGGTGGTGCCGGTCTTGCCGCCGGTGGTGCCGGCCTTGCCTGCGGCGGTGCGTCGCGGCTTGCGCGCGGCACTGCTCTCCACGGTCACGTGTGCTCCTCCGTCGTTCCGGCCCCCGGGGTTGCCGGTAGGCCAGTGCGGCTCACCTGTTTCGACCACCGGGCACGGGGTGGGTGCCACTCGGCCGGGAACAGGCGTGACAGGTGCCCCGGCGAGCGCCCTGCAACCATCACGTTACCCAGTGCCCCACATTTCTGTGAAACCCCGTTTGACCTGCGATTTTGCTTGGATTTCCAAGTAAATCGAGGTGGTGTGAAAGCGCGCTGGTCACAGCCTTGCGGCAGTCCGGAGCACCCGCACGTTATCCCGCGCACCCAGGTCACGGGAAGAGTTTCATGTGAGACCGGCCTCGCACACGAAGACGGAAAAGTCGGGGTATTTCTACTGCATACGGATGACACGCTCGTCCACACGTGGAGGAGACCTCGGCCGTGACCCGCACGCAGACGGAAAAGCCCGCCGTGTGACCGAAAGCGACCGTCGGCGACTGCCTGTGACAAGCCCCAGCTCACAGGGGCTGTGCGTGCCCTAGCATCTGGCGCGTGCCGCGCTCATGTGTACCACCCCCCGTGCCCCCCGCACTCCCCTTGGGCGCCCTGCTCCGCCTGTACGCCGCGGGTACCGCCCTCACCTGTGAGCCGGTCGACCAGGGCCTGCTCAACCGCGGCTACCGGCTGTGCACCACGCGCGGCCGCTACTTCCTCAAGCACCACTTCGACCCGGACACCGCCGACCCGGCCGCCATCGAGCGCCGGCACCGGGCCACCCAGCGCCTGGCCGACCTGGGCGTCCCGGTCGCCGTACCGCTCGCGCACCGCGAGGGCCGCACGGTCGCCGTCGTCGGCGGCCACGCCTACGCGCTGCATCCCTGGATCGACGGCAGGCACCGGCACGGCGGCCAGCTCACCCGCGGGGAGAGCGCGCGGCTGGGGGCGCTTCTGGGCGCCGTGCACGCCTGTCTGGAGCGCGTGATGCCCCCGAAGGGGCGCACGCGCCCGGCGACGAGCCCCCACCCGGTGGAGAGCGCCGACCCGGCCGACACCGTCGCCCTCATCGACGACCTGCTCGCCCATGTGCGCCGGCACCGCCCCGCCGACGCCTTCGACGAACTCGCCCGGCACCGGCTGCTGGAGCGCCGCGCGCTCCTGGAACAGCACGCGGACCGGCGCCCGCCGCGGGGCGGCTCGGTGGGCTGGGTGCACGGCGACTTCCACCCGTTCAACCTGCTCTACAAGGACGACGCCCCGGCCGCCATCGTGGACTGGGACCGGCTCGGTGTGCAGCCGCGCGCGGAGGAGGCCGTACGCGCCGCCGTGATCTTCTTCGTGGCACCCGGCGGGACGCTGGACCTGCCGAAAGTGCGTGCCTACGCGCGCGCGTACCGGCGTGCGGCCGGCGCCACGCCCTCGGAGCTGGCGGCGGCCGTGCACCGGGTGTGGTGGGAGCGGCTGAACGACTTCTGGATGCTGCGCTGGCACTACGAGCGCGGCGACACGCGCGCGGACACCCAGTTCCCGGCCGCGTCGGCCCTCGCGGTGTGGTGGACCCGCGAGTACGACGCGGTGTGCGACGCGTTCGTGCAATGAGCCCCGTGCGGCAGGCGGGTGGCGTCACCTCAAGGGGACGCCGTCCCGGCCGCCGTGGGTGTCCTTCAACCGGTGGTGGTGCCGGTGCTGCCGTCCGTCGTGGTGCCCTCGGTGGTGCCGGCGTCGCCGGTGCCCGCGTCCGTGCCGCCGTCGCCGGTTCCGGCGTCCGTGCCACCGGTGTCGGTGCCCGCGTCCGTGCCGCCGTTCGTCGGGTCCGTGGGCTGCGACTGCGAGGTCTGCGGGTCCGACGGCTCGGTGCTCGGGGTGGAACTGGCCGTCTTCGACGGGGTGTACGACGGCGTGGTCGCCGGCGGCCAGCCGGAGCCGGTGCCGGTGTCCGAGCCGGTGTTCGTCTCCGGGTCCGAGGGCTGGTCGGTCGTCTCGTCGGACGGGGTCGGTGATGGCGACTCGTGCTTCGTGCTCTTGGAGTGCGTCTTCGACGGCTGGATGTCGGTGTCGTTGCCGCCGCTGCCGCCCGCGCCCTTCAGCGCCAGCGCCACGCCCGCCGCGATCGCGATGACCGCGAACACGGCGAGGAGCCACAGCTTGCCGCGTCCGCTGCCCTTGTTGCCGTGCCCCTCGAAGCCGCCGTCGTCGCCGTTGCCGTAGCCCGCGGGCAGGATCGGCTGCGGGATCTGCGCGGTGCCCGAGGCGTCCGCCGGGTGCGGCATGACGGTCGTCCCGGCGAAGCCGCCCGCCGGGGTCTGCCGGCCGTCGTGCGTCTCCACCGGGCCGGTGTTCCAGGTGCCGGTGTGCCCGCCCTGGTCGTACAGCATCTGGAGGCCGTACTGGACCAGCCCGCGCATCTCCTCGGCCGTCTGGAACCGGTCGTCGGGCTCCTTGGCGAGGGAGCGCATGACCAGGCCGTCCAGCTCCGGCGGGCAGGTCCCGTCGGAGACCTGCGACGGCGGCACCGGCATGTCCTGGACGTGCTGGTAGACCACCGACAGCGGGGTCTCGCCGGTGAACGGGGGCCGCAGCGCGAGGAGTTCGTACAGCAGGCAGCCGGTTGCGTACAGGTCGGAGCGGTGGTCGACGGCCTTGCCGAGCGCCTGCTCCGGGGAGAGGTACTGCGGTGTGCCCATGACCATGCCGGTCTGCGTCATCGTCGTCGACGCGCCGTGCAGGGCGCGGGCGATGCCGAAGTCCATCACCTTGACGGCACCACTGTGGGTGATGATGACATTCGCCGGCTTGATGTCACGGTGGACGATGCCATGCTGATGCGAGTAGGCGAGCGCCTCCAGCACCCCGGAGACGATGATCAGGGCCTGCTCGGGGCCCGGTGCCTCGGCGTTCATCAGCAGGTCGCGGATGGTGCGGCCCTCGACCAGCTCCATGACGATGTACGGCACGGACTGGCCGCCCACCGTGTCCTCGCCGGAGTCGTACACGGCGACGATCGCGTGGTGGTTGAGGCCGGCGACCGACTGTGCCTCGCGGGTGAAACGGGCCTTGGAGACCGGGTCCTCGGCCAGGTCCGCGCGGAGCAGCTTGACCGCGACCGTGCGGCCCAGGCGGACGTCCTCGGCCGCGAACACCTCGGCCATGCCGCCCCGGCCCAGCCGGTGCGTGAGCCGGTACCGGCCGTCGCCGACGAGCCCGCCGTTGCCCCACATCTCCGGCGCGTCTGACATGCCGCCGCCAGTCGCCTCGGGGTCGGACGGGCCCTGAGAGCGCTGCGTCTGTGCCATCAGTCCTCGCCGTCGTTTCTGCCCGCGGTGCGCGCGGTGTTGTTACGGTCTCCGTCCGCCACGCTACAGCCTCCGCGGGGGCCACCGGTTCGGAACGGCAACCGGGACCGTCCCGAGACGGACCGGCCATGAAACCTCTAGCACGCGCTGTCGTGCAAATTCCGTGTGCCGGTCGTCCACCCCCTGTAACGCTTGCGCGACGCTTCTTGCGCGTACGGTCACGGAACGGGCACCGAGCTTGACGTGTCAGTGCCCTCGGGCAGACTTGGCCGGGAATGACACATTCGATCAAGGCCTGCTCGCCGGCTGACGGCGTCGCACGGCCGGTGGGGGACGCGGAGAGATGAGCCAGGACGGCGCACACGGCCGGTACGCGGGGCAGGCGCTGGCCGGGGGCCGTTACCAGCTGCGCGACTTGCTGGGCGAGGGCGGCATGGCCTCCGTGCACCTCGCGTACGACGCCGTGCTGGACCGTCAGGTCGCCATCAAGACCCTCCACACCGAACTCGGCCGGGAACAGGCCTTCCGTGAGCGCTTCCGCCGCGAGGCGCAGGCCGTGGCCAAGCTCACGCACACCAACATCGTCTCCGTCTTCGACACGGGCGAGGACGACTTGCACGGCACGGCGACGCCGTACATCGTCATGGAGTACGTCGAGGGCCGGCCGCTGGGCTCCGTGCTGGAGGAGGACATCCGGCAGTACGGCGCGATGCCCGCCGACAAGGCGCTGAAGGTCACCGCCGATGTGCTCGCGGCCCTGGAGATCAGCCACGAGAAGGGGCTGGTCCACCGCGACATCAAGCCGGGCAACGTGATGGTGACCAAGCGGGGCGTGGTCAAGGTCATGGACTTCGGCATCGCCCGCGCCATGCAGTCCGGCGTCACCTCGATGACCCAGACCGGCATGGTCGTCGGCACCCCGCAGTACCTCTCGCCCGAGCAGGCCCTCGGCCGCGGCGTGGACGCCCGCTCCGACCTGTACTCGGTCGGCATCATGCTGTTCCAGCTGGTCACCGGGCGGCTGCCGTTCGACGCGGACTCCCCGCTGGCCATCGCGTACGCGCATGTGCAGGAGGAGCCGGTGGCGCCCTCCTCGGTCAACCGCGCGCTGCCGCCCGCCGTGGACGCGCTGGTCGCCCGCGCGCTGAAGAAGAACCCGAACGAGCGCTTCCCGACCGCCGAGTCCATGCGCGACGAGTGCCTGCGGGTCGCGGCCTCCTTCCAGGCGGCCCCGCCGAGCATCGTGCCGGGCGCCGGTCCGACGCAGAGCGGCTCGGGTGTCGGCTCGGCGGTGTTCCCGCCCGTCGACCAGGTGACTCCGGCGCCGCACGGGCAGGTGCAGACGCCGTACCAGCCGGCTCCGGCACCGGTCCCGAACCCGTACGGCCACCCGACGCCCGCCCCGGCTTACGGCTACCCGCAGCAGGGCGGCTACCAGACGCCAGCCGTGGGCTACGGCCCGCAGGGCGCCGCCCCGACCCCGCCGCCGTACACGACGGCGCCGCAGCAGGCCGGCCGGCCCGGCGGCGGCCGGAACAAGCGACCGGTGGTCGTCGGTTCGGTCGCGGTGGCGGCCGTCGTGGCCGTCGGCCTGATCGTCGCGCTCACGCTGAGGAACACCGGCGAGGACACCAAGGGCGGCAGCGGCGGATCGAGCGCTTCCGCGTCCGCGTCCGCGTCCCACCGGGCGGGCTACCGCCCCCCGGACACCAACCGCAGGATCGACAAGTCCAAGTGCACCGATCCGCAGGAGTCCTACAGCGACCCGGACAAGATCGAGCTGCCCGACTTCCGGTACAAGGACATCGGCTCCGTGAAGCAGTGCCTCCAGGCCGCGGGCTGGAAGTGGAACATCGTCCACGAGGACGACAACACCTGGGGTGACGGGACCGTCCTCAACCAGTTCCCCGAACAGGGCACCGACGTCGACCAGGATGACGTGGGCACCATCGAGCTGAGAGTGTCGACGGGCAACCCGCCGCAGTGAGCCGCCCCCGGCGGTCCGGGGCATAGGTCGGGCCCGGCGGTCGTCCGCCGGGCCCTTCGTGTGTCTGGCCGAGTCGGGGCGGTGGGGCCTTACAGGTACGGCCCGCCCGAACGGCCGCCCGTGTGGTGGTCGTCACCGCCCTCGTGGCCGGTCACGCCGGGCGGGAGCGCGCGGCGCATCTGCTCCAGCTGCGCCCGCGCGGCCATCTGCTGGGCGAACAGCGTCGTCTGGATCCCGTGGAAGAGGCCCTCCAGCCAGCCCACCAACTGTGCCTGCGCGATCCGCAGTTCCGCGTCGCTCGGGGTGGCGTCGTCGGTGAACGGCAGGGAGAGCCGTTCCAGTTCCTCGACCAGCTCGGGGGCCAGGCCGTCCTCCAGCTCCTTCACCGAGCTGGCGTGGATCTCCTTCAGCCGCACCCGGCTGGCCTCGTCGAGGGGAGCCGCCCGCACCTCCTCCAGGAGCTGCTTGATCATGCTGCCGATCCGCATGACCTTGGCCGGCTGTTCCACCTGCTCCGTCACCGGGGTCTCACGGGAGTCCTCGTTCCCGCCGCCACCGCCGAGCGTCATCCCGTCCTGACCCAGGACGAGGATTTGGGGGTTCTCCGGCGACCGTTCGTTCCTCGGCATCTCCATGCCGCCATTCTCTCGCACGCCACCACCTCATCACCGTCGTGCCCCCTTGTGGGGCTGATCCACCGTTTAGACCCGACGGCCCAATCTGGAATGCTCTCTTTGCCATTGAATGTGAGGCTTGATCCCGTCGGTTTTCCATCGGTCACGGCACCTGGGCCCCGGGAGGTCACCGACGTGACTGCACGCCCACGACTCACGCTCCGCTGTCTCCGGCTGCTGGTCGTCCTCACGGCGACGGCCCTGCCGGCGCACGGCACCGCCGTCGCGTACGGCGGTACTCCCGTCCTCGCCGCGGAGCCGGACGCCGCCCGCCCGTCCGCCACCGGACACCGGGCGCAGACCGCAACGCGGCAGGGAATCAGGGAGGGCGCGGCCCCGGAGCACGCGCCTCCACGGCAGGCCGTCCCGGAGCACGCGCCCCACGAGGACACGGCTCCGGAGCACGCCGCCCCGGACCGTGGACGCCCGGACCAGGGGCCCCCGGAGAAGGCGTCCTCGGAGGAGACGTCCCCGGAGGAGGACTCCTCGGAGGAGACGTCCCCCGATGACGCGTCCTCCGACCAGGACTCCTCGGAGGACGCGTCGCCGGACGAGGCTTCCCCGGACCACGACCGCCCGGGGCAGGGGCCTTCCGCCCCGGACGGCCCCCCGCGCGAGGACGCGTCCGCCGCCGTTCCGATGCCGTCCGACTCCGCCTCGGCGTCGGTCCACCCCTATCGGCCCCTCGCCTCCGTCGAGCCGTCCCGGGCGGGCAGCCGGGCCGGTGAGGGGCGGATGCGGCCGGGCCGGCCGGACGGGCCCGAGATCGAGGAGGGCGACGACGACCCGCCTCCCGCCACCCCCGCCGCGCAGCCGGACGAGCCGGAGCAGGCGGAGGAGCCGGAGACCGCGGAAGTGCCGAGCGTCTCCCCGTCGCCCCGGGACCCCTCTCCCGACCCCACCGGGTCCCCGCAGCGGCCCGCCGCCGAGCAGGCGACCCAGCAGGGCGAGGCATCCACGGAGCCGGTCCTGCGGATCCTCCCGCTGGGCAGCGGTCTGGTCCTCATCGGCCTGGGCCTGGGACTGGCCCTCCTGGGCCTGAGGCTCCGCAAGAGCTGACCACATGCACCCTCGGGTTCCGCCCCCGCACCGCCCGCGTCGCTACGGCGCGACCAGCAGCACCTTGCCGATGTGGCCGCTCGCCTCCACCAGCCGGTGGGCCTCGGCCGCCTCCGCCATCGGCAGCTCGCGGTCCACGACCGGGCCGACGTGCCCGGCGGCGAGCAACGGCCACACGTGCTCGCGTACGGCGGCGACGATGGCCGCCTTCTCGTCCAGTGGACGGGCGCGCAGCGAGGTCGCGCTGATCGCGGCCCGTTTGCTGAGCAGCGTGCCGATGTTCAGCTCGCCCTTCGCACCGCCTTGCAGGCCGATGATCGCGAGGCGTCCGTTGACGGCGAGCGCCTGGACATTGCGGTCCAGGTACTTGGCGCCCATGTTGTCGAGGATGACGTCGGCGCCCGCCCCGTCGGTGGCCTGCTTGATCTCGGCGACGAAGTCCTGCTCGCGGTAGTTGATCAGCACGTCCGCGCCCAGCTCGGCGCAGCGGTCGAGCTTCTCCTTCGTACCGGCGGTCACCGCGACCTTGGCGCCGACGGCCTTGGCGAGCTGGATCGCCATGGTGCCGATGCCGCTGGAGCCGCCGTGCACCAGCAGTGTCTCGCCCGGGCGCAGATGGGCGACCATGAACACGTTGGACCAGACCGTGCAGACGACCTCGGGCAGCGCCGCGGCGCGCGTGAGGTCGACGCCCTCGGGCACGGGCAGCAGCTGCCCGGCCGGTACCGCGACCTTCTCGGCGTAGCCACCGCCCGCGAGCAGCGCGCACACCTGGTCGCCGACGGCCCAGCCGGAGACGCCGGGGCCGAGCGCGGCGATCCTGCCGGAGCACTCCAGGCCGGGGTAGAGGGAGGCGCCGGGCGGCGGGTTGTAGAAGCCCTGGCGTTGCAGGATGTCGGCACGGTTGACCGCGCTGGCCACCACCTCGACCAGCACCTCGCCCTCGCCGGGCACCGGATCGGGGACCTCGTCCCACACCAGCGCCTCGGGACCACCAGGTTCGGGAATCGTGATCGCATGCATGCCGGTGACGCTACTCCCCCAGGGACCGGTCACCCGTGTGGCAGGGGGCGGGTGTCCGGGGTGACCCGGGTCTCGGGGGTGGCGCGGACGATGGTGATGAGCCGGTCCGTCAGCTGGAGGGTGCCGACGGACGGATCGTCGTAGCCGAGCACCCGGTGTCCACGGACGACGCTGACCACCAGGTCGTCCGTCTCGCGCGGCTTCTTGCCCACCTCTCCGCGGACCACCGGCCGTTCGACGAGGTCCAGCCCGCTGCCCTGCTGGATCAGGTCCTCCATGACCATGCCGGCCGCGGGGCTGAGCACGGACAGGCCGAGCAGACGGCCGGCCGCGCCGGAGCTGGTGATGACGGCGTCGGCGCCGGACTGCTTGAGCAGCGGGGCGTTCTCCTCCTCGCGCACCGCGGCCACGATCTTGGCGGTGCGGTTGAGCTGGCGGGCGGTCAGCGTGACGAGAACGGAGGTGTCGTCGCGCTGCGGGGCGACGATGATCTGCCGGGCCTTGTGCACCTCGGCCCGTTTGAGCACGTCACTGCGGGTGGCGTCGCCTATGACGCCGGCGTAGCCCTCGGCGGTGGCCGTGTCGATCACCTTGGAGCTGGGATCGACCACGACCACCTGCTCCTTCTTCAGCCCGGTCGCGCAGACGGTCTGGATGGCCGACCGTCCCTTCGTGCCGAAGCCGACGACGACGGTGTGGTCGCGCAAGGTGGACCTCCAGCGGTTCAGGCGCCAATCCTCACGGGTGCGTTCGGTGAGGACCTCCAGCGTGGTGCCGACCAGGATGATCAGGAACAGCACGCGCAGGGGCGTGATGACGAGGATGTTGGTGAGCCGGGCGCTGTCGCTGACCGGGGTGATGTCGCCGTATCCGGTGGTGGAGAGGGTGACGGTCGCGTAGTAGAACGCGTCGAGCAGATCGACGGGGCCGTCGGAGCTGTCGCGGTAGCCCTCACGGTCGGCGTAGACGACCAGCGCGGTGGCGACCAGCACCACCAGGGCCATGATCAGCCGCTTGACGACCTGGCGGATCGGACGCTCCACCACTTTCCTCGGGAGTTTCACCCGATGGGTCACCAGATGTTCGCCCGCCTGGCGGGCGATGGCGTCATGGCCCGGAAGTTTCACGTGAAACACACCCCGATTCCGGCGGTCGCCCATGGCAGATCCAGCAGCTCGGCCTCCTCACCCTGGCGGGCCCCGCCCGGTGGTACGACGGCCAGCGCGTCGGCGGCGGCGATGCCCCGGAGCATGGCCGGGCCGTTGTAGTGCAGCGGCATGGCGTGGTCACCGCGCAGCACCACGGGGATGAGCCGGGTGTCGTGCGGGTGCCCGTGCACCGCCTCCCGGAGCGGCAGCGTGTACGGCTCGGGGGCGGGGTGGGCGGCGAGGGTCCTCAGCAGCGGTTCGGCGAGGGTGAGCAGGCCGGAGACGGCCGCGAGGGGGTTGCCGGGCAGGCCGACGAGGTGCTGGTGGTCCTTGGTGCGGGCCAGCAGCATGGGGTGGCCGGGGCGCACCTTGACGCCGTCGACGAGGAGTTCGGCGCCGACGCGCTCCAGGACCGGGTGGACGTGGTCGACGGGTCCGGCCGCGGTGCCGCCCGTGGTGACGATCAGGTCGGCGGCGGAGCGGGTGATCGCCTTTTGCAGGGCCTTGGCGTCGTCGCCGATCCGGCGTACGGCGATGACGTCGGCGCCGAGTGCCCGCAGCCAGGGCGGCAGCATGGGGCCGAGGGCATCCCGGATGAGCCCGTCGTGCGGCAGGCCCTCGGTCAGCAACTCGTCGCCCAGGACGAGGACTTCGGCGCGGGGACGGGGTACGACGGTGACCGTGTCATAGCCGGCCGCCGCGGCGAGGCCCAGGACGGCGGGGGTGACGAGGGTGCCGACGGGCAGCAACTGGTCGCCGCTTCGGCACTCCTGGCCGCGCGGGCGGATGTCCTGGCCGTGGAGCATCTCGCGCGTGGCGTGCAGACGGCCCTGGGCGTCGATCCGGCCGTGCTCGGTGCGCAGGACGGCGGTGGTGTCGGCGGGGATGCGGGCGCCGGTGGCGATACGGACCGCCTCGCCGTCGGTGAGCGGTTCGGGCTGCGCGTGCCCGGCGAGCACGCCCTCCTCGCGCACCTGCCAGGGGCCGGGCCCGGCGACCGCCCAGCCGTCCATCGCGGAGGTGTCGAAGGAGGGCAGGTCGGTGAGGGCGTCGAGGGGCGCGGCCAGGGCCAGTCCGAGGGCGTCGCCCACCGGCACCGAGACGGGGGCGCGGCGGGCGCGGGAACGCGCGGCACGGGCGGCGGTCTCCCGGGCCTGGGGCCAGGGGGTGGCCCGGTGCCGGTCTACGGGCCGCTCACCGGGGGACTGGGCGGACGGGGCGGACGCCTGGCCCGCGCTGTCGTCCGTGCCGTCGTCCCGGGGCTCCCTGTGAGCATCCCTCACGAGCGCCAGAGCCTCCTCGACATCGAGGTCGTCGCTGTCTTCGGCGGACGCCTCGGCCCGGGTGCCGGGGGCGGTCATCCGGCGTCCGGGGCGCTCGGGGCCCCGCTCCTCGCGTCCGTGGTGCCCCCGCCGTTCTCTTCCTCCCAGCGCAGCGCGAGGGCGGCGGCCCTGCGCGCGGCCTCGGCAACGGCCTCGGGGCCGCCCTTGCCCTGGGCGGCGGCGTAGCCGACGAGGAAGGTGGTCAGCGGAGCGGCGGGCCGGGCCACGCCGTGCGCGGCGTCCCGGGCCAGATCGAGGAGGACGCCGGTGTCGACGTCCAGTTCGATGCCCAACTCGTCCTTGACTGCGGAGATCCATTCATCCAACACGGACCCATGCTCCCTGATACGTGCCCTGGCCGTCGCGATGTCGTCCCAGGTGTCGCAGTCGAAGGACGCGAGCGGGTCCGGGACGCGGGTGAGGCGGAGGGCACTGGACAGCCGGCGCAGGGGCAGCCCGGTGAGGCCGTCGTGCGCGGCGGCAAGGGCGGTCAGCTCACGGCGCAGGGCGGCGGTGCGGTAGGCGGCGACGAGCGGCTGGTCGCGGCCGTCGGCGTCGGTGAGCAGCGCACCGTCGGCCCCGGTCTCCTGAAGAGCGGTCAACAGGCGGCGAAGGGTGGGCTGTTCGAGAAAGGGCAGGTCGGCGGAGAGGACGACGGTGTGCCGGGCGGTGGTGAGCCGCAGGCCCGCCTCCAGCGCGGCGACCGGCCCGCCACCGGGTGGCTCCTCGCGCGCCCAGCGCACCGGGCGGGCGGTGGGCCGGGGCGCGGCCACGACGACGGTCGTCCCGGCGTCCGCGCAGGCCGCGAGCACCCGGTCGAGCAGCGCGCGGCCCCCGACCCGGAGCCCCGGCTTGTCGGCCCCGCCGAGCCGCCGGGCGGCACCGCCCGCCAGCACGACGGCGTCGTACGGCGCGGGGGTCCCCGGAGCGGCGGGGGTGGTGTCGGTCACCCTCCGAGTATGTCCTGCCGGTTCCTCCTTCCGAACCTCTGTCTCAGAGGAAGCTGTGTCTCACAGGAGCGGGAAGCTGTGTCTCACAGGGTGCGCAGCAGCACCGCCGGCTGTTCCACGCAGTCCGCCACATACCGCAGGAAGCCGCCCGCCGTACCGCCGTCGCACACCCGGTGGTCGAAGGTGAGCGAGAGCTGGACGACCTGGCGGACGGCCAGCTCGCCCTCGTGCACCCACGGCTTGGGGACGATGCGGCCGACGCCGAGCATGGCCGCCTCGGGGTGGTTGATGATCGGCGTGGAGCCGTCGACGCCGAAGACGCCGTAGTTGTTCAGCGTGAAGGTCCCGCCGGTGAGTTCTGCCGGGGTCAGCGTCCCGGTGCGGGCCGCCTCGGTGAGCCGGGCGAACTCGGCGGTCAGCGACTCGGCGTCGCGCGCGTGGGCGTCCCGGACGACCGGCACGACCAGGCCGCGTTCCGTCTGTGCTGCGAACCCGAGGTGGACCTGGTCGAGCCGGACGACCTCGCGGGCCTCGGTGTCGACGAAGGAGTTCAGCTCGGGGAAGCGGGCGAGGCCGGCCGTGCAGATGCGGGCGAGCAGCGCGAGGAGGGAGATCTTCGGGCCTCCGGCCGCGTTCATCGCGGCGCGGGCGCGCATGAGCTCGGTCGCGTCGGCGTCGACCCAGCAGGTCGCGTCCGGGATCTCCCGGCGGCTGCGGGAGAGCTTGTCGGCGACGGCACCGCGTACGCCCTTGAGCGGGACGCGGGTCCCGCCGCCCTGGGGGACGGGCGGCGCGGCGGTCCGTACGACCGGCTCCTCGGCCGTGCGGACCGGTGCGGCCTCGGCTCGCAGCGCGTTCTCGACGTCCGCGCGCAGGATGAGCCCGTCCGGCCCCGACCCGGCCAGCTGCCGCAGATCGACGCCGTTGTCCCGGGCGAGCTTGCGCACGAGGGGGGAGATCACGGGGACCGGGCCCTCGGCGGGGGCGGCGGTGGGCGTGGTGGGTGCGGCGCCGGGCGTGGATGTGGAGGCGGGTGGCTGTGCCACCGCCGGTGCGGCCACGCGCGTGTGGGTGTCGGCGTCGACCCGAGCCGTCCCGCGCTGGGCGGCCTGCCCGTTGCCGGAGGCTCCGGTCGGCGCCGCCTGTCCGGTGCCGACGGCCTGGCGCGGCGCGCCCGCTCCGCTGCCGTCGATCTCGCGCCGGACGACCCGTCCGTCGGCCGCACCCGTGCCCGCCCGTACCCGGCGCCGGCGCGCCGCCGGGGCCTGGGTGCCGTAGCCCACCAGGACGTTGCCGGAGCCCTCCGGCTCCGGTGCGCGTTCGCCCACGGCCACCGTCAGGAGCGGGGCGCCGACGGGGAGTTCGGTGCCCTCCTCGCCGTAGCGGGCGGTGACCACTCCGCCGTACGGGCAGGGCACCTCGACCATCGCCTTGGCCGTCTCGACCTCGACCACGGGCTGGTCGACGGCGACCACGTCACCGACCTGGACCAGCCAGCGGACGATCTCCGCCTCGGTGAGCCCTTCCCCGAGGTCGGGCAGCTTGAACTCCAGCACCTGAGCCATCAGCCCTCGGCCTCCCATTGCAGCCGGGCCACGGCGTCCAGGATGCGGTCGACGCCGGGCAGGTGGTGCCGCTCCAGCATGGGCGGCGGATACGGGATGTCGAACCCGGCCACGCGCAGCACCGGGGCCTCCAGGTGGTGGAAACAGCGCTCGGTGACGCGGGCCGCGATCTCGCCGCCCGGCCCGCCGAACCCGGTGGACTCGTGGACGACGACGGCGCGGCCGGTGCGCCGGACGGCCGCGCAGACCGTCTCGTCGTCGAACGGCACCAGGGAGCGCAGGTCGATGACCTCCAGGTCCCAGCCCTCGGCCCGGGCGGCCTCGGCGGCCTCCAGGCAGACCGGCAGCGAGGGACCGTAGGTGATGAGCGTGGCGCTGCGGCCGGTCCGGCGGACCACGGCCCGGCCGATGGGCTCGACGTCCGTCGGCTGCTCGGGGTTCCAGCTGTCCTTCGACCAGTACAGCCGCTTCGGCTCCAGGAAGACGACCGGGTCGTCGGAGGCGATGGCCTGGCGCAGCAGTCCGTAGGCGTCGGCGACGGTGGCCGGGGTGACGACATGGAGGCCGGGCGTCGCCATGTAGTAGGCCTCGGACGAGTCGCTGTGGTGCTCGACGCCGCCGATGCCGCCGCCGTAGGGGATGCGGACGGTGATCGGCAGGGGCATCCTGCCGCGCGTGCGGTTGCGCATCCGGGAGACATGGCTGATCAGCTGCTCGAACGCCGGGTAGGCGAAGGCGTCGAACTGCATCTCCACCACCGGCCTGAGGCCGTACATGGCCATGCCGACGGCGGTGCCGAGGATGCCGGCCTCGGCGAGCGGGGTGTCGGTGCAGCGGTCCTCGCCGAACTCCTTGGCGAGCCCGTCGGTGACGCGGAAGACCCCGCCGAGGGTGCCGACGTCCTCGCCCATGACGTGCACGGTCGGGTCGGCGGCCATCGCGTCGCGCATCGCGCGCGTGAGGGCCTGCGCCATGGTGGCGGGCTTGACGGCGACGGTCGTCATCGGGCGCCGCCTTCCGGCGCGCCGGGCTCGCCGTGCTGCTCCTGCTCGGCCTCCAGCTCGGCCCGCAACAGGGCCCGCTGCTCGCGCAGTTGCGCGGTGGTCTCGGCGTAGACGTGGTCGAAGAGGTCCATGGGGTCGAGTTCGGGGTCCCGGTTCATGCGTTCCCGCAGGGCTGCGGCCATCGTCTCGGCGTCCTGCCGGGCCGCCTCGACACCGGCGTCGTCCAGCAGTCCGCGCGTGGTCAGTTCGCGTTCCAGCAGCTCGATCGGATCGTGGGCGCGCCAGGCCGCGACCTCGGCGTCGCCCCGGTAGCGGGTGGCGTCGTCGGCGTTGGTGTGGGCGTCGACGCGGTACGTCACCGCCTCCACCAGGGTCGGGCCGCCGCCCGCGCGCGCGTGCCGTACGGCGTCGCTGAGCACCTCGTGCACGGCGGCGGCGTCGTTGCCGTCGACCAGCCGGCCCGGCATGCCGTACCCGACGGCCTTGTGGGCCAGGGAGGGCGCGGCGGTCTGCTTGGCGAGCGGGACGGAGATGGCGAAGCCGTTGTTCTGCACCAGGAAGACGACGGGTGCCTGCCAGACGGCGGCGAAGTTCAGCGCCTCGTGGAAGTCGCCCTCGCTGGTGCCGCCGTCGCCGACCATGGCGAGCGCGACCACGTCGTCGCCCTTGAGGCGGGCGGCGTGGGCGAGGCCGACGGCGTGCGGCAGCTGGGTTGCGAGCGGGGTGCTGAGGGGGGCCACCCGGTGGGCGTAGGGGTCGTAGCCGCTGTGCCAGTCGCCGCGCAGCAGGGTGAGCGCCTCAACGGGGTCCACGCCCCGGGCGACGACGGCGAGCGTGTCGCGGTAGCTGGGGAAGAGCCAGTCGCGCTCCTCCAGCGCCAGGGCGGCGGCGATCTCGCAGGCCTCCTGGCCGGTGCTGGACGGGTAGACGGCGAGCCGGCCCTGCTTGGTGAGGGCGGTGGCCTGCGTGTTGTACCGGCGCCCGCGCACCAGCTGGGCGTACAGCCGGCGCAGCAGGCCGGGGTCGGCCTTGACGGCCGCCTCGGTGCCGAGGACGCGGTAGGGCTCGGCGTCGGGCAGCAGCGGAGCGGGGTCCATACGGGGTTGCCAGGCGGGCGGCGGCGATGGCCGGTACGCGCCCCGCTGCTCCAGAACCGTCATGACGGCACCTCCTTGTGGGGGTGGCTACGGGAGGCGCGTCGGCTGTGACTCGCCTCACCAACCGATTGTTCGGTCGCCGGCACATTTTGGCTACAGGTGCCTTCAGGCTGTGGACAAACGGTTCTCCACAGCCTGGAATGACCGCAGGACGTCCACGGCGAGGAAGCGGGGGGACATGGGAGCTGAACAAATGGCCGCGGGGCCGCAGGAAGGCACCGCGCCGCCGCCGCGCCCGCTGGACGCCATCGACCAGGACATCCTGAAGATCCTCCAGGCGGACGGCCGGGCCTCGATACGGTCGGTCGCCGAGCGCGTCCACGTCTCGCGCGCCAACGCCTACGCGCGCATCAACCGGCTCGTCGAGGACGGGGTGATCCGGGGCTTCAGCGCGCGCGTGGACCACGAGCGGGCGGGTCACGGCACGTCGGCGTACATCACACTGAAGATCGTCCAAAACAGCTGGCGCACGGTCCGCGAGCAGCTCAGACAGCTGCCCGGCGCCTCCCACATCGCCCTGGTGGGCGGCGACTTCGATGTGCTGCTGCTGGTGCACACGCCCGACAACCGGGCGCTGCGCGAGCTGGTGCTGACCCGGCTCCAGGCGATCCCCGAGGTGCTCAGCACCCGCACGCTGCTGGTGTTCGAGGAGGAGGACCTGGAGCCGGACGGCTGAGGTCAGTCCTGGCGCAGCCCCGAGAAGACCAGCCGGACGACGGCGTCGGCCACCTCCCGGCCGCTCGCGCCCCGCGTGTCCGGCCGGTACCACTCCACGATCGAGTTGATCATCCCGAAGACCAGCCGGGTGACCAGGCGGACCTCCACGTCGCCGCGTACGTCCCCGTCGGCCGCCGCCGCCTTCAGCAGCTCGGCGACCCGGTGGTCGAAGTCGCGGCGCCGCTCCAGCGCCCAGCGCTCGGTCTCGGTGTTGCCGCGCACGCGCAGCAGCAGCGTCACATAGGGCAGCTCGGCTATGAGCACCTCGACCATGCGGCGCACGACGTGCTCCAGCCGCTCCGCCGGCCGCCCCACGCGCGCGTGCTCCTCCTCCAGGATGGCGAACAGGCCGTCCAGGGCGCGGCTGACGGCCCGGCGCAGCAGCTCCTCCTTGCCGCTGACGTGGTGGTAGATCGACGACTTGGAGATACCGGCCGCCTTGGACAGGTGCTCCATGGAGGTGCCGTCGTAGCCGCGCTCGTTGAAGACGCGGACGGCGACGGAGAGCAGCGTCTCGGGGGTGTAGGTGTCACGCTTGGCCGTGGTCATGAGGTGCCCCCCCGCTTGTCGGTGGCGTACGCGTGGCGGTACAGCGCGAGGGAGGGCGCGTAGCGTCCGGAGGGGTCGCGCTCGTGCATCTCGTCCAGGACGTCGAAGGCGAAGTCGCGGCCGAGCCTGCGGTCCCACTCGAAGGGGCCGAGCGGGTAGTTGACGCCCAGGCGCATCGCGGTGTCGACGTCCTCCTCGGTGGCCACGCCCTTGGCGACGGCGTCGTGGGCGAGGTCGATGATCCGGGCGACCGTGCGGGCGACGATCATGCCGGGGACGTCGCCGATGACGCTGACCTCCTTGCCGAGCGCCTGGAACAGTCCGGTGGCCTCGGCGAGGGTCCGCGGCGAGGTGTCCTGGGCGACGGACAGGGCGATACGGGTGGCCGTGCGGTAGTCCAGGGCGAGGTCGAAGTAGACGACGTCCCGGAACTCGGCGGAGGTCTGTCCGTCGGCGAGGACGAGCTGGCCGCCGCTGGGCAGCACCAGGCGGGTGCCGTGGTCCTCGTCCTCCTCGCGGACCCGGATGCCCGCCTCGCGGATCATGGTGAGCAGTTCGGCGGCCGGCCCGAGACCGCCCTCGGCGATGACGTGGGCGGGCGGCTGTTCCTTGTCGGCCGTGTGCGGCTCGGGCCGCTCGGCGCCGTGGGCGTAGTCGTACCAGCCGCGCCCGCTCTTGCGGCCGAGCCGCCCGGACTCGACCAGCCGGCGCTGGGACAGCGAGGGCGTGAAGCGCGTGTCCTGGAAGAAGGACTGCCACACCGAGTGGGTGACGGACTCGTTGACGTCCTGGCCGATCAGGTCGGTCAGCTCGAACGCGCCCATCTTGAAGCCGCCGCACTCCCGCAGCACCGCGTCGATGGTGGCCGGGTCCGCGGCCTGGGCCTCGTAGACGGCGAACGCCTCGGCGTAGAACGGCCGGGCGATGCGGTTGACGATGAAGCCGGGGGTGTCCGCGCAGGCCACCGGCGTCTTGCCCCAGGCGCGGGCGGTCTCGTACGCGCGCGTGGCCGACGTGACGTCGGTGGCGAACCCGGAGACCACCTCGACCAGCGGCAGCAGCGGAGCGGGATTGAAGAAGTGCAGGCCGACGAAGCGGCCGGGGTGGCGCAGGACGCCGCCGATGGCCGTCACCGACAGCGAGGAGGTGTTGGTGGCGAGCAGGCAGTCCTCGGCGACGATCTCCTCCAGGTCGCCGAAGAGCCGCTGCTTGACGTCCAGCCGCTCCAGGACGGCCTCCACGACCAGCCCGCAGTCGGCCAGTTCCGCGAGGCTGTCCGCGGGCTCCAGACGGGCGCGGGCGGCGTCGCGGTCGGCTTCCGTGAGCCGGTCCTTGGCCACGAGCCGGTCGAGGCGGGCGCCGATCGCTTCGGCCGCCTCCCGGGCTCGCCCGGGGACGGCGTCGTACAGCCGTACGGGGTGCCCGGCGACCAGCGCGACCTGGGCGATTCCCTGGCCCATGGTGCCGGTTCCGACGACGGCCACGGGGCTGCTGAGGTCGAGTGCTGTCATGTGCGCGATCCTCCCGCACGGGGTTTTCCACAGATGCGGCGGGACCCCCTTGTACCGACCGATCGTTCGGTTACTCTAGCTCTGACCGTCCTATCCCGCTGCTCTTTCTGCCAGGTCCGAACTCGACGACGAGTTCTCCAGACGAGGAGTTGGTCCCGCATGGCCGCCGAACTGACCGCGCCCGAGCTGATCGAAAAGCACCGGCCCACGCTCGACCAGGCCCTGGAGGCGATCCGCACCCGCGCGTACTGGTCCCCGCACCCCGAGCACCCCAAGGCCTACGGCGAGGGGGGCAGCCTGGACGCCGCGGCGGGCAAGGCCGCCTTCGACGCACTGCTGGGCACCCGCCTCGACCTCGGCCAGCCCGGCACGGACGACTGGGTGGGCGGCGAGGTCTCGCCGTACGGCGTCGAGCTGGGCGTGACGTACCCGCACGCGGACGTCGACGTGCTGCTCCCGGCCATGCGGGCCGGGCAGCGGTCCTGGCGGGACGCGGGCCCGGAGGTCCGGGCGGTGGTCTGCCTGGAGATCCTCAAGCGGATCAGCGACCGGACGCACGAGTTCGCGCACGCCGTCATGCACACCAGCGGGCAGGCGTTCATGATGGCGTTCCAGGCGGGCGGCCCGCACGCCCAGGACCGCGGCCTGGAAGCGGTGGCGTACGCGTACGCGGAGCAGGTCCGCACCCCTCAGGCGGCGGAGTGGACCAAGCCGCAGGGCAAGCGCGACCCGCTGGCCCTCACCAAGCGGTTCACCGCGGTCCCGCGCGGGATCGCCCTGGTCATCGGCTGCAACACCTTCCCGACCTGGAACGGCTACCCGGGCCTGTTCGCCTCCCTGGCCACCGGCAACGCCGTCCTGGTCAAGCCGCACCCGCGCGCGGTGCTGCCGCTCGCGCTGACCGTCCAGGTCGCCCGGGAGGTGCTGGCCGGGGCGGGCTTCGACCCGAACCTGGTGGCGCTGGCCGCCGAGCGCCCCGGCGAGGGCATCGCGAAAACCCTCGCCACCCGCCCCGAGATCAAGATCATCGACTACACCGGGTCGACGTCCTTCGGTGACTGGCTGGAGGCCAACGCCCGCCAGGCGCAGGTCTACACGGAGAAAGCCGGCGTCAACACCGTGCTGGTGCACTCCACGGACGACTACAAGGGCATGCTGTCCAACCTGGCGTTCTCGCTGTCCCTGTACAGCGGCCAGATGTGCACCACCCCGCAGAACCTCCTCATCCCCCGCGACGGCATCGGCACCGACCAGGGCCCCAAGACCTTCGACGAGGTCACCGCCGACCTCGCCCGCGCGGTCGACGGCCTGCTCGGCGACGACGCGCGGGCGAACGCGCTGCTGGGTGCGATCGTCAACCCGGACGTCAAGGCCCGCCTGGAGGCCGCCGCCGGCCTCGGCGAGGTCGCCCTCGCCTCCCGCGAGATCACCAACCCGGAGTTCCCGGGCGCGGTGGTCCGCACCCCGGTCATCGTCAAGCTGGACGGCGCCAAGCCGGACGACGAGGCCGCGTACATGAGCGAGTGCTTCGGCCCGGTCTCCTTCGCCGTCGCCGTCGACTCGGTGACGGACGCGGTGGAGCTGCTGCGCCGCACGGTCCGGGAGAAGGGCGCGATGACGGTCGGCGCGTACACCACGGACGCCGAGACCGAGCGGGCCGTCGAGGAGGTCTGCCTGGAGGAGGCCGCCCAGCTCTCCCTCAACCTGACCGGCGGGGTCTACGTGAACCAGACGGCCGCGTTCTCCGACTTCCACGGCTCGGGCGGCAACCCGGCGGCCAACGCGGCCCTCACCGACGGCGCGTTCGTCGCCAACCGCTTCCGGGTGGTGGAGGTGCGCCGGCAGGCCTAGGGCGCGGTGCCGGTCGCGCTCCAGTGGTACAGCGTCATGGCCACACTGGTGGCCAGGTTGTAGCTGGAGACCTGGGGCCGCATCGGGAGGCGCAGCAGGTGGTCGGCCCGGGCGCGCAGTTCCGGTGACAGACCGGAGCGTTCCGAGCCGAAGGCCAGCACGGCGTCGTCGGGCAGCTTGGTGCCGCGGATGTCCTCGCCCTCCGGGTCGAGGGCGAAGAGCGGGCCGGCGGGCAACTCGTCGACGCCGAGGCGCTCGACGGCGGTCGCGAAGTGCAGGCCCGCGCCGCCGCGCACCACCGTGGGATGCCAGGGGTCGAGCGTGCCCGTGGTGACCACACCGGTCGCCCCGAAACCGGCGGCCAGCCGGATCACGGCACCGGCGTTGCCCAGGTTGCGGGGGTTGTCCAGGACCACGACGGGCGCGGTGCGGAGCGTGCGGGCGAGCGCGCGCAGGTTGGCCTCACGGGACGGCCGAACCGCGAGAGCGGCCACGCCCGTCGGATGGGGGCGCGGGACGAGGGAGGCGTACGCCTGCCCGGACACCTCCGCGAGGAGGGCGTCCAGGGTGTCGCGTACGTCCCCGGCCAGCTCCTCGGCGAGGGTCAGGGCGGCCCGCCGGTCGGTGGTGACCGCGACCGGCACCTCGGCCCCGAAGCGCAGCGCGTGCTTCAGGGCGTGGAAGCCGTCGAGCAGCACGGCGGTGTCCGCGTGCTCGCGCCAGCGGCTCAGCGGGTCGCTCATGCGGTGAACCCTACGCGGTCCGCCGTGCTCTCCTCCGGGGAGCGCGGGGCGGGGACCGTACGGCCGGCACGCCGGGCGAACCGCCCCCGCGCGCGTGCCGCCAGGTCACCCAGCCGGCGCAGGAAGGACGTCGGCAGGAAGACCGCGTCGGCGGTGATCATCGCCAGCGAGAAGAACGGCAGTCCGAGGACGACCGCGATCACCGCGTGCTCGGTCATCATCAGCGCCAGCAGGACGTTCTTGACCCGCCGGTTGAACAGCGTGAACGGGAAGGCGACCTGCACCATCACGGTCCCGTAGGCCACGATCATCATGATCGTGCCGCTGGACGACATCAGGTCCGCGAGGCCGGGCCAGGGCGAGAAGTAGTCCAGGTGGAGCGGGTAGTAGACGGCGGTGCCGTCCTGCCAGCGCGAGCCCTGGACCTTGTACCAGCCGGCCGTGGCGTAGATCAGACAGGCCTCCGCCATGATCACGACCAGGGCGCCGTTGTGCAGGATGTTGGCGACGACGTCCAGCAGAATCCGCGGCTGCTGCCAGGCCTCCCGGCGCCCGACCACCCACCACAGGCCGAGCCCCGCCCAGGCCGTCCACAGCAGCGCTGGGATCAGCCAGCCGTTGTAGAACCGGCCGGTCAGCGTCACCGTGCCCAGCACCAGCCCGAACACCGCCCACAGCACGGGTCCCACCCGGTCCACGGGCACCCGCTCGCCCCGCGCGCGTGCCGCCGCGCCGTGGGCCGCGCGCCGCGCGTCGAGCGACCACACCTGTCCGCAGCGCGTGAACACCAGGTAGATGGCCATCAGGTGCAGGACGTTGTCGCCGCCGTCGCCGATGAAGACGCTGCGGTTCTGAAGCGACAGCACACCCACCATGAACAGCACGGACGCGGTCCGGGTGCGCCAGCCGAGCACCAGGGCCGCGCTGGCGAGGATGGCCAGCGTGTAGCAGCACTCGAACCAGAGCTGTCCGTCGGACCACAGCAGCGCCGTGAAGGCGTCGTTGTCGGCGGTCAGCTGCTTGGCGAGGGTCCAGCCCCACGGTCCGGAGGGGCCGTAAAGCTCCTGGCGGTGGGGGAACTCGCGCAGCAGGAACAGCAGCCAGGTCCCGGCGAAACCGATCCGGATCACGGCGCTCTGGTACGGCCCGAGGGCCGCCTCGGTGACCCGGGCGATACCGCGCGACAGCGTCAGGGAGAGACTGTTCACCGCACACCTCCGGCGGCCTCGTCGGCGGTCACGGACCACCAGGGCAGCAGGCGCTGGACGGGCTTGTCGGACACGCGCTCACGGCTCCATGGCGGCGGCTGCACGTTGGTGGTGCTGGAACGGACCTGCACGCGCTGTATCACGCCTTCCCGGCTCGTCGGATCGTCCCGGTACAGGCGCATCACCACGATCCGGCGGATGTACTGCTCGGACAGGGAGCCGCGCAGGCCGACGGGGCGGTTGTCGGCGGCGTGCGTGGCGGCGAAGAAGTCCCAGGCCCGGCGCAGCTCGTTCTGCTGGGTGTGGCTGGGCGCCAGGTTGCCGTCGATGGCGGCACCGTCCTGGGCGGACAGGTCGGTCCACCCGGTGGTGCGCAGGCCGCCGTCCCGCATCCGCACCTCGGCGCGGACCTGTACGGCGATGTTCTGCTGGAGCGGGTTCGGGGCGAACAGCTTCCAGTTCTGCTCGAACTCCGGGTACACCCACTCCTCTATCGCCTTGCCGTGCTGCTTCGTCACCGTGTTCGCGGGCGCGAGGCTGAGGAAGACCATCAGCAGATGCACACAGGCGGCCACGGCGACGACGGCGAGCGCCAGCGCGGCACCGACCTGGTAGCGGCGGGAGAGCGCGGCGACGCCGGTGCGGGGCGCGGGTGCGGCAGCGGGCGGCGGTGGCGGCGGCTGCGCGGGTTCTTCCGGGAGACGCGTCCCGGCCGACCCGTCCGGGCCCTGCGGGCCCCGCGAGTCCTCGTCGTACGCGTCCATTCCGTCCCGTCCCCCGTTTCGGCTCATGTGGCTGGTCAGTCGTTCGGCTCGTGCGGTCTGCGGCCCGGTCGTCCGGCCCAGCGGTCGGCTGAGCGGGGCGGCGCGGGATCGCGGCACCCGTCACGGGAGCCGCATGCTTCACGAGCGCCACGTCTCGGCGCTCGCACGGAACGGTACTCAGCCCCGGGCCCCGGGCGCAGCCCCGGGTACGGGCCGACCGCGGTGGTCCTCGCCACGCGGTACGGCCCCTGGCGCGGGCCGCGGTGCGGCCTCCCGTGCCTTGCCCACCGTTGTCCACAGGCTGTGGGCGCAGTTTTCCACAGCGGTTGACACCCATCGCGGCCCGGCACACCATGGACTACGCACGGACCGAACGATCGGTCGGGACACCGGTCGGGACCCGTCGATCGGACAGAGTTCACCGCAGAGCCCGAGGTCAGGGGGATCGCATGGCCACAGCAGCCGCGCAGCGCACGGCCCGTACCGAGGCGGACGGCGCACCGGACACCGTCGACACGACGGCCTACCAGCGCGCCTTCGACGCGGCCGTGGCCGCCGACGAACGGATCGAACCACGCGACTGGATGCCCGACGCCTACCGCGCGACCCTCGTCCGGCAGATCGCCCAGCACGCGCACTCGGAGATCATCGGCATGCAGCCGGAGGCCAACTGGATCACCCGCGCGCCCTCCCTGCGCCGAAAGGCGATCCTGATGGCCAAGGTCCAGGACGAGGCCGGCCACGGCCTGTACCTGTACAGCGCGGCCGAGACCCTCGGCACCAGCCGCGACGAGCTGCTCGACAAGCTGCACAGCGGCCGCCAGAAGTACTCCTCGATCTTCAACTACCCCACCCTGACCTGGGCCGACGTCGGCGCGATCGGCTGGCTGGTGGACGGCGCCGCGATCACCAACCAGGTCCCCCTGTGCCGCTGCTCCTACGGCCCGTACGCCCGCGCGATGGTGCGGATCTGCAAGGAGGAGTCCTTCCACCAGCGCCAGGGCTACGAGCTGCTGCTGGCCCTCAGCAAGGGCACCCCCGAGCAGCACGCCATGGCCCAGGACGCCGTGAACCGCTGGTGGTGGCCGTCGCTGATGATGTTCGGTCCGCCCGACGACGAGTCCCAGCACTCCGCGCAGTCGATGGAGTGGAAGATCAAGCGCCACTCCAACGACGAGCTGCGCCAGCGCTTCGTGGACATCTGCGTCCCGCAGGCCGAGTCCCTGGGCCTCACCCTCCCCGACCCGGAGCTGCGGTGGAACGAGGAGCGGGGGCACTACGACTTCGGCCCGATCGACTGGACGGAGTTCTGGGAGGTCCTCAAGGGCAACGGCCCCTGCAACGAACAGCGGATCACCCAGCGCAGAACTGCCCACGACGAGGGCGCCTGGGTACGGGAAGCGGCCGCGGCCTACGCGGCCAAGCACACCGGCGGCACCGGTGAGACAGGAGCGACGCGAGCATGAGCACCACCGACTGGCCCCTGTGGGAGGTCTTCGTGCGCTCCCGGCGCGGCCTCTCCCACACCCACGCCGGCAGCCTGCACGCGCCCGACGCCGAGCTGGCCCTGCGCAACGCCCGCGACCTGTACACCCGGCGCGGCGAGGGCGTCTCCATCTGGGTCGTCCCGGCCGCCGCGATCACCGCGTCCTCGCCGGACGAGAAGGACCCGTTCTTCGAGCCGGCCGCCGACAAGCCCTACCGGCACCCGACCTTCTACGACATCCCGGAAGGGGTGAAGCACCTGTGACCGCCACCGGCCCCACGGCCCGCCCCGCCGCCGACTCCGGCACCGGCCCCCTCCCGGTGACCGCCGCGCTCGCCCTCGGCGACGACGCCCTGGTGCTCTCCCACCGCCTGGGGGAGTGGGCCGGGCACGCCCCCGTCCTGGAGGAGGAGGTCGCCCTCGCCAACATCGCCCTGGACCTGCTCGGCCAGGCGCGTGTCCTGCTGTCCCTGGCCGGCGACGAGGACGAACTGGCCTATCTGCGCGAGGAACGCGCCTTCCGCAACCTCCAGTTGGTCGAGCAGCCGAACGGCGACTTCGCGCACACCATCGCCCGCCAGCTGTACTTCTCCACCTACCAGCAACTGCTCTACAGCGAACTCGCCGCAGGCGACGGCCCGTTCGCTCCGCTGGCCGCGAAGGCGGTCAAGGAGGTCGCCTACCACCGCGACCACGCCGAGCAGTGGACGCTGCGGCTCGGCGACGGCACCGAGACCAGCCATGAGCGGATGCGGCGGGCCTGCGACGCGCTGTGGCGGTTCACCGGCGAGATGTTCCAGCCGGTGGAGGGCCTGACCGCCGACTGGGCGCGCCTGGAGGAACGCTGGCTGGAGTCCGTGACGGACGTGCTCGGCCGAGCCACCCTCCCGGTGCCGGAGGGCCCGCGCACCGGAGCCTGGTCGGCGGGCGCCGGCCGGCAGGGCCTGCACACCGAGCCGTTCGGCCGGATGCTCGCCGAGATGCAGCACCTGCACCGCAGCCACCCGGGGGCCTCATGGTGACCGCCACCGCTCTGGAGGAGCGGCTGCTGGAGCTGGCCGGCGCGGTGCCCGACCCCGAGCTGCCGGTGCTCACCCTGCGCGAGCTGGGCGTGCTCCGCGCGGTGCACGTCCACGGCGGCGACGCGGTGGAGGTCGACCTGACCCCCACCTACACCGGCTGCCCGGCCGTCGAGGCGATGAGTCTCGACATCGAGCGTGTGCTGCGCGCCCACGGCATGCGCGAGGTCACCGTGCGCAGGGTGCTCAGCCCCGCCTGGTCCACCGACGACATCACCCCCGAAGGACGCGAGAAACTCCGCGAGTTCGGCATCGCCCCGCCGCGCGTGCGCCACGACAGCGGCCCGGTGCCGCTGACCCTGGGCCCGACCCGCGCGCAGGCCGCGCCTGCCACGCCGGCCACACAGGGCACGCATGCCACGGAGACCACGGCGGCCACGGCCACCGCGGACACCGCGCCCGACCCGATCCGCTGCCCGCACTGCGGATCGGCCGACACCGAGCTGCTGAGCCGGTTCTCCTCCACCGCGTGCAAGGCGCTGCGCCGCTGCCTGGCCTGCCGTGAACCGTTCGACCACTTCAAGGAGTTGTGATGGCCCGCTTCCACCCGCTCCCGGTGGCCGCGGTCGACCGGCTCACCGACGACTCCGTCGCCCTCACCCTCTCCGTCCCGCCCGAGCTGCGCGAGGAGTACCGGCACGCACCCGGCCAGCATCTCGCGCTGCGCCGCCGGGTCGACGGCACGGAGATCCGGCGCACCTACTCGATCTGCTCCCCCGCCCCCGACCCGGCCGGTGAGGGCCCGGAGAGCCTGCGCGTGGGGGTGCGGCTGGTCGAGGGCGGGGCCTTCTCGGCGTACGCGCTGAAGGAGATCAACGTCGGCGACGAGCTGGAGGTGATGACCCCGGCGGGCCGCTTCACACTGGAACCGGCGCCGGGCCTGTACGCGGCGGTCGTCGGCGGCAGCGGCATCACCCCGGTGCTGTCCATCGTCGCCACACTGCTGGCGCGCGAGCCGGCGGCCCGGTTCTGTCTGATACGCAGCGACCGTACGGCCGCCTCGACGATGTTCCTGGAGGAGGTCGCCGACCTGAAGGACCGCTACCCGGAGCGGCTTCAGCTGGTGACCGTGCTCTCCCGGGAGGAACAGCAGGCGGGCCTGCCGTCCGGCCGGCTCGACCGGGACCGGCTCGCCGGGCTGCTGCCCGCGCTGCTGCCGGTGGAGCAGGTGGCGGGCTGGTTCCTGTGCGGGCCGTACGGGCTGGTGCGGGGCGCGGAGCAGGCGCTGCGCGGGCTGGGCGTGGCCCGGGACCGGATCCACCAGGAGATCTTCCACGTGGACGCGGGCTCGGCCCCGGCGGCCACGGCTCCGGCGCCCGCACACAGCACCGTGACCGCGCGGCTCGACGGTCGCGGCGGCACCTGGCCGGTGCGGGAGGGCGAGTCGCTGCTGGAGGCGGTGCTGCGCAACCGGTCCGACGCGCCCTACGCCTGCAAGGGCGGGGTGTGCGGGACGTGCCGGGCCTTCCTGGTCGCGGGCGAGGTGCGCATGGACCGCAACTTCGCGCTGGAGACGGAGGAGACGGAGGCCGGGTATGTGCTGGCCTGCCAGTCGCATCCGCTGACGGAAAGGGTGGAGCTGGACTTCGACCGCTGAGGGGCCGCACGACCGTTCCCTTCTCCTAGAACCTGTTCTATCTTGACGGGTCGTCAGACATCAGGACCGGGAAACCGTCGGACGACCGGACGACCGGACCGGACGATCGGATGACCGGACGACCGGACCGGACGACCGGATCACCGGACCCGCCAGGAGGACAGGCCGTGGACTTCACCTTCAGCGAGGAGCAGCGGGCGGCGGCCGAGGCGGCGCGCGGAGTGCTCGCCGGCGTCGCGCCGGACGCGGTGCCCAGCCCGGCGCTCACCACGGGCGCCGTGGCCGAGGGCTTCGACCGGGCGCTGTGGTCCCGGCTCGCCGACGCGGACCTGCTGAGCCTGCTGCTGGCCGAGGCGTACGGCGGGGCGGGCCTGGACGCGATCGCGCTGTGCCTGGTGCTGCGCGAGGCCGGCCGGGTGCTCGCCCGGGTGCCGCTGCTGGAGCACTGCGCCGCCGCGGCGGCCGTGCAGGCCTTCGGCGGCCCGGAGCAGGCGGACCGGCTGCTCGCCCGGGCGGGCCGGGGTGAGCTGGTGCTGACCGTCGCGGGACAGGGCCGTACCGGCCACGACCCGGCCGAGCTGGCCGTCACCGCACGGCGGGAGGGGCGGGCCTGGCTGCTGGACGGGGTGCAGACGGCGGTGCCATGGGCGTTCGACGCTGACCTGGTCGTCGTACCGGCGCACATTGAGGGCACGGCCGGTGAGCGGACCGTGCTGGCACTGGTGCCGCGCGAGGCGGACGGGCTGGTGCTCGCCGAGCAGGTCTCCACCAGCGGTGAGCGGCTGGCCGAGCTGCGGCTGCGGTCCGTGCGGGTCGCGCCGGGCGAGGTGATCGAGGCCGACGGCGCCTGGGAGTGGCTGCACGCGCTGCTGGTGACGGGCACGTGCGCGCTGGCGCTGGGGCTGGGTGAGCGGGTGCTGCGGATGACCGGTGAGTACACCGGCAAGCGGGAGCAGTTCGGGTATCCGATCGCGACGTTCCAGGCGGTGGCCGTGCAGGCCGCGGACCGGTACATCGACCTGCGCGCCATGGAGGCCACCCTGTGGCAGGCCGCCTGGCGGATCGCCTCGGGGGCGCCCGGGGCGCTGCCCGCCGCCGGGGACATCGCGGTGGCGAAGATCTGGGCGGCGGAGGGGGTACGACGGGTGGTGCAGACGGCACAGCATCTGCACGGCGGCTTCGGCGCGGACACCGACTACCCGCTGCACCGCTATCACGCCTGGGCCAAGCACCTGGAACTGTCGCTCGGCCCGGCGGCGGCGTACGAGGAGAGGCTGGGCGACCTGCTGGCCACCCATCCCCTCGCCTGACACGGGCGCGGAAGGCCTGGGGTTACAGGACGAAGCCCGGCTTGCCGTCGTCGGTGACGACCGGGCGGCCGGCGGTCTGCCAGTGCTGCATGCCGCCGTCGACGTTCACCGCGTCGATGCCCTGCTGGGCCAGGTACATGGTGACCTGGGCGGAGCGGGCGCCCGAGCGGCAGATGACGTGGACGCGGCCGTCCTGCGGGGCGGCCTCGGTCAGTTCGCCGTAGCGGGCCACGAACTCGCTGAGGGGAATGTGCAGGGCTCCCTCGGCGTGGCCCGCCTGCCACTCGTCGTCCTCGCGGACGTCCAGCAGGAAGTCGCCGTCCTTGAGGTCCGTGACCTGGACCGTGGGCACACCAGCTCCGAAGTTCATGGCTCCGACGCTACCCGAAGCGACGGGTGGGTCAGGCCTGGCCCAGCAGGGCGGCCAGATCCGCCTCCCGCTGGGCGATGTCGGCGCGCAGCCGGTCGGCGATCTCGTCGAGCAGCCCGTCCGGGTCGTCCGGGGCGAGGCGGAGCATGCCGGCGATCGCGCCTTCCTCCAGTTCGCGGGCGACGAGAGTGAGCAGCTCCTTGCGCTGGGCGAGCCATTCGAGGCGGGCGTACAGCTCCTCGGCGGGGCTCGGACGGCGCTCGGGCGGCACCGGTCCGGCGGCCCACTCCTCGGCCAGCTCCCTGAGCAGGGTCTCGTCGCCCCGGGCATAGGCGGCGTTGACCCGGCTGAGGAACTCCTCGCGCCGCTTCTGCTCCCCTTCCTCCTGGGCCAGGTCGGGGTGGGCCTTGCGGGCCAGCTCGCGGTAGAGCTTGCGGGCCTCCTCGCTGGGCCGCACCCGCTGCGGGGGCCGTACCGGCTGGTCGGTGAGCATGGCGACGGCCTCCGGGAACAGGCCGTCGCCGTCCATCCAGCCGTGCAGCAGCTCCTCCACGCCCGGGATCGGCATCACCTGGGCCCGGGCCTCCGCGGCGCGGCGGACGTCCTCGGGGTCGCCGGTGCGGGCGGCCTTCGCCTCGGCGATCTCCGCGTCCAGTTCCTCGATGCGGGCGTAGAGCGGGCCGAGTCGCTGTTCGTGGAGGCGGGCGAAGTTCTCGACCTCGACGCGGAAGGTCTCCACGGCGATCTCGTACTCGATCAACGCGTGCTCGGCGGCCCGTACGGCCTGTTCGAGCCGTTCCTCGGGGCGGGGGGCCTGGGACTGGTCGGGCTCCGGGGTCGTCACCCGCCCAGCGTAGCCGTCGTGTCGTCGTGGTCGGACCGGGCGGCGGCGCGCCGAAGGGGTTCCGGTCCCGCCGTCACACCCCCGTCACGCCCCCGGCTCCGCCTCGATCCGTCCCGCTCTGATCCCCACGACCAGTTCGGCGTGGTCCGCCTCCGTGCGGTCCGCGTAGGCGACGGCGAACGCGGCCATCGCCTCGTCCAGCTCCTCGTTCTTGCCGCAGTAACCGGCGATCAGGCGGGGGTCGGCGCTGTGGGAGTGGGCGCGGGCCAGCAGGGCGCCGGTCATGCGGCCGTAGTCGTCGATCTGGTCGGCGGCGAGGGCGGCCGGGTCGACGCTGCCCTTGCGGTTGCGGAACTGCCGCACCTGGTACGGGCGCCCCTCGACGGTGGTCCAGCCGAGCAAGGTGTCGCTGACGACCTGCATCCGCTTCTGCCCGAGGACCACCCGGCGCCCCTCGTGCGGCACCGCGGCCGCCTCGAAACCGGCCGTGACCAGGTGCGGGACGAGCGCGGAGGGGCGGGCCTCCTTGACCTGGAGGACCAGGGGCTCACCGCGGTGGTCGAGGAGCAGGACGACGTAGGACCGGGTGCCGACGCTGCCGGTGCCGACCACCCGGAAGGCGACGTCGTGCACGGCGTGCCGGGCGAGCAGGGGGTGGCGGTCCTCACCGAGGGTGTCGACGTACGACTCCAGGGAGGCGGCGACCGCGGCGGCCTCCGCGTCCGGTATGCGGCGCAGCACCGGCGGGGCGGGCACGAACCGGCGTCCGCCGTCCGGCAGCGACTCGGTCGACTTCGCGGCGAACCGCCCGCTGGTGTTGGCCCGGGCCTTCTCGGAGACCCGCTGGAGCGTGCCGAGCAGGTCGTGGGCGTCGGTGTGGGAGACCAGCTCCTCGTCCGCGATGGCGTTCCAGGCGTCGAGCACGGGCAGCTTGGCGAGCAGCCGCATGGTGCGGCGGTAGGCGCCGGCCGCGTCCCGGGCCGCGGCGCGGCAGGTGTCCTCGTCGGCGCCCGCCTCGCGGCCGGCGAGCACCAGCGAGGCCGCGAGCCGCTTGAGGTCCCACTCCCAGGGGCCGCGCACGGTCTCGTCGAAGTCGTTGAGGTCGATGACGAGGTCGCCGCGGGCGTCGCCGTACAGCCCGAAGTTCGCCGCGTGGGCGTCACCGCAGATCTGGGTGCCGATCCTGGTCGTGGGGGTGCGCGCGAGGTCGTACGCCATGAGTCCGGCCGAGCCGCGCAGGAAGGCGAAGGGGGTGGCCGCCATCCGGCCCACACGGAGCGGGGTCAGCTCGGGGATGCGGCCGGCGTTGGACTCGGCCACCGCGCTCACCGCGTCGGGGCGGGCGGTGGCCAGGTCCAGCGTGCGGTGGGCGGAGCGCGGCACGCTCGACCGGAGTGCCTTGCCCTCCTCCTTCGGCGAGCCCTGCGGCGGCCACTCGGCGAACCCGCGCACGCGGGGCAGGCGGCGCGCGCCCCGGTCCGCCGCGTCCGTCGCTCCCACACCGGTTCCGGTCACCGCGACCGCCTCCCCCGCACGGCCCGCCCGCCTCCGAACAGGCGGCGGTACGAACATCAACTCGGGGAGACCGTACAACCGGTGGCCGGAACGCGTCAGATCCTGTGGACAACTCCGGGGCACCGGACCGTCCGACGGCCCTCGCCCGGCCCGCCTCCTGCCGTCGTGTCACACGACGCACGACACACCACGCACGACGGACGACGGCGATCAGGACCGGGACCACGACCGCGATCCACCCCGGCTCACGACCCTGAGAGCTTCCTCACATCACGGCTCAGCCGCAATACGACTACGGGCCCACCGTTTTCACGGTGGGCCCGTAGCCTCTGTGTGCGCGAGGGGGGAGTTGAACCCCCACGCCCTTGCGGGCACTGGAACCTGAATCCAGCGCGTCTGCCTATTCCGCCACCCGCGCATTGGGTGTGTCTTCCGGCTCCGGCCCTTTCGGCCCGGCCCCTTCCGACACCCAGAACATTAGCACGTCGTAGGGGGTGGATTCACATCGCTTCCCGCCGGGCCCGACCCCCCGGCCACCGCCCCCGGCACACCCGGCGCGCGCATCAACGACGCACCCACCGAACGCCGGACGTATCAAGGAGACGCGCTTCTCGTATCAACCTCGTACCGGTCCAGGCCATCTCCCCGGGAGGCGGACCGGGTCCACAGCCGGGTGCGGGACACTGGTCTTCACCCGCCTCTACGATCCATGGCAGCAGGACACGCACCCAGGAGTTCGAAGGGGAGCCGCTGGGGGAACCGGCTGATTGGCGGGCGCGTAGATACGATCAGTAAGCAGTACCAGCAGTACCCGGCAAGGCAGCCGCCCAAGCAGCGGCCGAACAGCGGCCAAGGCAGCGGCACAGAGCAGGCAAGACGACGGCAGGGACGGAGGAGGTGCCCCATGGGAGTCCTGAAGAAGTTCGAGCAGCGTCTCGAAGGTCTGGTGAACGGCACCTTCGCCAAGGTCTTCAAGTCCGAGGTCCAGCCCGTGGAGATCGCCGGAGCGCTCCAGCGGGAGTGCGACAACAACGCGACCATCTGGAACCGTGACCGGACCGTCGTGCCCAACGACTTCATCGTGGAGCTGAGCGCGCCGGACTACGAGCGCCTCAGCCCCTACTCCGGGCAGCTCGGCGACGAGCTGGCCGGCATGGTGCGCGACTACGCCAAGCAGCAGCGCTACACCTTCATGGGCCCGATCAAGGTCAACCTGGAGAAGGCCGACGACCTGGACACCGGCCTGTACCGGGTGCGCTCGCGCACCCTCGCCTCCTCCAGCAACCAGCAGGGGGCCCCGCAGACTCCCGGCGCCCCGGCGGCCGGCCGCCCCGCGGCGGGCGCCCCCGGCGGTTACGGCTACCCGCCGGCCGCCCCGCCCGCCGGCGCGCCCCCGATGCCGTCCGCACCGCCGCCCGGCACCCGCCCCGGCGGGTACGGCTACCCGCAGCCCGCCACACAGCGGCCGGCCGCGGCCCCGATGAGCGGCGCGCGCACCCGCTACTGGATCGAGATCAACGGCACCCGCCACCAGATCTCCCGCCCGACGCTCGTGCTGGGCCGCAGCACCGACGCCGACGTGCGGATCGACGACCCCGGCGTGTCCCGCCGGCACTGCGAGATCCGGACCGGAACGCCCTCGACGATCCAGGATCTCGGCTCCACCAACGGCATCGTGGTGGACGGGCAGCACACCACCCGCGCTACGCTCCGCGACGGCTCGCGGATCGTCGTGGGCAGCACCACCGTTATCTATAGGCAAGCCGAAGGGTGAAGCGGGGGCAATGTCAGAGCTGACCCTCACGGTCATGCGGCTGGGTTTCCTGGCCGTACTGTGGCTGTTCGTGATCGTGGCCGTGCAGGTCATCCGGAGCGACCTGTTCGGTACGCGCGTCACCCAGCGCGGATCGCGTAGGGAGGCGGCCCGGCCGCCGCAGCAGCCGGGCCGGCAGCAGACCCGGCAGCAGGCCGCGCCCCCGCCGCAGCGCGGCCAGCAGGGCGGCGGCCGGCGCGGCCGCAACGCCCCCACCAAGCTGGTCGTGACCGAGGGCACACTGACCGGCACCACCGTCGCGCTCCAGGGCCAGACCATCACCCTGGGCCGGGCGCACGACTCCACGATCGTGCTGGACGACGACTACGCCTCCAGCCGCCATGCCAGGATCTACCCGGACCGTGACGGCCAGTGGATCATCGAGGATCTCGGCTCCACCAACGGCACCTACCTGGACCGGTCCCGGCTGACGACCCCCACACCGATCCCGCTGGGCGCGCCGATCCGCATCGGCAAGACCGCAATCGAGCTGCGGAAGTAGTGCTACGTCATGAATGAGCGCGAGCGGAGCGAGCACGCAGCGGCAGGCCGCCACCCGGTCTCCGGCGCGCTCCCAACCGGAGGGTGGGCAGTGTGGCTCGACACGACCGGCTGTACCCGGAGCCGACGGGCGAGGTGCGCATGAGTCTGTCACTGCGCTTTGCCGCCGGATCGCACAAAGGCATGATCCGGGAGGGCAACGAGGACTCCGGTTACGCCGGTCCGCGCCTGCTCGCCATCGCCGACGGCATGGGCGGCCAGGCCGCGGGCGAGGTCGCCTCCTCCGAGGTCATCTCCACCCTGGTCACGCTCGACGACGACGTGCCCGGCTCCGACATCCTCACCTCCCTCGGCCAGGCCGTGCAGCGCGCCAACGACCAGCTGCGCGCCATGGTCGAGGAGGACCCCCAGCTCGAAGGCATGGGTACGACGCTCACGGCGCTGCTGTGGACCGGGCAGCGGCTCGGTCTCGTGCACGTCGGCGACTCGCGCGCGTATCTGCTCCGTGACGGTGTGCTCACCCAGATCACCCAGGACCACACCTGGGTGCAGCGGCTCGTGGACGAGGGCCGGATCACCGAGGAAGAGGCCACCACCCACCCGCAGCGCTCGCTGCTGATGCGTGCCCTCGGCAGCGGCGACCACGTCGAGCCCGACCTGTCGATCCGCGAGGTCCGGGCCGGCGACCGCTATCTGATCTGCTCCGACGGCCTGTCCGGCGTCGTCTCCCACCAGACGATGGAGGAGACCCTCGCCAGCTACCAGGGCCCGCAGGAGACCGTGCAGGAGCTGATCCAGCTCGCGCTGCGCGGTGGCGGCCCCGACAACATCACGGTGATCGTCGCCGACGTGCTCGACCTGGACACCGGTGACACCCTCGCCGGGCAGCTGTCCGACCAGCCCGTCGTGGTCGGCGCCGTCGCCGAGAACCAGAACCACCTGCACGACAACGGCATCATGCAGACCCCGGCCGGCCGCGCCTCCCACCTGGGCCGTCAGGGCCAGGGCCACGGCGGCGGCGAGTTCGGCCCGCCCGGCTCCGGCGACACCACCGGCTACATCCCGGCCGACGGCTTCGGCGACTACGCCGACGGCGACTTCACCAAGCCGCGCAAGCGGCGCAGATGGCTGAAGACCTCGCTCTACGGCGTCCTCGCCCTGGCCGTCGTCGGCGGCGGCCTCTACGGCGGCTACCGCTGGACGCAGACCCAGTACTACGTCGGCGCCAAGGACGAGCACGTCGCGCTGTACCGCGGCATCAGCCAGGACCTGGCCTGGGTGTCGCTGTCGAAGGTGGAGAAGGACCACCCCGAGATCGAACTCAAGTACCTGCCGCCGTACCAGCAGAAGCAGGTGAAGGCGACGATCGCGGAGGGCGGCCTCCAGGCGGCCCGGACGAAGGTGCAGGAGCTGGCCGTGCAGGCCTCGGCGTGCCGCAAGCAGGCCGAGCGCCAGGCGGCCGACCGCGCGCGCGACAACGCCAAGACCGGCCAGGACAAGACCGGCGGCACCAACGGCTCCGGCGGCACCGGCAACTCCACCGCCACCAGCGGTTCCACAGGCACCACCACGCAGACCGCCTTCACCAAGGCCTCCCCGACGAAGGCCTCCCCGACGCCGAACACGACCCCGAACCCGTCGGCCTCGAAGACGTCCCCGCCGTCCCCTTCGAAGTCTCCGTCCACGACCCCGTCCGCGACCCCCAGCCCCGGCCCCACTCTCTCGGAGGATGAGCAGAAGGTCGTCTCGCTGTGCGGTAAGCAGTAGGCAAGCCGTGAGAGGCCCTGTCACACGATGAGCAGTACTACGAACTCGCCGACGCACCACACGTCCACGATCGGCGCGATCGGCGCGCCGAGCCGCCGCAACACCGAGCTGGCCCTGCTGATCTTCGCCGTGGCCATCCCCGTGTTCGCCTACGCGAACGTCGGCCTGGCCATCGACGGCCAGGTCCCCGCGGGCCTGCTGAGCTACGGCCTCGGGCTCGGTCTGCTGGCCGCCGTCGCCCATCTCGTCGTACGGAAGTTCGCCCCGTACGCCGACCCGCTGCTGCTGCCGCTCGCCACCCTGCTCAACGGGCTCGGGCTGGTGTGCATCTGGCGGCTGGACCAGTCCAAGCTGCTCCAGCAGATCCATGTCGCGGGCGGCAAGGCGACCAACCAGCTGATCTACACGGCGATGGGCATCGCGCTGTTCGTGGCGGTGCTGATCTTCCTCAAGGACCACCGCACGCTCCAGCGCTACACCTACATCTCCATGGTGGCCGCGCTGTTCCTGCTGCTCCTGCCGCTGGTCCCGGGCCTCGGCGCGGACGTGTACGGCGCCAAGATCTGGATCTCGATCGGCAGCTTCACCATCCAGCCCGGTGAGTTCGCCAAGATCGTGCTGGCGGTGTTCTTCGCCGGCTACCTGATGGTCAAGCGCGACGCGCTCGCGCTCGCCAGCCGCCGCTTCATGGGCCTGTACCTGCCGCGCGGCCGCGACCTCGGCCCGATCCTCGTCGTCTGGGCGATCTCGATCCTCATCCTGGTCTTCGAGACCGACCTCGGTACGTCGCTGCTGTTCTTCGGCATGTTCGTGATCATGCTGTACGTCGCCACCGAGCGGACCAGCTGGATCGTCTTCGGTCTGCTGATGTCCGCCGCCGGCGCCATCGGCGTGGCCAGCTTCGAACCGCACATCAAGGTCCGTGTGCAGGCCTGGCTCGACCCGATGCGCGAGTACACCCTCAGCCGCACCCCCGGCGCCACCGGTATCCACTCCGACCAGCTCCAGCAGGCCCTGTGGGCGTTCGGCTCCGGCGGCACCCTCGGCACCGGCTGGGGCCAGGGCCACTCCGAGCTGATCCGGTTCGCCGCCAACTCCGACTTCATCCTCGCCACCTTCGGCGAGGAGCTGGGCCTGGCCGGCATCATGGCGATCCTGCTGATCTACGGCCTGATCGTGGAGCGCGGCGTGCGCACCGCCCTCGCCGCCCGCGACCCGTTCGGCAAGCTGCTCGCCATCGGCCTGTCCGGCGCCTTCGCGCTCCAGGTCTTCGTCGTGTCCGGCGGTGTCATGGGCCTCATCCCGCTGACCGGTATGACGATGCCGTTCCTCGCCTACGGCGGTTCGTCGGTCATCGCCAACTGGGCGCTGATCGGCGTCCTGATCCGCATCAGCGACACCGCCCGCCGCCCGGCGCCCGCCCCCGCCGCCAACCCCGACGCCGAGATGACCCAGGTGGTCCGCCCGTCATGAACAAGCCCCTGCGCCGGATCGCGATCTTCTGCGGCCTCCTCGTCCTCACCCTGCTGCTGCGGGACAACTACCTGCAGTACGTCAGGGCCGACAAGCTCAAGGACGACCCGAACAACCGCCGCGTCACCATCGCCCGCTACGCCACCCCGCGCGGCGACATCATCGTGTCCGGCGGCGACCCGATCACCGGGTCCACCCTGACCAGCAAGACCGGTCTGAACGACCTGAAGTACAAGCGGACGTACAAGAACGGCCCCATGTGGGCACCGGTCACCGGCTACGCCTCGCAGGCCTTCGGCGCCACCCAGCTGGAGTCCATCGAGGACGGCATCCTCACCGGCGACGACGACCGGCTGTTCTTCCGCAAGACGCTGGACATGATCACCGGCAAGGAGCAGCAGGGCGGCAACGTCGTCACCACGCTCAACGCGGCCGCGCAGAAGGCGGCGTACGACGGTCTGAAGCAGCGCGGCGGCAAGGGCGCGGTCGTCGCCCTTGACCCCTCCACCGGCAAGATACTGGCGCTGGCCTCCTACCCGTCGTACGACCCCTCGTCGTTCGCGGGCAACACCAACGACGACGCCGCGGCCTGGAAGAAGCTCCAGAAGAAGTACAACCCCAACGACCCGATGCTGAACCGAGCACTGCGCGAGACCTACCCGCCGGGCTCCACCTTCAAGGTGGTCACGGCCGCGGCGGCACTGGAGAACGGCAAGTACACCTCGGCCGACGAGAAGACCGACTCACCGCTGCCGTGGACCATGCCGGGCACCACGACCCAGCTGAAGAACGAGGGCAACATCCCGTGCGAGAACGCGACCATGCGGGTCGCGCTCCAGTACTCCTGCAACACCGTCTTCGGCAAGATCGGCGCCGACCTCGGCAACGACAAGATGCTCGCGGAAGCGAAGAAGTTCGGTTTCGACGCCGAGCAGTTCACCCCGGTCCGCTCCAGCGCCTCCGTGTTCTCCGACGACATGAACCAGTCGCAGACCGCGCTGTCCTCCATCGGCCAGTACAACACCGCCGCCACCCCGCTCCAGATGGCCATGGTCGCCTCGGCGGTCGCCAACGACGGCAAGCTGATGAAGCCGTACATGGTCGACTCGCTCCAGTCCTCCAACCTGGACCCGGTCGCCACGACCAAGCCGGAGGAGCTGAGCCGGCCGCTGTCGCCGAAGAACGCGCAGATCCTTCAGGACATGATGCAGACGGTGGTCGAGAAGGGCACCGGTACCAAGGCGAAGATCGACGGCGTCACGGTCGGCGGCAAGACCGGTACCGCCCAGCACGGTGTCGAGAACAGCGAGAACCCGTACGCCTGGTTCATCTCCTACGCCAAGCTCAGCGACGGCAGCTCGCCGGTCGCCGTGGCCGTGGTGATCGAGGACGAGAGCGCCAACCGCGACGACATCTCCGGTGGCGGCCTGGCCGCGCCGATCGCGAAGAACGTCATGGAGGCGGTCATCGACTCCAAGAAGTGACCGCCGTCGGCCACCGGAAGTGACGCCGCTCACACCTCCTTCACATCGCCGCACGTTGCGATACCGGTCCTGTATCGGGTTACGGGCTTGGCCAGGTCACACAGAGCGAGCCGGGTACGGTAGGCCCGGACGGCAGCCTCCGGCCGCGCACAGGGGTGCGCGGCCGAGACCGACGGAGAGGGCTGGTAGGTAGCTATGGAAGAGCCGCGTCGCCTCGGCGGCCGGTACGAGCTGGGCCAGGTGCTCGGCCGCGGTGGCATGGCGGAGGTCTACCTCGCGCATGACACCCGGCTCGGCCGCACCGTGGCGGTGAAGACGCTGCGCGCTGACCTCGCGCGCGATCCGTCCTTCCAGGCCCGGTTCCGCCGGGAGGCCCAGTCGGCCGCCTCGCTCAACCATCCCGCGATCGTCGCGGTCTACGACACGGGCGAGGACTACATCGACGGAGTCTCCATCCCGTACATCGTGATGGAGTACGTCGACGGTTCCACGCTCCGCGAGCTGCTGCACTCCGGCCGCAAGCTGCTGCCCGAGCGCGCGATGGAGATGACCATCGGCATCCTCCAGGGCCTGGAGTACGCGCACCGCAGCGGCATCGTCCACCGCGACATCAAGCCGGCCAACGTCATGCTGACGCGCAACGGCCAGGTCAAGGTGATGGACTTCGGCATCGCCCGCGCCATGGGCGACGCCGGCATGACCATGACCCAGACGGCGGCCGTCATCGGCACCGCCCAGTACCTCTCGCCGGAGCAGGCCAAGGGCGAGCAGGTCGACGCCCGGTCGGACCTCTACTCGACCGGCTGCCTGCTCTACGAACTGCTGACGGTACGGCCCCCCTTCGTGGGCGACTCCCCGGTGGCCGTGGCCTACCAGCACGTCCGGGAGGAACCGCAGCCCCCGTCGGTCTTCGACCCCGAGATCACGCCCGAGATGGACGCGATCGTCCTCAAGGCGCTGGTCAAGGACCCCAACTACCGCTACCAGTCGGCCGACGAGATGCGCGCCGACATCGAGGCGTGCCTGGACGGCCAGCCGGTCGCGGCCACGGCCGCGATGGGCGCGGTCGGCTACGGCGGCTACCCCGACGACCAGGCGACGACCGCCCTGCGCTCGGAGGCGGGCGCCGGAGCGACCACCATGCTCCCGCCGATGAACCCCGACGACGGCGGCTACGGCTACGACGAGCGCCCGGACCGCCGCCGCCAGCAGAAGAAGTCCAACAGCTCCACGATCCTGCTGGTGGTCGCGGGCCTGCTGGTCCTGGTCGGCGCGATCCTGATCGGCATGTACGCGTTCGGCGGCGACGGCAAGGGCGACGGCAAGGTGCCCGTGCCGTCGTTCGTGGGCCAGCCGGAGAAGACGGCTCGCAAGATGGCCGACAACGTCGACCTGAAGGTGTCGGTCACCAAGAAGGCCTGCGACGACCAGGCCACGGGCAACGTGTGCTCCCAGAACCCGGAGCAGGGCACCAAGGTCGACAAGAACAGCACCGTCACCCTGGTGATCTCCACGGGCGCGCCGAAGGTCACCGTGCCGGACGTCCGCGGCGTCCAGTTCGACCAGGCCGAGGCCCAGCTCAAGGAGAAGGGCTTCGAGGTCGAGAAGAAGACCCAGGTGTCGGCCCAGACGCCCAATGTCGTCATCACCCAGGACCCGGCGGGCGGCACCAGCAAGGAGAAGGGCACCACGATCACCCTCACGGTCGCCAAGCCCGAGGTGAAGGTGACCGTCCCCGACGTCACCGGCAAGTCCTGCGACGAGGCGAAGGCCGAGCTTCAGTCCAAGGGCCTGGCCCCGACCTGCAACGACACCCCGGTCACCGACCCCGCCCAGGACGGCAAGGTCCAGAACACCAACCCGCCGGCGGGCCAGCAGGTCTCCAAGAACACGCCCGTCGCGATCAACGTGGGCAAGGCGCAGGAACAGCAGAAGACGCAGATCCCCGACGTCCGTGGCCGCACGGTCGCCGTGGCCCGGCAGATTCTGAACGCCGCCGGCTTCACGAACATCCAGATCGCCCAGGGCAGTGACGGAAGCGACACCGCGTTCGTCATCTCCCAGGATCCGAAGCAGAACGAGAAGGTCGACGACCCGGCCGCCACCCCGATCACCCTCACGACCACCGGCATCAACGGGAACAACGGCGGCAACGGCGGCAACGACGGCGGCTTCTTCGGCGGCGTCGGCGGCTGACACACCCCGCACTCACGTGGGCCCCTGCCGGGACATCCCGGCAGGGGCCCACGCGCACTCTCAGCGCAGGGGGTGCAGTTCGTCAGGGTGACGTAGTGGCCCGGCTTCTCCCTGCCGGACTCCTTGACGACGTGATCGCACGGCAGTGCCTCTGTCGATCGTGTCTTCGCAATGCCCTTACTCGTCGATCGGATGGGGTGGGGAATCGCCTCTCTGCCCCGGCCATCTGGCCACGACCGAGGTGAAAGGGCAGAACGTGATCAAAGAATCGGTGCTGACTGAGTCGAAGAGTCTGCGCGACACCGTGCTGGACCGCACGGACGTGCTCGACAGAGTCAAGGTGCTGTCACTGCTGCCGGACGGGATGCATGTGACGACGGCGATGGTGGCGACCTACTTCCGGGTAGGCATCAAAGCCATTCGATCTCTCGTACTCGACCACCGTGCAGAGCTGGAGGCCAACGGGTACCGAGTTTTGACAGGTTCAGAACTGAGCTCCTTCAAGGAACTCAGTGGGATCCAGTCCCACACCCGGTCCCTCGCCCTCTTCTCCCGCCGCGCCGTCCTCAACGTCGCCATGCTGCTCCGGGACAGCGAAGTCGCACGTCAGGTGCGTGTGTACCTCCTCGACATGGAGTACCTGGCCCGTACCCAGCCTGTGGAAAACCCGGTCCACACAGAGCCGGTCTCCCTCGACGACCGCATCACCCACATCCTCGGCAAAACCGTCGTGCCGATGTTCAACGCCCTGATCGCGTCCTCCAGCGAACACCGCCGCGAGCTCATCGCACTACGCCAGGACATCGAGAACGTCGAGCAAAGGCTGTGCTGGCATCACAGGCGGCTCAACGCACTCGAAGGCGATACCCCGACTGACCCGGTCAGGGCATCGCTCAGCAGCATGACCTGGCAAGCACTCGAACGCCATGTGGCAGACCTGCTCCGTCGTGACGGATGTACTGAAGTCGTCGTACGGCAGGCCCGCAGCGACCGCGGGATCGACATCACCGGCCGGACCGCCGACGGCCGCACCCTCGCCGTGCAGTGCAAGAACCGCGCCGGCCGCTCCACCGTCCCCAGTGCGGACATGCAGAAGTTCGCCGGAGCTGCACGGGCCGTGGACCGCGTGGACGTCGCTGAGTCATCACAGTGGATCGCGAGGAGCTGGAGACCTGGGGTGCCGGCGCTCGCCTCAAAGTACTGCGGTAAGTGACCATGACGGCCCCCTCGAAGAGGGTCTGTCACCTCACCGCAACTCCTTCGGCGGCGTCCGCTCGCTGTCCACCTTCTCCACGCGGACCAGTTCCCCCCAGACCACGTACCGGTAGCGGGAGGTGTAGACGGGGGTGCAGGTCGTCAGGGTGATGTAGTGGCCCGGCTTCCGCTTGCCGGACTCCTTGGGGACGGCCGAGAGGACCTTGACGTTGTACTTCGAGGTCTCGGGGAGGACCGAGTAGACCTTGTAGACGTACCAGTCGTCCCGCGTCTCGAAGACGACCGGGTCGCCCTTCCTCAGCTTGTCGATGTTGTGGAACTTCGCGCCGTGCCCGTCCCGGTGGGCGGCGACGGAGAAGTTGCCGTCCTTGCCGGTGGTGGGCAGCGTCGCCTTGACCGGGTCCGTGTAGTAGCCGGCCACACCGTCGTCGAGGACGTCCGTGCCCGTGCCCTTCGCGACCAGCACCTCGCCGTTGCGCATCGCCGGCACATGCAGGAACCCGATGCCGTCCTTGGTGTCGAGCGCACCGGGACCCGACTCCTGCTGCTCGGCCCAGTGCTCGCGCACCTTGTCGGCCTGCCGGTCCGCCTTACGGTCCGCTATCACGTTCGTCCACCACAGCGAGTAGACGACGAACAGGCCGAGCAGCACGCCCGCCGTGATGAGGAGTTCCCCGAAGACGCTGACCGCCAGCGCGATCCGGCCGGGGCGCCGACGCGGAGCCGGTTCCGGATCCGGTTCGGACGCGTCCGTGGTCTCTTCGGTCTCGTCGGCGGTCGCTGCCACTGTGTCCTCTGCCCTTACTCGATGAGCCCTACTCGATGAGCGCGTCCGGCTTGCCCTTGCTGCGCGGGCGTTCCTGGACCATCTTGCCCCAGACGATCAACCGGTACTTGCTGGTGAACTCCGGCGTGCAGGTGGTGAGGGTGATGTAGCGGCCGGGCTCGGTGAAGCCGGAGCCCGGCGGGACCGGATCCAGCACGCTGGTGTTGGACGGCGGGGTCACCGGAAGCATCGAGGACACCTTGTACACGAAGTAGGTGTCCTGCGTCTCGACCACGACCGCGTCGCCGGGCTTGAGCCTGTTGATGTACCGGAACGGCTCACCGTGCGTGTTGCGGTGCGCGGCGAGACCGAAGTTGCCGGTCCTGGCGTCGGGCATCGCCGTCTTCAGCGGAGCCTCGCCGTAGTGCCCGACCATGCCCTTGTCAAGCACCCTCTTGTTGCTGACGCCCTCCGCGATGGGCGCCACCACGTCCAGCTTCGGGATGTGCAGGATGGCGAAGCCCTGCCCCGGCTCGAAGACACCCGGACTGCGCTTGCCGTTGGCCCAGTCGTCCTGGAGCTGGTGCGTCTCGCTGCCGGCCTGCGCGTGCGCGCGGACGTTGGTCCACCACAACTGGTAGGTGACGAACAGCAGCATCAGGACGCCGGTGGTGATGAACACCTCGCCGATCGCCCGGCTCGCGACGGTCGCCGGGCTCGGCTTGCGCAGCCGGGCCTGCCGCCGGGCCTCCACCCGGGTCAGCGGCCGCTGCGGGCCCCGCTCCGCCGGGGGCGCCACCGCCTCACGGGTGTCCCTGGCCCCGCCGTGCCGCCCGCCCCGCCGCTTGGCGGCCCTTCTCCGGGCCGCGCGGCCGCCGGGTGCGGCTCCGGTGGCAGAAGCGGTCGATGAGGCCCCAGAGGCCCCTGTGGCGGCCCCTGCGGCGCCACTCTCCGGGCCGTACCCCGCCGACTGCGGGATCCGCAGCGCCATCGTCTCCTCGTCGACGGGAGGCAAGGGCGCCGTGAGGTCCTCACCGCCGGGAGGCAGCGGCGCCGTGAGGTCCGCCTCGGTCAGCCGGGGCATCGGCGCCGTCGGCGGATCCTGCCGACGACGTGTGTACACCAGCGCACCGCCGGAGGCCTCGTGCGCCCCCGCACCGCCGGCGGCCTCGTACGGCCGCGCACCGCCGAAGGACTCGTACGGTCTCTCGCCGCCGTACAAGTCCTCGCGCTCGGGGCGCAGCGCGGTCACGCCGTGGCCCTGCCCACCACCGGGGCGAGCCCCGCCGATCTCGCCACGGCACCGAGGTCACCGCACTCCGCCAGCCAGTTGGCCAGCATCCGGTGCCCGTGCTCGGTCAGCACCGACTCGGGATGGAACTGCACACCCTCCACCGGGAGTTCCCGGTGGCGCAGGCCCATGATGATGCCGTCGTGCGTGCGGGCGGTCACTTCCAGCTCGGCCGGGACCGTGGCCGGCTCGGCGGCCAGGGAGTGGTAACGGGTCGCCGTGAAGGGGGAGGGCAGGCCCGCGAAGACGCCCCTGCCCTCGTGCTCGACCAGCGAGGTCTTGCCGTGCAGCAGCTCGGGCGCCCGGTCGACCACACCGCCGTACGCCACCTGCATCGACTGCATGCCGAGGCACACCCCGAAGACCGGCACCCCGGTGGCCGCGCAGTGCCGGACCATGTCCACGCACACGCCCGCCTCCTCCGGCGTCCCGGGTCCGGGCGAGAGGAGCACACCGTCGAAGCGGTCCTGGGCATGCGAGGTCGACACCTCGTCGTTGCGCAGGACCTTACACTCCGCGCCCAGCTGGTACAGGTACTGGACGAGGTTGAAGACAAAGCTGTCGTAGTTGTCGACGACGAGAATCCGCGCACTCACTGGTTGTCCACCGTCACATCGTTGAAGGGCAGCAGCGGTTCGGCCCACGGGAAGACGTACTGGAAGAGGACGTAGACCACGGCCAGGACCAGCACGAAGGAGATGAGGGCCTTCACCCACGCGTTGCCCGGCAGATGCCGCCAGATCCAGCCGTACATGCCGTCGCTTGCCGTCCCTTCCGTATCCCCTACGGCACCAGACCCACGCCGTACGTCACCAGACTAACGGCGCAGAGCCCTCGGTTCGCCTGCCTCCACAGGCTGTGTGGAATCCAGGTGCGCCCAGACGATCAGCCGGTGACTGTGCCCCCATTCCGGATCGCACGTGGTCAGCGTCAGATACCGGCCCGGACGCGTATACCCGGACTTACGGGGGACAGGGTCGATCACCTCGACGTCGGTCGGAACTGTTTTGTAGGGGCCTTTGTCGATCCGATACGTGAACCAGGTGGTCCCGTCCGTGAGCACCACCGCGTCCCCCGGCCGCAGCTCGGGGAAGTCCTTGAAGGGGTCGCCGTACGTCCGCCGATGCCCGGCCACCGCGAAGTTGCCCTTCTGGCCGAGCCGCGCGGTGCGCGCGTAGTGGCCGAGCCCCTTCTTCAGGGTGCCGGTGCCGGTGCCCTCCAACACCGGCTTGTTCCACGTGAAACCGAGCCGCGGAATGTACATGATCGCGAAGGGGGTGCCGGATTCATACGTCTTGGGTACCGTAACGGCCCTCGGGTGGACGCTCCCCCGCGACCACTGCTGCTGCAACCGGTCGATCTGGTCGCCCATCACGCGATCGGCCCGGACACCCGTCCAGAACAGCACATAGACGACGAAGAGCACGATCACGGTGCCGACGGTGACGCACAGCTCGCTGACGGTCCTGACGATCACGCGCACCGGCGGCTCCCGGACGGACGTCTATCCCACTGGCTTCGCGTAGTGCAGATCCACTGTGCCGGAGTAGCCGGGAAGAGTCACCGTCCCGTCGTCGGTGACTTTCCAGCCGAGGCCGTACACGTTGACGTAGACCATGTAGGTCTGGATCGCCTTGCTCGCGGCCAGCGCCTGCTTCAGCCGGTCCGGGTCCCCGACCGCCGTGATCTTGTAGGGCGGTGAGTAGACGCGGCCCTGGAGGATCAGGGTGTTGCCGACGCAGCGCACCGCGCTCGTGGAGATCAGCCGCTGATCCATGACCTTGATGCCCTGGGCGCCGCCCTGCCACAACGCGTTCACCACGGCCTGGAGGTCCTGCTGGTGGATGACCAGGTAGTCGGGCTGCGGCTCGGGATAGCCGGGCAGCTTGGCGGTGGCGCCCGGCGGGGCGTCGTTCAGGGTGACGGTGACGGCCTTGCCGGTCAGCTTCTGGGTGCCCGCGCTCTTCTCCAGCCGGCCGAGTTTCTCGTCCTCCGCCTTGGTGCTGCCGTCATCGCTCTCGGCGAGCGACTCCACGCTGTCGCGCAGGGTCGCGTTGGACTCGTCCAGCTCCTTGTTCTTGCGGCTGCGCTGCTGGATCAGGTCGGACAGCTTCAGCAGGGAGCCGTCCTGGCGGATGTCGGTGCCCTTGGCCGTGTCGAAGCTGGTGAAGAAGATGAGCCCGGCGAGCGCGAAGACGGCCGCCGTGAGTATCCGCACCGGCCGCACACGCGGCCCGCGGACGGGGCCCGAACCCGTTGATCCCGTCCCGGGGGAGTCGGCAGAATTGCTCAACGTACCCTTATCTCCTTCGGCGCCACGGAAGCACTACGCTAACGGACGCCCGGGGGAGCACACAGAGTCGTCATGTTGGCCCCTTGTACGCTGCCCCGAGCCCGACCCAGTTACCTGCGCGGCCACGCAGCGCATCGACAGGAGAGACCCTCGTGCCGAAGTCACGTATCCGCAAGAAGGCCGACTACACGCCGCCGCCCGCCAAGCAGGCGCAGGCCATCAAGCTCACCACCAGTGCCTGGGTCGCGCCCGTCATGCTGGCCATGTTCCTGATCGGCCTGGCGTGGATCGTCGTCTTCTACGTGACCGACGGCTCGCTGCCCATCGACAGCCTGGACAACTGGAACATCGTGGTCGGTTTCGGCTTCATCGCCGCCGGCTTCGGCGTCTCCACACAGTGGAAGTAGCACGGGCCCTGGCTGTGGGAGTAGCACGGCCTACGCCCCCGCGACCAGCTCTGCCCAGGGCTATCCACTGAGTTATCCACAGCCGTTTTCCACATGGGGAAAAAGAAAGACGATCTGTGGATAACCCATCGGGTGTTGACGCCGGTGTGACTGGCCGAGACACCCTCAGACACGCGTTCGCCCCCTGTCCGACCTGCGGAAACACATCCGAGCGACAGGGGGCGCAGCTGTGCCCGCACCGTGTGCACAAGATCCGCCACACGCTGTGGACAACGGTTCGGTGTCAGGGTGTTCCCCACCCTGTTCCCCCGGTCTCAGGTGAGCTGAGCGGTCCTGACCAGCGCCAGCGCCACCGCCAGCGCCAGGACGACGGCACAGGTGCCGTACTGCACCAGCGCCCGCTTCTCGCGTGGGGCGTGGACCATCGCGTACCCGGTGACGACACCGGCGACGAGCCCGCCGATGTGCGCCTGCCAGGCGATGTTGCTGAACCCGAAGGTGAAGATCAGGTTGATCACCAGCAGCGCGATGACCGGCCGCATGTCGTAGTTCAGCCGGCGCATCAGCACGGCGGTGGCGCCGAAGAGCCCGAAGATCGCGCCGGAGGCGCCGAGCGAGGCGGTCTGCGGGGAGGTGAGCAGATAGGTCAGCGCGCCGCCGGCCAGCCCGGAGACGAAGTAGACCGCCAGGTAGCGGGCCCGGCCTAGGGCTGCTTCGAGCGGGCCGCCGATCCACCACAGGCTCAGCATGTTGAAGCCGATGTGCCAGTACTCCTGGTGGGCGAACATCGACGTCACGAAGCGGTACCACTCGCCGCCGGCGACGCCCGAGGTCGGCGCGAACGGCTTCGGGGGCCAGGCGCCGTAGAGCACCAGATGGTCCAGGAGGGAGCTGTCGGCCTGGACCGCGATGAACACCGCGAGGTTGATCCCGATCAGGATCTTGGTGAGCAGGCGGGGGTCGGCCGTGACCGTGCCCCCGGCGACCGTGCGGGGCCGGGACGCCGCCGACGCGTGCCCCGTGCCCGAGCCCTCGCGGACGCAGTCGGGGCACTGGAAGCCGACGGAGGCGCTGACCATGCACTCCGGGCAGATGGGCCGGTCACAGCGGGTGCAGCGCACGCCGGTCTCGCGGTCCGGGTGCCGGTAGCACACGGGTACGCTCCGGGCGGCGTCCCGCGCGCTCCCTGCGGCCTGGTCCATCAGATCCCCTTGCTCGTCGTGTCCGTCCTGCCGGCACTGTCCTCCCTGCCCATCCTTACGGACGAGCGGGGCGTTTGGTTCCCTCCGGGTTCTTCCGGTCGCCGGGTCGTGCCGGCCCCGGGGGCCTCAGTCGTCGCGCGCCTCCACCACCACCGTCTCGATGACGACGTCGACCAGCGGCCGGTCGTTGCGACCGGTCGGCACGTTCGCGATGGCGTCGACCACCTTCTGGCAGGCCGGGTCGGTGACCTCGCCGAAGATGGTGCGCTTGCCGTTCAGCCAGGTGCTCGGGGTGACGGTGATGAAGAACTGCGAGCCGTTGGTGTCCGGCCCGGCGCTGGCCATGGCCATCAGATACGGCGTGTCGAAGGCCAGGTCCGGATGGCACTCGTCCTGGAACCCGTAGCCGGGTCCGCCGAGGCCGTTGCCCAGGGGGTCACCGCCCTGGATCATGAACCCGCTGATGACGGAGTGGAAGACCGTGCCGTCGTAGAGCGGGTTTCTGCTCTTCTCGCCGGTGCCCGGGTGTGTCCACTCGCGTTCGCCGCGGGCCAGCTCGACGAAGTTTCTGACCGTGACGGGAGCGTGGAGGGAGAAGAGCCGCACCTCGATGTCGCCGAGGGTGGTCTTCAAGGTGGCATACAGCTGCTCGGCCACGATCTGCCTTCCGTCGTCGTCCGCCGCGACACCTTCGATCCTTCCACGCTCCCGTCCGCGCGTCGCCGGGCGGCCGTGACTTCCGCCGGGCGGGCGGCGCGCGCCGGTGATTCGTGGCAGTGTCGACCGCAAGCCCCCGTTGCCCCGAAACACGCCGAAGGGAGCGATCGGCACCCATATGCCCGCCCGCACATGCCACACCGGCCGCGGACAGGCATGATCCGTAAAAGGGTGGAAAGTCGAAATACCGTACGCCACCGAGGAGGAGGAACCCGTGACCCGCATCGACAGCGTGCGCGCCGCGACCGGCTCGGCGAAGGACAGCGTGCTGCACGCCGCGGAAGTGGTGGCGCCCTACGCCGACACGGCCAAGGAGCGTGCCGCGTACTACGCGCAGGAGGCACGCGTACGGCTGGCGCCCGTGGTGTCGCAGGCCGCCGAACAGGCCCGCGTGCAGTACGACGCCCGGCTCGCCCCGCGCCTGGAGCAGGCCCGCACGCATGTGCCGCCGAAGGTGGACCTGGCCGCGCAGGAGGCCGCCGTCCGCACCCGTAAGGCCGCCCGGCAGGCGGCCGCCTATTCACGTCCCAAGCTGGAACATGCCGTGGCGGCGACCGCCCCGGTACGTGACGAGGCCGCCGCGCGTGGCGCCGCGGCGCTGGCCGCGCTGCGCGGCCAGGTCTCGGCGCAGGACATCCAGAAGCTGGTCCGGCGGAAGGCCCGCCGGTCCCGGTCCGGCCGCACGCTGAAGGCGCTGGCGGTGCTGACCGCCTTGGCGGGCGGTGCCTTCGCGGCCTGGAAGTGGTGGGACAAGCAGGCCAACCCCGACTGGCTGGTCGAGCCGCCCGCGGCGACGGAGGTCCCTGACGAGGGCCGCATCACCTCCGTGGACGGCAGCGGCACCTCGGGTCTGGACCCCGAGGTTCAGGCGAAGCAGGCCGAGGACGAGGCGTCGAACCGCGACCGCGACGACGAGGCCTGAGCGCCGGGCCCCGTCAGGAGACCCTCCGGCCGTGATCGATCGGGCCGGAGGGTCTTGCCGTATGAGCCGGGAGCAGTCTTCGTCCCGCTGGGCCACGCTGGGCCCGGCGCCTGCGCGTCCAGCGGATTCCGAAGGACCTTCCCCTCCTCCGGAACAGGTGCCCCCACACGCCAGAAATGCCCCCTGAGACTGCGTTTCCGCAGATCAGGGGGCATTTCTCGGGGTGGAGCCTAGGGGAGTCGAACCCCTGACATCCGCCATGCAAAGACGGCGCTCTACCAACTGAGCTAAGGCCCCGGGATGGAGCGACCGGCCGGAGGCATCGCGTTCCGGCGGGCGCCGCAGACCAGAGTACCGGGTCACCCCCCGTATCCCGCAAAAAGATTGGGGGTCCCCGCGGATGACCACTCTCCGTAAGATGCTCGACGTGGTTCGCTACAGCGAACCGCGGTTTTCAGGGGAAGCGATGGGGAGACGCAATGGACGCCGCACAGCAGGAAGCCACCGCCAGAGCGCGGGACCTCCAGCGGAACTGGTACGGGGAGCCGTTGGGGGCGCTCTTCCGTAAGCTCATCGACGATCTCGGGCTGAACCAGGCCCGGCTCGCGGCGGTCCTGGGCCTGTCCGCGCCGATGCTCTCGCAGCTGATGAGCGGCCAGCGTGCGAAGATCGGCAATCCGGCGGTGGTCCAGCGGGTGCAGCTGTTGCAGGAACTGGCGTCCCAGGTCGCGGACGGCAGTGTCAGCGCCGCCGAGGCGACCGAGCGGATGGACGAGATCAAGAAGTCGCAGGGGGGCTCCGTGCTCAGCAACACCACCCAGACCACGAACAGTTCGGGCGCTCCCACGGTGAAGCGGGTGGTGCGCGAGATCCAGTCGCTGCTCCGCTCGGTGGCCGCCGCGGGTGACATCATCGACGCCGCGGACACCCTCGCCCCGAGCCACCCCGAACTCGCGGAGTTCCTCCGCGTCTACGGCGCCGGCCGTACGTCCGACGCCGTCGCGCACTACCAGTCCCACCAGAACTGACCTCGCGGCCGGTGTTCGGGGACGGGGGTCCGGGCCGGCCGGGCGGGGGGCGTACAGCGGGGGCGTGCGGGGCTTCGTCGGACCAGGGGAGGAGCGGCGGCTGCCATGGGTGAGGTCTTCGCCGGCCGGTACGAGCTGGCCGATCCGATCGGACGCGGTGGCGTGGGCGCCGTATGGCGTGCCTGGGACCATCGCCGACGCCGGTACGTGGCCGCGAAGGTCCTCCAGCAGCGCGACGCGCACTCCCTGCTCCGCTTCGTCCGTGAACAGGCTCTGCGCATCGACCACCCGCATGTCCTCGCTCCGGCCAGCTGGGCCGCCGACGACGACAAGGTGCTGTTCACCATGGACCTGGTCGCCGGCGGCTCCCTGGTCCACCTGGTCGGCGACTACGGCCCTCTCCCGCCGGCGTTCGTCTGCACGCTGCTGGACCAGCTGCTGTCCGGGCTCGCCGCCGTCCACGCGGAGGGCGTCGTCCACCGGGACGTCAAGCCCGCGAACGTGCTCCTCGAAGCCACGGGCACCGGTCGGCCCCGGCTGCGGCTGTCCGACTTCGGCATCGCGATGCGGCTCGGGGAGCCGCGGCTGACGGAGACCAACCTCGTGGTGGGGACGCCCGGTTACCTCGCCCCGGAGCAGATGCTGGGCGCCGAACCCGACTTCCCGGCCGACCTGTTCGCCGTCGGCCTGGTCGCCCTGTATCTCCTGGAAGGCGCCAAGCCCGACGCCAAGGCGCTCGTGCAGTACTTCCTGGAGCACGGAACTCCCGGCCCGCCCAAGGGCGTTCCGGAACCGCTCTGGCAGGTCGTCGCCTCACTGCTCCAGCCCGATCCCGTGGACCGGTTCCGCACCGCCACGGGGGCGCGCAAGGCGCTCGCCGCCGCCGCGGAACTCCTGCCGGAGCCCGGCTCGGACGACGAGGTCATCGAGATCTTCGACCAACTCGGCCCGCTGCCACCCGGGTTCGGTCCCGACGGCCCGCTCCAGCAGGCCTCCGGCGTGGCGTTGGAGCTGGTCCCGGGCGGGATGCAGGAGCCGGGTTCGGCGGCTGACCCGGTTGAGAGGGCGGTGGTTGAGCGTGCCGATGCTGCGACAGCCGGTCCCGTTCCGGGCTCCGCCGTGGCTGCCCGTACGACGCCCACCCACACCGGCTCCCTCTCGGACACCGGAAGCTTCCGACTGCCGCCGCCCCAGCCGCTCCCGGCTCCCGGTCCGCACCCCGCCCCGCCCCCGAACCCGGCGCCGGACCCGGTGCCGGCCCCGGCTCCGGCTCCGGACCCCCGCGTCGACACCGCCACCGCCGCCTACACCACCCGCGATCCCCAGGCTCCGCCCCACACGCCACCCCCCTCACCCCCTTCCCGCGCACGCGGTCGTCGGGGGCGGCGCGCGGCCCGGCGGCCCGGTCCCCCGGCCAGGGCCGCGATCCCGATCCTGCTGCTGGCGCTCGCCTGCTACGCCGTGGGTTTCTGGGCGCTGACCCGGGTGTGAGCCCGCCGGGCCGCCACCGTCCACCCGCCGAGGACCAGCAGCAGCACGGTGCCCGTGCCGATCCCGCCGACGGCGACCAGCCGCATCATCCGGCCGTCGGTTCCGTCCCCGGTGTCCCCGGTCAGCGCGGCCTCCGGGTCCTGATCGGTGACCGTGAAGACGCCGTCCGGCACGGGCCGGCCGGCGTAGGCGGGCCCCGCCTGCTTCTGTCCGCCCACCCGGACCCGCAGGGTCACCTCGAACGGCCCCGGCCCGAAGGTGTCGGCCAGCTGCGCGCTGAGGTGCAGGACCAGGTAGTACTCACCGGCGAAGCGGACGGAGGTCACCCCGGCGGGCACGGCGTACCGGTTGGTGTACTCGACGGGCGGGAGCGGTGCGAGGGCGGCGGACTTCGGGGCGCCGGTGTAGCCGAGGGAGGTGTCGTCGACGTAGCCGCGGACGGGGTTGTGGAGGGAGAGGTTCAGGGCGCCGCCGACGTAGCCGTGGCCCGGGGCGGCGCCCAGGTCGGCGGAGGCGTGCAGCTGTCGGCCCCAGTCCAGCGGCACCTTGTAGAACCGGGTCTCGCCGGGGGTGAGACGGGTTCGCCAGATCCCTTGGGCGACGGGGCGCGCGGTGGCGAAACCGGTGCCGCCGGAGCGGTCCCGGGTGGTGCCGGTGAGGGGTTCGGGTGTGGCGGAGTCCCAGGTCTGCGGCGCGGTGGTGGGTCCGGCCTGCGCGAGGCCCGGTTCCGTGGCGGGCGCGATCTCCAGGTCCCACGGTTCGGCCGAGGCCGCCGCTCCGGAGCCTTCGGCGTCGAGGCGTTCCACGAACAGGTAGTACGTCCCCCCGCCCTGGCACAGCGCTTTGCCGGCCTCGCGCTGCGCCAGGGCCGTGACCGGGCGCGGGCTGAGCCCGGCGCCGATGCGGGCCGAGGCGTAGGAGCAGGAGGTGCCGTTCGCGTCCCGGAGCGAGACGCGGATGCCGTCGGTGGCGGAGACGGTGGTGTCCGCCGGCGGTACGGCGGTGACGGGGACGTACGCCGTGTCCGTGGCGGTGAGGCGCAGGCGGTAGTAGAGCCTGCCGTTGCGGGGGAGGGAGCTGCGGTAGGTGTGGCGGGCGTCGAGCAGGGCCGCGTCCGTGGTGCCCTTCGTGCCCGCGACGGCCTGGGCGCCGGGCGTGAAGGTGTACGACCCCGGGCGCGCGTCGGCGGCGGCCGGAGCGGCGAGGGCAGCGGTCGGCAGGCCCGGCGTGGCGGAGACTCCCAGCAGCAGCCCGATCACGGCACCCCGGGCGACGACGGCCCGCCGCCGCGCCCACGCCCGCGACCACGCCGACCACGCCCGTGACCACGCCGCCGACCACCCGGCCGGCCTCGCCCCCGCCGCCGTACCGCCCCCTCGGCCCCGCACGTGCCACACCCCCAGTCGTCGGACGGCCGCACCAGGCCGCTGGCCGCAGGCCCATCCTGCCCGGGCCGCCGCTGCGCCATCCGGGCAATGCGCACGCCCGTCCTAAACGCCCGGCACCATCCGGCCGCGCCCGCCCCGCCCGTCTACCGCACTCGCCGGGACCCCGCAACACGAGGCGCGAGGCGCCCGCGCGACAGGGCCGGGGAACGCGAAACCCCGACCGCGCAGGCGGCCGGGGTCGGTACAGATCGGGTATCGGGACTCACGAACCCGTGGGCACGGAGTCAGTCGCCTCCGTCCACAGGTCCTGCTCGGCGCGATCCGCCTGGATCTGGCGGTACACGAGGAGCCCGCCGATGGCGGCCAGTGCGACCAGGAGCAGCTTCTTCACCGCGCGACCTCGTCTTTCCTTGACGTAAGGGACCTCTGGCGCCCGACTATACACACCGACCGATATCGATCGGTGACCTGCGTCGGGGCCCAACTCCCGCCTTGGGCGCAGGCACATGTTCCTCGCCCCCTTGCACCCATCCGAGTGGTGTTGATCTGAACATCGACGCGCCACGGGCGTCGGTCCACCACTTCGCGGCCCCCCTACACATCATGAGGAAAGTACGCAAATCGCCCAACCCGAAAGTGAGGGGCCATGACCGCCCAGAACAAGGTCATGAAGCTGTGGACCGCCATCGTCACCGCCTTCCTCGCGCTGTGCACGGCGCTCGGACTCGTCTCCGCCACCCCCGCGACCGCCGCCACGGCCGCACCCCGGACCGAGACCCCCAGCACCGGCACCGCGCAGCACACCACCCCGACGATCCCGGCGATGCGCCACTCGGCCTGGTCCCATGCCAGGGCCCTGCCCCCCACGATGAAGCAGCGGATCCGGGCCGAGGCCCACGGCAAGACCCCGAGCTGCCGCCACCGCCCCCTCACCGAGACACAGACGGAAGCACAGCCGCAGGGACCGGAGCAGACGGAGACCAGGGCCCACGACCCCCACCTCTCGGACTCCCTCGACTGCTGATCCCTCCCCCACCGCAGTACCGCAACGTCTCGACCGCACGGCGACTTGCGTACGCACCAGTCGACACGAAACAGACCCCCGGCCGGGTTCGGCCGGGGGTCTCGCGCTGTTCCCCCGGTACGTCATCCTCGTACGGCAACGACCCGCACCCCACGGAAAGGTGGTGAGCGCTGCCGTGAACCGGCGCGTCACCGTAGTCACCGCTGTCCACGGCCCGTCCGCCCGGTTCCTGCCGGACGCGTACACGTCCCTGTGCGCGCAGCGGCTGCCCGACGGCTGGGAGTGGGAGTGGGTCGTCCAGGAGGACGGCACGACGGACGCGGTCCGCCCGTACCTCCCCGACGACGCCCGCGTGAGCTTCCGGCAGGGCCGGCCGGGCGGGCCCGGGGTCGCCCGGACGATCGCGCTGGCGCGCGCCGAGGGCGCCTACGTCAAGGTGCTGGACGCCGACGACCAGCTCACGCCGGGCGCGCTCGCCCGCGACCTGGCCGTGCTGGAGGCGGACCGCACCGTCGGCTGGACGACGTGCCGCGTCCTGGACCTGCTGCCCGACGGCTCCACGGCCGGCTTCCCCGGCGATCCCGACGAGGGCCCGATCGAGCCCGGTACCGTCCTCGACCACTGGAAGGGGAACGACTTCCTGGCCCCGGTCCACCCGGCGAGCCTGTGCGTACGGCGGGAGCTGCTCACCGCGCTGGGCGGCTGGATGGCGCTGCCGGCCTCGGAGGACACCGGCCTGCTGCTGGCACTGGACGCGGTGAGCCGGGGCTGGTTCTCGGCGGAGCCCGGTCTGCTGTACCGCAAGTGGGAGGGGCAGGTCACGGGCGGGGCGGCCCATGTCGACCCCGCCGAACGCGAGGCCCGCACGGCGGTCGCGGAGGCCCGGGCGCGCGCGCTCGCCGCGTTCGGCTGGACCTACCCACCGGCTCCTTCCGCTACTCGGTGAGGACGATCGCCTGCGAGGGGCACTTCTCGGCGGCCTCCAGGATCGCCTCCCGGGCGCGCGGGTCCTCGGTCGCGTCCGCTCCGCCGGGCCGTACGACGCCGTACCCGTCCTCGAACGCGAACACGGCCGGCGCCCGGTGCGCGCACTCGGCGGAGCCGTAGCACAGGGAGCGGTCGACGGAGACCTTCATCTGTCCTCCAGTCGTGGGCGGTGACCTTCACGACGTCACTGCCCGGCCGCGCCCCTCCTGAACCGGACCACCGGATCGGCTCGCGGCTACCGCTGCCCGCCCGCCGCCGCGAGCCAGTGGGCCACCCGGCGGACCGTCGGCTCGTCGAGCCGGTCGGCCAGGGCGCGGACCGCCTCGCCGTCCTCGGGGCTCAGGTCGTACAGGCCCGCCTTGCTCAGCCCGGCCATCAGCACCTGGTGCCGGCGGTCCGTCATGCGCTCCACGAGCCGGGCCGGTTCCGGGGAGCCGGGCGCGGGCCGCTCCGGCGTGGGGGCGGGGGGCTTGGCGGACGGGGTGTCGAAGAGGTGCCAGGCGCCGTCCTCGGGCCCCCAGAGCGCGACCGTCACCTCGTCACCGCGCGCCCGCGCGGTCCGGGTCATGTCGCCCACGGCGTACAGCACGGGAGCCCGGTACGGGGACTCCGCGCCCACCGTCCAGGAGTCCCGGGCGGGCTCGTGGAACATCGCGACCCAGCGTGGTTCGCCGGGCGGTCGCGGGCACCGGGGACGCTGCTTCTCCATGGCACTCACCCCTTCGGGAACGGCGGGCGAGCGAACCGTAGCTGACGTACCGTCAGATAGCCAGGTTCCCGCCCGCCCGGCACCGGTCCCTCCCCTCGTGGAGACCGGTGCCGAACGGTGCGGGGCTGTCGACCCACGCCAAGTCGGCGGGACGGCGCGGGTCGAAGAACGGGACGGTTTCCGGGGTGGACGCGGGTGGACGCGGGGTGGACGCGGACGTGGCGGGCGTACGGGGGTGTGCGTGGGTCTGCGTGCGGCTGCGTGCGGCTCACCCGCCGGGCGCGCCATGAGGTGGCCGACTTTGACCGAGAACGTTCGGTGCCATGAGCTGTCTCTCCGAGCGCTGAGCCGGTGGCCTGTCCGGACGGTGAGTGACGGGTCCGCTACCGGGTTCGGATCCTGCCATCTGTCGTCGCCGCGGAGGAGGTTCCTGTCTCCGGTCCGGGCCTTAACCGCAGGTCAGGCGTATAAGGTGAGTTTTCCGGTCCGGACGTCACACGCGGGGGAAAGTAAGGGGTGGGACCTTGAGTTCCGACTCAGGGGCACGCACAGCCTTCGCCGAGCGCCTCGCGCTGCTGTACAAGGAGGCCGGAAATCCTCCCCTCAAGAGCGTCGCCGAGGCGGTCGTACGGTTGCAGCGGGTCGACGAGCGCGGCCGGCCGGTACGGGTGTCCGCGCAGCGGATCAGCGACTGGCGCCGGGCCAAGAACGTACCGGCCCAGTTCGCCGCCCTCGCGGCGGTCCTCCAGATCCTGATCCCCGAGGCGCGGCGGCTGCGCCCCGCCCCGGTCTCCGCCGGCCTGTACGACCTCGCCCACTGGCAGCGGCTGTGGGAGCTGGCGCTGGCCGGCCCGGCGGGCGACCGGCCCGCGCCGCCCTCGGAGGAGAACCGGCGGCCACCGGCCCAGGCCCCGCCCGTCGCCGGTGGCGTGTGTCCGTACCGGGGGCTGGCCCCGTACCGGCGGGAGGACGCCCGGTGGTTCTTCGGCCGGGAACGGAGCACGAAGGACCTCGTCGCCCAGCTCCGCGCGGCCGAGCGCTCGGGCGGGCTGGTCATGCTGGTCGGCGCCTCGGGAGCGGGAAAGTCGTCCCTGCTGAACGCGGGCCTGGTCCCGGCGGTCCGGGGCGGGGCTCTGGGCGCGGGTGGTCAGGGCGGGGTTGTGGGCGCCGGTGGTCACGGCGGGGCATTGGGTGCCGGTGGTCATAGCGGGGCTCTGGGCGCCGGTGGTCACGGTGGGGCTGCGGGTGCCCGTGGTCATAGCGGGGCAGTGGGCGCCGGTGGTCATAGCGGGGCAGTGGGCGCCGGTGGTCATAGCGGGGCAGTGGGCGCCGGTGGTCATAGCGGGGCTGTGGGCGCTGGTGGTCATAGCGGGGCTCTGGGCGCCGGTGGTCACGGCGGGGCTCTGGGCGCCGGTGCTCGTGGCGGGCCCGTAAACACGGATGCCCGTGGCGGGCCCATGAACGCGGATGCCCGTGGCAGGGCCATGAACGCGGATGCCCGTAGCGGCCTCATGAACACGGACGCCGGTGCGGTCGGCAAGAGTCCGACAGCCGACGGGGCGGTCCCTTCCCGGCGGGAGGGGACACCCACCGGGGATTCCCCCGCCCGGCTTCCCTCACCTCCGCCCCCGGTCGGCCGCTCCGCCCCTCCCGGCGACCGCGCCACCGACCACCCCGGCGACCGGCCCACCGACCAGCCCACTGACCGCTCCACCGACCAGCCCACCGACCGCTCCACCGATCACCCCACCGACCCGTCCGGCCCCGTCCTCCAACTCGTCCCGGGTGCCGATCCGCTGGGGGAGCTGGTCCGCCGTATCCCCGATCTCGCCGCCGTCGCCGCCGACGCCCGCAGGGCGGAGCGGGAGGCCTCGGAGAACCCGGCGCTGCCGGGCTGCGACGCGCCGCACATCGGCCGGGCCGTGCGCGAGGCGGTCGCGGTCTGGGCGGGCCGCGCGACGGGCCCCGACGAGCGGCCGGTCGTCATCGTGGACCAGTTCGAGGAGACGTTCACCCTCTGCGCCGACGAGGCCGACCGGCGTGTCTTCATCCACTTCCTGCACGCCGCCTGCACCCCGCCCGCCGGCGCCGCCGGACCCGCGCCCGTCCGGGTCGTCCTCGGTATCCGAGCCGACTTCTACGAGCAGTGCCTCGGCTATCCGGAACTGGCCGACGCGCTCCAGCACCGGCACATGGTGCTCGGCCCGCTGACCAGCACCGAGCTGCGCGAGGCGGTGACCGGTCCGGCCAAGGCGGTGGGACTGGAGCTGGAGCCGGGGCTCGCCGAGCTGATCGTGCGCGAGGTGAGCGCCGACGGCCCGCGCGGCGCGCACGACGCGGGCGTGCTCCCACTGCTCTCGCACGCCCTGCTGGCCACCTGGCAGCGCCGGAAGGCCGGCCGGCTGACCCTGGCCGGCTACCGTGCGGCCGGCGGCATCCAGGGCGCGGTCGCGGCGACCGCCGAGCGTGCCTGGTCCGGGCTGGACCCGGCGGCCCGGACCGCCGCCCGGCTGCTGCTGCTGCGGCTGGTCCGGCTGGGCGAGGACACGCAGGCCACGCGTCGGCGCGGCACCCGGCGGCAGCTGGCGGAGGAGTCCGCGGACCCCGGCAAGACGGAGGAGTCGCTGGAGGCCCTGGTGCGGGCCCGGCTGGTGACGCTGGACGCGGACACCGTGGAGATCACCCACGAGGCGCTGCTGCACGCCTGGCCCCGGCTGCGGCACTGGATCGACGAGGGCCGGGGCGACCATCTGCTGCGCCAGCGGCTGGAGGAGGACGGCCGGGCCTGGGAGGGCTCGGGCCGGGACAGCTCGCTGCTGTACCGGGGATCGCGGCTGGAGCAGGCCCGCAGCTGGGCCCGTTCGGCCGGGGACACGTATCTGACCCGGAGCGCGGTGGAGTTCCTGGCCGCCTCGGTGCGGCTGCGCAAGCGGTCGGTGTGGCTGAGCCGGGCCGCGGTGGCGGCGCTGGTGGCGCTGGCCGTGCTCGCGGCCGGTACGGCGGTGATCGCCTGGAAGCAGCGCGACGACGCCGTGTTCGAGCAGGTGCTCGCCGAGGCCGACCGCGTCCAGCACACCGATCCGTCCCTGGCCGCCCAGCTCGACCTGGTCGCGCACCGGCTGCGCCCCGGCGACGAGGGCACGTACAGCCGCCTGATCTCGATCGTGAACGCGCCGCTGGCCACCCCGCTGTCCGGCCACGACGGCGCCGTCTACCTCACCTCCTTCAGCCCGGACGGCAACACCCTCGCGACGGCCGGCTACGACCGCACGGTCCGGCTGTGGAACGTAGGGAACCCGAACCGCCCGGCCCCGCTGGGCACACCCCTCACCGGCCACACCAGCTGGGTGAGCAGTGCCGTCTTCAGCCCGGACGGCCGCACCCTGGCCAGTGCCGGCGACGACGGCACGGTCCGGCTGTGGGACGTCACCGATCCCGCGCATCCCCGCCCGCTGGGCAGGCCGCTCACCGGTCACCGGGGCACGATCTATCTGGTCGCCTTCAGCCCCGACGGACGCACCCTGGCCACGGCGGGCGAGGACCGTACCGTGCGGCTGTGGGACGTCACCGACCCGCGCCGGCCCGGCACGCTCGCCACGCTGCGCGGGCACGCCGCCGCGGTGCGCTGTGTGGCGTTCAGCCCGGACGGGCGGACGCTCGCGACGGGCGGCGACGACGACACGATCCGGCTGTGGGACGTGTCCTCCCCGCGCCGGCCGGAGCCGGTCAGGACGCTGCGGGGGCACACGGACCTGGTCCACTCGGTGGCCTTCAGCCCGGACGGGCGCACCCTGGCCAGCGGCAGCGCGGACGACACCATCCGGCTGTGGAACGTGACCGACCCCGCCCGCGCGAGGGCGGTCGGCCCACCGCTGACCGGCCACACCGGCCCGATCTGGTCGGTGGCGTTCAGCCCGGACGGCGGCCGGCTCGCCGCCGCGAGCGCGGACAGCACGGCGAGCCTGTGGAACGTCAGCGATCCGGCCTCCCCGTCCCAGGTCGGCGAGCCGCTCGCGGGCAGCAGCGGTGAGATGTACGCCCTGGGCTTCCGCCCGGACGGCCGCACCCTCGCCACGGGCAGCGGGGACGGCAAGGTGCGTCTGTGGTCGGTCCCGACCTCGGACATGATCGGCCGGAGCGGAGCGTTCCGACCGGACGGCCGGGTGCTGGCCACGGCCGCCCGGGACGGCAGGCTGCGGCTGTGGAACGTGACGCGGCCCGGCCGGCCCGTCCTGCTCGGCGAGCCGTTCATGCGGGCCGACGGCGACCAGCGCTCCCTCGTGTTCTCCCCCGACGGCCGCACGCTCGCCGTCCTCACCGGCGTCCGGACTGTCCACCTGTGGAACGTCACCGACCCCGCCCGCCCGGTCGCCGCCGGCCCGCCGCTGCGCCTGCGCACCCGCTTCATGGGCCCCGACGCGCTGGCCTACAGCCCGGACGGCCGCACCCTGGCCACCGCCTACGACGACCGCACCGTCCAGCTGTGGGACGTACGCAACCCGAGCCGCCCGGCCCCGCTCGGCACGCCCCTCACCGGTCACCGGGGCTACATCAACAGCCTCGCCTTCAGCCCGGACGGCCACACGCTGGCCGGCGGCAGCGCGGACAGCACGATCCGCCTGTGGAACGTGACCGACCCCGCGCACCCCCGCGTGCTGGGAACGCCCCTCACCGAGCACTCCGGCCCGGTCAACGCGCTCGCCTTCGGCCCGGACGGCCACACCCTGGCCAGCGGCAGCGACGACGACACGGTCCGCCTGTGGAACGTCACCGACCCCGCGCACGCCGAACCCCTGGGCAAGCCGCTCACCGGCCACACCGAGGCGGTCACGTCCCTGACGTTCAGCGCCGGCGGTCACACCCTGGCCAGCGGCGGCAACGACAACACGGTCCGCCTGTGGAACGTCACCGACCCCGCCTCGGCTACTCCCATCGGCCAGTCGATGAGCCCCAACGCCAAGACCGGCAACTTCCTCGTCTTCAGCCCCAACAGCCATGTCCTCGGCGTCTCCAGCGGCACCGACACGGTCCGCCTGTGGAGCCTGGACGCCGACACGGCGATCCGGCACATCTGCTCGGTCACCCGGGACGTCCTGACCCCCCGACGCTGGCAGGAGTACCTGCCACGCCTCTCCTACGACCCCCCGTGCGGTCGATGATCGGCCAACCTGCCCGTTTCCCCGCTGACTTGGCCCCACACAACCGACAACCTTGTTACCCTTGGCCATAGCCCGATCGCTGGTGCATCCCCCGTCGCCAGCGGTCGGGCGTTTTTCTTCCCCAAAACACCCCACCGCCCCGGGACAGCAGAAGACCCCCGGCCCTGCTGGACCGGGGGTCTTCTCGCTGGTGGGGCTAACAGGATTTGAACCTGTGGCCTCATCCTTATCAGGGATGCGCTCTAACCAACTGAGCTATAGCCCCGCCGCGCTCTGCGGTGTGTCTCCCGCGCGCTGACTCCTGAAGATTAGCGCACGACCGCGCCAGTCCCAAAATCGGTTGTCGGGGGACCGTCAGAACGCCGCTGGTCCGGGGGTCACTCGTCCTCCGCCAGCGTCAGCTCGATGCCGCCCACGAAGCCCGCGGAGAGGTTGTAGATGAACGCGCCGAGCGTCGCGAGCGCCGTGGCCAGGACCACGTCGATGACCGCGATGATCGCCGCGAACGTCAGCACGTGGGGGAGGGACAGGAACGCCTGGAGGTCGAAGCCGTTCGCCTCGTTGGAGCCGGTCGCCTCCGAGATCGTGCCGCCGACCGTCGAGAAGACACCCATCGCGTCCATGACCATCCACAGCACCGCCGAAGCGACGATCGTGCAGATGCCCAGCGCGATGGAGAGCAGGAAGCTGACCTTCATCACCGACCACGGGTCGGCCTTGGCCACCCGCAGCCGCGCCTTGCGGGTCCGCGGCGCCGTCCGCACGCCCGTGCGCGGCTTGCGCACCGCGTCGGCCGGCGCCTGCGCCGGGTAGGCCTGCGGCGGGTGGTAGGGCCCGTCGGGCTGCTCCGGGCGCCGCTCCCCGGGAAGCGGCGACGCCGGCCGCGCCTCACCGGACGCGGCCGGGCCTCGGGTGTCCGTCACAGTTCCCCCCTGGGATCCAGACGTGCGGGAAGAGTCCGTCTCGGACACCTTCACCGGCTTCAGGTTCGTCGTCTGCGGGTCGTGCGCACCACCTGCGGGCACGCTCCCCGCAGTCACCCCGTTCGCGGCGGAGCCACGGCCGCCGCCGTCCGTTTCCGTACCCGTGGAGGTACCGGCCGATCCGGCGCCCGTGGCTCCGCTCACGCTGACTCACTCCTCGTGCTACTCGGCCGAGGGTGCCTCACCCTCGTCCGTGCCGGTGGTCGCGGCACCCTCGGCGGTCTCGTCCACGGCCACGTCGCCGTCGACTTCCTCCGCCTCGCGCCCCGCTTCGGCGTTACGTGCGATACCGACCACGGCATCGCGCTTGCCCAGATTGATCAGTTGGACGCCCATGGTGTCACGGCCCGTCTCCCTGACCTCGCTGACTCGCGTGCGAATCACACCGCCGGAGAGGGTGATCGCGAGGATTTCGTCGTTCTCCTCGACGATCAGCGCGCCGACGAGCGAACCACGGTCCTCCACGATCTTGGCGGCCTTGATGCCGAGGCCGCCGCGACCCTGGACGCGGTACTCGTCGACGGCGGTCCGCTTCGCGTACCCACCGTCGGTGGCAGTGAACACGAACGTACCGGGTCGCACCACATTCATCGAGAGAAGCTCGTCGCCCTCCCGGAAACTCATCCCCTTGACGCCGGAGGTGGCGCGGCCCATCGGGCGCAGGGACTCGTCCGAGGCGGTGAACCGGATCGACTGCGCCTTCTTGCTGATCAGCAGCAGATCGTCGTCCGCCGAGACCAGCTCCGCGCCGATCAGCTCGTCGTCCGAACCGTCCTCGCGCCCCCGCAGGTTGATCGCGATGACACCGCCGGAGCGGGGCGAATCGTAATCCTTCAGTGGCGTCTTCTTGACCAAGCCCGACTTCGTGGCCAGCACCAGGTACGGCGCCGCCTCGTAGTCACGGATCGCCAGGATCTCCGCGATCGCCTCGTCCGGCTGGAAGGCGAGCAGGTTCGCCACGTGCTGGCCGCGCGCCTCCCGGCCGGCCTCGGGCAGCTCGTACGCCTTCGCCCGGTACACCCGGCCCTTGTTGGTGAAGAACAGCAGCCAGTGGTGCGTGGTGGAGACGAAGAAGTGGTCGACGATGTCGTCTTCCTTCAGCTTCGTGCCGCGCACGCCCTTGCCGCCGCGCCTCTGCGCCCGGTAGTCGTCCGTCTTCGTCCGCTTGACGTAGCCGCCCCGCGTGACGGTGACGACGATGTCCTCCTCGGCGATCAGGTCCTCGATGGACATGTCGCCCTCGTACGGGATCAGCTTGGTCTGGCGGTCGTCGCCGTACTTCTCGACGATCGCCGCCAGCTCCTCGCTGACGATGCCGCGCTGGCGGACCGGCGAGGCGAGGATCTCGTTGTACTCGTTGATCTTCGCCTGGAGTTCGTCGTGCTCCTGGACGATCTTCTGCCGCTCCAGGGCCGCCAGCCGGCGCAGCTGCATCTCGAGGATGGCGTTCGCCTGGATCTCGTCGATCTCCAGGAGGCCCATCAGGCCGCCCCGCGCGATCTCGACGGTCTCACTGCGCCGGATCAGCGCGATGACCTCGTCGATGGCGTCCAGGGCCTTCAGCAGACCGCGCAGGATGTGCGCCCGCTCCTCGGCCTTGCGCAGCCGGAACCGGGTCCGGCGGACGATGACCTCGATCTGGTGCGTCACCCAGTGGCGGATGAACGCGTCCAGGGAGAGGGTGCGCGGGACGCCGTCGACCAGCGCGAGCATGTTCGCGCCGAAGTTCGTCTGGAGGTCCGTGTGCTTGTACAGGTTGTTCAGCACGACCTTGGCGACCGCGTCGCGCTTGAGCACGATCACCAGGCGCTGGCCGGTGCGGGACGACGTCTCGTCGCGGACGTCCGCGATGCCGCCGATCTTGCCGTCCTTCACCAGGTCTGCGATCTTCTGCGCCAGGTTGTCCGGGTTCACCTGGTACGGCAGCTCGGTGACGACCAGGCACTGGCGGCCCTGGATCTCCTCGACCTCGACCACCGCGCGCATCGTGATGGAGCCGCGGCCGGTGCGGTACGCCTCCTCGATGCCCTTGCGGCCCACGACGAGCGCGCCGGTCGGGAAGTCGGGGCCCTTGATGCGCTCCATGAGCGCGTCCAGCAGCTCCTCGTGCGAGGCCTCGGGGTTCTCCAGGTACCACTGGGCACCGGCCGCGACCTCGCGCAGGTTGTGCGGCGGGATGTTGGTCGCCATGCCGACCGCGATACCGGCGGAGCCGTTGATCAGCAGGTTCGGGAAGCGGGCCGGCAGGACGGTCGGCTCCTGGGAGCGGCCGTCGTAGTTGTCCGTGAAGTCGACGGTCTCCTCGTCGATGTCCCGGACCATCTCCATCGACAGCGGCGCCATCTTGCACTCGGTGTAGCGCATCGCCGCCGCCGGGTCGTTGCCCGGGGAGCCGAAGTTGCCGTTGGAGTCCACCAGCGGCATCCGCATCGACCACGGCTGCGCGAGGCGGACCAGCGCGTCGTAGATCGAGGAGTCGCCGTGCGGGTGGTAGTTGCCCATGACGTCGCCGACGACACGGGCGCACTTGTAGAAGCCGCGATCGGGGCGGTAGCCGCCGTCGTACATCGCGTACAGGACGCGCCGGTGGACGGGCTTGAGGCCGTCCCGGACGTCGGGCAGCGCACGGGACACGATGACGGACATCGCGTAGTCCAGGTACGAGCGCTGCATCTCCGTCTCGAGCCCGACGGGCTCGACACGCATCACGAGTTCGCCGCCCTCTTCAGGGGTGACAGGAGTGTTCTCGTCGGCCATTGCTGGTGAAGATCCTTCCTGGTGCGGTCAGCTGAGACCGACTCAGATGTCGAGGAAGCGGACGTCCTTGGCGTTGCGCTGGATGAACGCGCGGCGTGCTTCGACGTCCTCGCCCATGAGGACCGAGAACAGGTCGTCGGCCTGGGCGGCGTCGTCGAGGGTGACCTGGCCGAGGACCCGGTGCTCCTGGTCCATCGTGGTCACGCGCAGCTCCTCGGCGTTCATCTCACCGAGACCCTTGAAGCGCTGGATCGAGTCCTCGCGGATGCGCTTGCCACGCTGGCGGCCCATCTCGATCAGCGCGTCGCGCTCACGGTCCGAGTACGCGTACTCGATGTCGTCCCGGCCCCACTTGATCTTGTACAGCGGAGGGCGGGACAGGTACACGTGCCCGGCCTCGACCAGCGGCCGCATGAAGCGGAACAGGAAGGTCAGCAGCAGGGTGCTGATGTGCTGGCCGTCGACGTCGGCGTCCGCCATCAGGATGATCTTGTGGTACCGGAGCTTCTCGATGTCGAAGTCCTCGTGCACACCCGTGCCGAAGGCCGAGATCAGCGCCTGGATCTCCTGGTTCTGGAGGATCTTGTCGATCCGGGCCTTCTCCACGTTCAGGATCTTGCCGCGGATCGGGAGGATCGCCTGGTACTGCGGGTTGCGGCCGGACTTGGCCGAGCCGCCGGCGGAGTCACCCTCGACGATGAAGATCTCGCACTTGGTGGGGTCGTTCGACTGGCAGTCGGAGAGCTTGCCGGGCAGGGACGCCGACTCCAGCAGGCCCTTACGACGCGTCAGGTCGCGCGCCTTGCGGGCCGCCACGCGCGCGGTGGCCGCCTGGATGCCCTTGCGGACGATGTCCGCGGCCTCGACCGGGTTGCGGTCCAGCCAGTCGTTGAGGTGCTCGTAGACCGCCTTCTGCACGAAGGTCTTGGCCTCCGTGTTGCCCAGCTTGGTCTTCGTCTGGCCCTCGAACTGCGGCTCGCTCAGCTTGACCGAGATGATCGCGGTCAGGCCCTCGCGGATGTCGTCACCGGTGAGGTTGTCGTCCTTCTCGCGCAGCAGCTTCTTGTCGCGGGCGTACTTGTTGATGAGCGACGTCAGCGCGGCACGGAAGCCCTCTTCGTGGGTACCGCCCTCGTGGGTGTGGATGATGTTCGCGAAGGAGTACACACCCTCGCTGTAGCCGCTGTTCCACTGCATGGCGACCTCGAGGGACAGGCTCTTGTCCTTGTCCTCGGCCTCCAGCGAGACGACCGTCGGGTGCACCGCCTCTCCCTTGCGGGAGTTGAGGTACTTCACGAAGTCGACGATGCCGCCCTCGTAGTGGTACGTGACGGTCTTGACCTCGGCCTTCTCGTCCGCGCCCGCCTCGTCCGCGCCGCTCGTGGCCTTCGCCGACTCGCGCTCGTCGGTGAGCCGGATCGTCAGGCCCTTGTTGAGGAACGCCATCTCCTGGAAACGCCGGGACAGCGTCTCGAAGGAGTACTCGGTGGTCTCGAAGATCTCCGGGTCGGCCCAGAAGGTGACCGACGTGCCGGTCTCCTCGGTCGCCTCGTGCTTGACCAGCGGCGCCGTCGGGACGCCCATCTTGTAGTCCTGCGTCCAGCGGTGGCCGTCGGTCCTCACCTCGACGGCGACCTTCGTGGACAGCGCGTTCACGACGGACACACCGACACCGTGCAGACCGCCGGAGACGGCGTACCCGCCGCCGCCGAACTTGCCGCCCGCGTGCAGCACGGTCAGCACGACCTCGAGGGCCGGCTTGCCCTCGGAGGGCACGATGCCCACCGGGATGCCACGGCCGTTGTCGACGACGCGCACCCCGCCGTCGGCGAGGATCGTCACGTCGATGGTGTCCGCGTAGCCGGCCAGCGCCTCGTCGACCGAGTTGTCGACGACCTCGTACACCAGGTGGTGCAGACCGCGCTCGCCCGTGGAGCCGATGTACATGCCGGGCCGCTTGCGGACCGCGTCCAGCCCTTCGAGCACGGTGATGGCGCTGGCGTCGTAGGACGCGGAGGCCACTGCGGACTCTGTGGCCTCGGCGGTCACGCCGGCGTCGGTGGACGGGATGTTCTCGTTGGGGTTGCCGGAATCGGCCACGAAGCGCCCTTTCTGGCACAGCACGAGCCGGGCTCGTCGGCAGGTTGCCGGAGCGGCTGCGGCATGTTGCGTTGGTAAGCCTTGATCAGCGTTGCTCAGCTTTTCCCGGGCGGTCCCCACGTTGGGGCGGGATTGTCTTCCAGTCTACCGGTAGCACTGACATCGATGGGGGTTTGCGGGCACCTGAGCCCCCATGTGCCGCCCTCAACCGGTCTCCGCCGGGTCCCGATATGTGGAAGGGGGCTCCAAGGGGCTCACAGCGGCACTCAGCGCTTCGAGCCGTCAACCCGTGGCTACTGGCGGGTCAGATGGCGCTCCGAGGCCGGTCCACGGGCGCCGCACGGCGCGGTACGGCGGTGATCCACACCTGTGGACGGGGGTACGACGGCACGCCGGGCAGCCCGCCCGACGTGAGGTACATCACCCGTAGGTATCGCCGGGTCCGGTGCTCCCCGGAGCCCGCAGGGGGCCGTATCGGCGCGGCTGACCACCCGGATTGAGCACCTTGATCATCCGTACGCTGCCGTGCCCGAGATCCTCGTTGATCCGCGCCACCAGCGTGGGGGCGAGCACCCGCAGCTGGGTCGCCCAGGCCGTCGAGTCGCACTGGACGGTCAGCACCCGCTCGTCCTCGTCGTAGCGCTGCGGCACACAGTGCTTGGCCAGGTCCTCGCCGACGATCTGCGGCCAGCGGCCCATCACCCCGCCCACCGCGGCCGGCTTCTCCCAGCCGCGCTCGGTGATCAGCCGGTTGATCGCCGAGCCCAGCGCCATCGGATCGCGGCCGTCGGCGCGCGCACCGGAGCGCAGGCCGCCGCCGCGCCGGGCCTGCTTCTTCTGCCGGGCCGCGTCCCCACGCGCGCGTGCCTGCTCCCTCGCCGCGCGCAACGCCACGCGCGCGAGGTCGATCCCGGAGGGCTCCTTCGTGTCCCGAGCGTCGCTCTTGTTCCGCGCCTCGTTCCTGTTCCGGGGGTTCGGCGCGTTCGGGACGGGCTCCTCGGTGCTCATACGCGCTCCACCGTCCCGCCTGCCACCGCGTACCGCGCACCGGCCAGCACAGGGGGTACGTCGTCGTCCACGGCGGCGGTGACCAGCACCTGCTCGCCGGGCGCCACCAGCTCCGCCAGCCGTTCCCGACGGCGGGCGTCCAGCTCGGCGAAGACGTCGTCCAGGATCAGCACCGGCTCGTTGCCCTCGGCGCGCAACAGGTCGTACGAGGCCAGCCGCAACGCGAGGGCGTAGGACCAGGACTCGCCGTGGGAGGCGTAGCCCTTGGCGGGCAGCTGACCGAGTTTGAGCAGCAGATCGTCCCGGTGCGGCCCGACGAGGGTGACGCCCCGCTCGATCTCCTGCTTGCGCGCCTCCGCGAGGGCCGCCATCAGCTGGGCGTAGAGATCCTCGCGCGTGTGCGCCTCGCCCGGCGCCGACGGCTTGTACTCCAGCGCGACCGGACCCCCGCCGGGAGCCAGCTGCTCGTACGCCTTGTCGGCGAGCGGCCGCAGCGCGGCGATGAGATCCATCCGCTGGGCGAGCAACTCCGCGCCCGCGCGCGCGAGATGCTGGTCCCACACATCGAGGGTGGACAGATCCGCCCCCAGGCTCGAATCCGCTCGCCCGGGAGGTGCCCCCCTCCGCCCGCCGTGCCGACGGGCCAGCGCGGCCGTCTTCAGCAGGGTGTTGCGCTGCTTGAGCACCCGCTCGTAGTCGGAGCGCACACCCGCCATCCGCGGGGACCGCGCGGTGATCAGCTCGTCCAGGAACCGCCGCCGCTCGCCCGGGTCGCCCTTGACGAGGGCGAGATCCTCGGGCGCGAACAGCACGGTCCGTACGATCCCCAGCACGTCCCGCGGCCTGACCTGCGAGGAGCGGTTGATGCGCGCGCGGTTGGCCCTGCCCGGGTTCAGCTCCAGCTCGATCAGCTGCTGCCGGTCGCCCTGCCGGACCTGCGCGCGGACGACCGCCCGCTCGGCGCCCATGCGGACCAGGGGGGCGTCGGAGGCGACCCGGTGGCTGCCGAGGGTCGCCAGATACCCGACCGCCTCCACGAGGTTGGTCTTCCCCTGCCCGTTCGGGCCCACGAAGGCCGTGACGCCCGGGTCGAGCGGGACCTCGGCCCGGGCGTACGAGCGGAAGTCGGCGAGCGACAGATGCGTGACGTGCATGGTTGTTCCGCCGACCTCCCTCAGGCTTGTGGATCTCAGGCTTGTGGATCTCAGGGCTGTGGATCGCGGAGCGACCCTGTGGATTACTTCTTCTCCACGGCGTGGCCGCCGAACTGGTTGCGCAGCGCGGCGATCATCTTCATCTGCGGCGAGTCCTCCTGGCGGGAGGCGAACCGCGCGAACAGCGACGCGGTGATCGCCGGCAGCGGGACCGCGTTGTCGATCGCGGCCTCCACAGTCCAGCGTCCCTCACCGGAGTCCTGTGCATAACCGCGCAGACCGTCCAGGTGCTCGTCCTCGTCGAGGGCGTTCACCGCGAGGTCCAGCAGCCAGGAACGGATGACCGTCCCCTCCTGCCAGGAGCGGAAGACCTCACGGACGTCCGTGACGGAGTCGACCTTCTCCAGCAGCTCCCAGCCCTCGGCGTAGGCCTGCATCATGGCGTACTCGATGCCGTTGTGGACCATCTTCGCGAAGTGGCCCGCGCCGACCTTGCCGGCGTGCACCGAACCGAAGTCGCCCTCCGGCTTCAGCGCGTCGAAGATCGGCTGCACCTTGGCGACGTTCTCGGCGTCGCCGCCGTACATCAGGGCGTAGCCGTTCTCCAGGCCCCAGACACCGCCGGAGACGCCGCAGTCGACGAAGCCTATGCCCTTGGCGGCCAGCTCCTCGGCGTGCCTCTCGTCGTCCGTCCAGCGGGAGTTGCCGCCGTCCACGACCACGTCGCCGGGCTGCAACAGCTCGGCCAGCTGGTCGATGGTCGACTGGGTGGGCTCGCCTGCCGGGACCATCACCCAGACCACGCGCGGGCCGCTGAGCTTGCCCACAAGCTCTTCCAGGCTGTGGACATCCGCGAGGTCCGCGTTGCGGTCGTATCCGATGACGGTGTGGCCCGCGCGGCGGATCCGCTCGCGCATGTTGCCGCCCATCTTGCCGAGGCCGACGAGACCGAGCTCCATCAGTTGTGTTCCTTAGGTCGCTGTGTGGCGTGAGAGGCACCGGAGTGCCGAGCCGAGCCTAAACCCGGACGCTCATGCACAGCTGTGGGCATAGCCGCTCACCTGCGAGAACCGCCTTGGCTGACCGCCGTAGCCGCGCCCGTGAGCATCCCCGCCGCTCAACCACAGCGCCGGGCGCCTCCCGCAACGCACCGGCACTGTGCACAGCTGTGGACAGCCGTGGACGACGCTCAGCCGCTGAGCCGCACCGGCATGATCAGGTACTTGTACGCCCCGTCGGCCTCCGCGTCCATCGCCGGCCTACCGCTCAGAAGCGCCGGCTTCGTGGACGTGGTGAACGACAACTGCGCCACGGGAGAGTCGATCGCGCTCAGACCGTCCAGCAGGAACGTCGGGTTGAAGGCGATGGAGATGTCGTCACCCTCCAGTCGCGCGTCGACCCTTTCCACAGCCTGTGCGTCGTCGCTCGACCCGGCCTCCAGGATCAGCACACCCTGCTCGAAGCTCAGCCGCACCGGAGTGTTCCGCTCGGCCACCAGCGCCACACGCTTCACGGCCTCCACGAAGGGCGCGGTCTCGATCACGGCCACGGAGTTGAACTCGGTCGGGAACAGCGTGCGGTACTTCGGCAGGTCGCCCTCGAGCAGCCGCGTGGTCGTACGCCGCCCGGCCCCCTCGAAGCCGATCAGCCCCTCACCGGCACCGGACCCGGACAGCGCCAGCGTGACGCTGTCCCCGGCACCCAGCGACTTCGCGGTGTCCAGCAGCGTCTTCGCCGGAACCAGGGCGACCGCGGAGGCGTCGGGGTTCTCCGGCTTCCACAGGAACTCGCGGACCGCGAAGCGGTAGCGGTCGGTGGAGGCCAAGGTGACCGTGTCGCCCTCGATCTCGATGCGCACACCGGTGAGCACCGGGAGGGTGTCGTCCCGGCCGGCCGCGATGGCCACCTGGGAGACGGCGGCGGCGAAGACCTCACCGGGGACGGTGCCGGTCGCGTTCGGCATCTGCGGCAGCGTCGGGTACTCCTCCACAGGCAGGGTGTGGAGGGTGAAGCGCGCGGGGCCGCACGTCACGGTCACCCGTACACCGTCTGTGGAAATCTCCACCGGCCGGTTGGGCAGGGCGCGGGAGATGTCGGCGAGGAGCCGGCCGGAGACGAGGACGGTGCCCTCCTCCTCGACCTCCGCCTCGACGCTCACCCGCGCGGAGACCTCGTAGTCGAAGCTCGACAGGCTCAGCTGGCCGTCCTCGGCCTTCAGCAGCAGGCCGGCGAGGACAGGCGCCGGCGGACGGGCCGGGAGGCTGCGTGCGGCCCACGCCACTGCCTCCGCGAGTACGTCGCGTTCCACCCGGATCTTCACCGTAAGCCGCCTCCTGCTGCTGTTGCTGCTGAGTCCTTCGACTCGGTGTCACCGCCCTCTGCGACGGGAAGGACACCCAGAACCAGTCTGACGCACGGCACTGACAGTAGGTGCCCGTCGGGGTCAAGTCCGACCGAGGGGCAGCGGGGCGCGAGACCGCGAGTTGTGCACAGGCCCCGCTTCCAAACGATTGCCGAGCTCTCTCTAGTCGGGAGTAGTAGTAGGGCCTGTGGATACCGTGGATAACCACGTTTGCCCAGCTCAGCGCGGATATTTTGTCCACCGGTCCTGTGGGTGGAGGCAGTGGACAACCGGGGCGGTCTGTGGAGAACAGAAAGTTCTGCACACGTCGCCCACAGGCTGAGGGCAGTTCTCCCCAGCTGTGTCCCCAGGAATACCCACGTTTCCCACAGCCCAATCCGGCAGCTTCCTGTGACGGCTTTCACTCGACGCGGTGAGCGGGTGCGTCGGGTTGCCGAACAGTGGACAGCGCTGTGGAGAAGCTGGGGATCGCTGGGGACAACCGCCCCCAGCCTGTGGGCCGACGGTGGACAACTCCGTGCACAGGCTGTGGATCTCCGTGTTGTCCACAGTCTGTGGAGATCGTTCGTCCACCAATCCACAGGCCTCTGAGCTGGGCGGACGTCGTGGGTGAGCCTTCCCTGTGGACGCAGTTCGGGACAACTCCACAGTCCCCAGCATGTGGACGGAAGAAAGTCACCGAATCTGTGGAGAGTGGCCGTAACCAGGCAAGAAATCGAACACCGGATGGCGACCGGCCGTGTCTACGCGGCCGCGGCCGTCGTACCTGCCCAGCTGCGGGCGGTCGTGCCGCTGGGGCGGCACGGGTGGGCGCAGCGGCCCCCCGCCAGCGCGGGCAAGCGACCCCACCCCCGCCCAGCCCCAGGCACCGGGCACCACGCACCACGCACCGGGCCAGGACAGCCCGCCACAACGCGAAGAGGCGCCCCCGGGATCCCCATCCCGAAGGCGCCCTCAGCGTCGGCGTACGGCCGGCGTGAGCCGTACGTCAACCGTTCTTGATCCGGTTGGTCAGCTCGGTCACCTGGTTGTAGATCGACCGCCGCTCGGCCATCAGCGCCCGGATCTTTCGATCGGCGTGCATGACCGTCGTATGGTCCCGCCCACCGAACTGCGCCCCGATCTTCGGCAGCGACAGATCCGTCAGCTCCCGGCACAGATACATCGCGATCTGCCGCGCCGTGACCAGCTGCCGGCCGCGCGAGCTGCCGCACAGATCCTCGACCGTGAGCCCGAAGTAGTCCGCGGTCGCCGCCATGATGGCCGTCGCGGTGATCTCCGGCGTCGAGTCCTCGCCCCCGGGGATCAGATCCTTCAGGACGATCTCGGTCAGGCCCAGGTCCACCGGCTGCCGGTTGAGCGAGGCGAACGCCGTCACCCGGATCAGCGCGCCCTCCAGCTCACGGATGTTCCGCGAGATCCGGGAGGCGATGAACTCCAGCACCTCCGGCGGGGCGTTGAGCTGCTCCTGCACCGCCTTCTTCCGGAGGATCGCGATGCGTGTCTCCAGCTCGGGCGGCTGGACGTCGGTGATCAGGCCCCACTCGAAGCGGTTCCGCAGCCGGTCCTCCAGCGTGACCAGCTGCTTGGGCGGCCGGTCGCTGGAGAGCACGATCTGCTTGTTGGCGTTGTGGAGCGTGTTGAAGGTGTGGAAGAACTCCTCCTGCGTCGACTCCTTGTCCGCGAGGAACTGGATGTCGTCGACGAGCAGGATGTCCATCTCGCGGTAGCGCTTGCGGAAGCTGTCGCCCTTGCCGTCGCGGATGGAGTTGATGAACTCGTTGGTGAACTCCTCCGAGCTGACGTACCGCACGCGCGTGCCCGGGTAGAGGCTGCGCGCGTAGTGCCCGATGGCGTGCAGCAGATGCGTCTTGCCGAGCCCGGACTCCCCGTAGATGAACAGGGGGTTGTAGGCCTTCGCCGGGGCTTCGGCGACCGCGACCGCCGCCGCGTGCGCGAACCGGTTGGAGGCGCCGATGACGAACGTGTCGAACAGGTACTTCGGGTTCAGCCGCGCGGTCGGCTCACCGGGGCCGCTCGCCGGCGCGGGCTGCGCGGCCAGCGGTCCGGGGGCGCCCGTCGAGGGCATGTCCGGGCGGCCGGGACCACCGCGGTGCACCGGCGGTTCGGGCAGCTCGCGGCGGACCGGGTCGCGCTGGTCGTACTCGGTCCGGGACGGTTCGTAGTCCGCGCGCGGGCTGTCGTAATCGCCGCGCTGCTGCTCGTACGACGGCCGGTCCATGCCCTGCGGGCGGTAGTCCTGGGGCGGCGAGCCGTACGCGTCCGCGCCGGAGCCGTAGCCGTCCTGGGACGACGGCGAGGCGTACGGGTCCCGCTCGGGGAAGCCCAGCCGGGGCTGCTGCCAGCCGTAGTCGTCCTGACCGGGACGCGGCCAGGCGCCGGGCTCGGGGCGCTGGTACTCGGACGGGTAGGCCGGGCGGGCGGTGGGGAGCTGGTCCGGGCGGGCGGGCGGCAGCTGCTCGCCGCGCGGGTCGGAGCCCGGGCGGTCGGCGCGGTGGCGGCCGTAGCCCTCGTACGGCCCGGCGGGCAGCTCCGGCTCCTCGTAGCGCGACTTGGGCGTCTGCTGCGCGGGGGGCGCGGCGGGCGCCGGCGGTTCGCCCGCCGAGTCGTCCACGGTGATCGCGATCCGGATGGGACGGCCGCACTCGCGGCTCAGCGTCTCGCTGACGATCGGCGCGAGACGGCCTTCCAGTACGCCCTTCGCGAATTCGTTCGGTACGGCGAGCAGGGCGGTGTCCGCGACCAGCGCGAGCGGCTGGCAGCGCCGGATCCAGTGCTCGTCCTTCGCCTCCACACCCTGTCCGCGGCCCTCTCCGAGGAGCTGCTCCAGTACTCGTGGCCACACTGCGGCAAGATCGGCAGGTACGTCAGCCACAGGGCACGCTCTCTCACAGGTCCCACGAACGTGTGGTTCAGGGACGGGTCGGGATGAAAATCAGGTCGGGCGGGGATAAGGGAACGAATCGGAGTTCAGCCACGGTAGTCAGCGCGGCGGGTGCGGTTCAAGTTGTTGTCCCCAGCCTGTGGATAGTGTCTCTCGGTGACGCTCGGTTTGACCGGATGGCGTAGCCGCGCGTACCGTAACCAGGTCGAGTTGTCGATGGCTGCTGCCGCCTGCCTCCGATGGGCACAGATCACGTCAGGTGATCGGGAAGCGGTGCACTCGGGCGTGACGCGAGCTACTCGTGGGCGCACGGTGACAGCCAGGACGGCACCCCGCCACTACCGATTTCTTTCTGGAGCCCCCGAGTGAGCAAGCGCACCTTCCAGCCGAACAACCGTCGTCGCGCGAAGACCCACGGCTTCCGGCTGCGTATGCGCACCCGTGCCGGCCGCGCGATTCTCGCGTCCCGCCGTAGCAAGGGTCGCGCCCGCCTGTCCGCCTGATTCCGATCAGGTCATGACGTCGTGCTGCCCACCGAGAACCGGCTGAGGCGGCGCGAGGACTTCGCGACCGCGGTACGACGAGGTCGTCGGGCCGGACGCCCGACCCTCGTCGTCCACCTTCGAAGCGGTGCCACGGACCCGCACGCGCCTGGGGAGAGCGCTCCCCCGACGCGTGCGGGTTTCGTCGTGAGCAAGGCCGTGGGTGGCGCGGTCGTGCGCAACACAGTGAAGCGCAGACTGCGCCATCTGATGCGTGACCGAGTCGCCCTGTTTCCCCCCGGTAGCCTGGTAGTCGTACGAGCGCTGCCCGGAGCGGGCGACGCAGACCACGCACAGCTGGCCCGAGACCTGGACGCCGCCCTTCAGCGGCTGCTGGGAGGGGGCGCGCGATGAAGTACCCGCTGCTGGCTCTGATCAAGCTGTACCAGTGGACGATCAGTCCGCTGCTGGGGCCGGTGTGCAAGTACTACCCGTCGTGCTCCCACTACGGCTACACGGCCATCGACCGGCACGGTGCGATCAAGGGAACGGCACTCACCGCCTGGCGCATCCTCCGGTGCAATCCGTGGTCGCTCGGCGGTGTGGACCATGTTCCGCCGCGTAAGCGCCCGCGGTGGCACGAAATGCTGCGCAACGCGTGGCGCGCACGCAGGGGCGGGACCTCCGCCGCCGAACCGGCCACCGAAGCGAAGCCCGCGAAGCCTGCTTCCGAGCTTCCTCCGAGCCCGGCCGCAGAGACCTCGTCCCATGCCCAAGGAGCATGATTAGTGGACACGATTGCCAGCCTCTTCAGCTTCATCACAACACCCGTCTCATGGGTCATCGTCCAGTTCCACACGGTGTACGGCGCCCTGTTCGGCCCTGACACCGGGTGGGCCTGGGGCCTGTCCATCGTGTCCCTGGTGATCCTGATCCGCATCTGCCTGATCCCGCTCTTCGTGAAGCAGATCAAGGCGACACGCGCGATGCAGACGCTCCAGCCGGAGATGAAGAAGATCCAGGAGCGCTACAAGAACGACAAGCAGCGCCAGTCCGAAGAGATGATGAAGCTGTACAAGGAGTCGGGTACCAACCCGCTCTCCTCGTGCCTTCCCATCCTGGCGCAGTCCCCGTTCTTCTTCGCCCTGTACCACGTGCTCAACGGCATCGCGTCGGGCCACACCATCGGCGTCATCAACGAGTCGCTGCTGGCCAGTGCCCGTCAGGCACACATCTTCGGGGCCCCGCTCGCCGCGAAGTTCAAGGACGGCTCCGGCACGATCCACGCCCTGGGCGCCTCGGTCACCGACGTCCGTGTCGTGACCGTGATCATGATCGTCCTGATGTCGGCGTCGCAGTTCTACACGCAGCGCCAGCTGATGACGAAGAACGTCGACACGACGGTGAAGACGCCGTTCATGCAGCAGCAGAAGATGCTGATGTACGTCTTCCCCATCATGTTCGCCGTCTTCGGTATCAACTTCCCGGTCGGTGTCCTCGTCTACTGGCTGACCACCAACGTGTGGACCATGGGCCAGCAGATGTACGTCATCCACAACAACCCGACCCCGGGTTCCAAGGCCCAGGCCGCCTACCTGGAGCGTCTGACCAAGCACGTCACGCACCACGGCAAGATCCGCCGTCGGAGCGAGAAGACCATCGTCAAGGCGATCGTCGCCAAGGGACGCGACCGCAACGAGTTCGAGCGCAAGTTCATCAACGCGCTGACCAAGGCAGGCTTGGCCGCCCAGAGCGACGGCACTGTGGTGAAGAGCACGGCCCACGCCGCGGCGCAGACCGAGGACGGCGCGCCCGTCGACACCACCACGGCCACCGCCGTCCGGCGCCAGCAGCCCAAGCGTCAGACCAAGGCCCAGCGCCAGTCCGGGCCCAAGCAGGCCGATGAGACCACCTCGCTGGAGAAGTCCGACGAGCCGCAGGACGCCAAGCCGGCCGCTGCCAAGCAGCCCCAGAAGCCCGGCGCCGGCACCCGCAGCAAGGCCCAGTCCGGCCAGCGCAAGGGTGGCCCGCAGCGGCCCAAGTCCCCGTCCAAGAAGTAAGAAGGAGCCCATCCCGTGACGGAAGGCACCACCTCCGCCGCTGCCGAGGGTGCAGACACCCTCACCCGCCTGGAGCAGGAGGGTGAGATCGCGGCGGACTACCTGGAGGGTCTGCTGGACATCGCCGACCTCGACGGCGACATCGACATGGACGTCGAGGCCGACCGCGCCTCCGTGTCGATCATCAGCGACACCGGCAGCCGCGACCTCCAGAAGCTGGTCGGCCGGGACGGCGAGGTGCTGGAGGCGCTTCAGGAGCTGACGCGCCTGGCGGTGCACCGGGAGACCGGCGACCGCAGCCGGCTCATGCTGGACATCGCGGGGTACCGGGCCAAGAAGCGGTCCGAGCTGTCCGAGCTGGGTGCCAAGGCCGCCGCCGAGGTCAAGAGCACCGGTGAGCCCGTGAAGCTCAAGCCGATGACCCCGTTCGAGCGCAAGGTCGTGCACGACGCGGTCAAGGCCGCGGGGCTGCGCAGCGAGTCCGAGGGCGAGGAGCCGCAGCGCTTCGTCGTCGTGCTGCCCGCCTGATCGGCTCTCCCATTCCACCGGCCCCGTCTGTTGCGCAGGCGGGGCCGAACTTTGTCAGCCTGGTAGTTCTGGTGGCCGGTGCGCGAAGCGCCGGCGCTGTACGGAAGGACGGTCCCCGTGACGGAGGCAGCGGAGCTTCCCCCCGCGCCCGAGCAGGCGCGGGAAGTGTTTGGTGATCGCTTCGCCGATGCGGTCCGCTATGCGGAGCTGCTCGCCGAGGCGGGCGTGCAGCGCGGCCTGATCGGTCCGCGGGAAGTGCCCCGCCTGTGGGAGCGGCACCTGCTGAACTGCGCGGTGCTCTCCGAGGCCGTCCCGGAGGGAGTGACGGTCTGCGATGTCGGCTCCGGTGCGGGGCTGCCGGGCATCCCGCTGGCCCTGGTCCGCGACGACCTGAACATCACCCTGCTGGAGCCCTTGCTGCGGCGCACCAACTTCCTCACCGAGGTCGTCGAGCTGCTCGGCCTGGACCATGTCACCGTGGTGCGCGGCCGTGCTGAGGAGGTGCTGGGCAAGCTTCCGCCGGTCCATGTGGTGACCGCCCGGGCCGTGGCCCCGCTGGACCGCCTGGCGACCTGGGGCATCCCGCTGCTGCGCCCGTACGGCGAGATGCTCGCGCTCAAGGGGGACACCGCCGAGGAGGAGCTGAAGGCATCCGCCGCCGCGCTCAGCAAGCTCGGCGCTGTGGCGACGTCGATCCTCCACGTGGGTGAAGGCATCGTGGATCCGCTGTCTACGGTGGTGCGGGTCGAGGTCGGGGAGAGCCCGGGCGGTGTCCGCTTCGCTGCCAAGCGGGCGAAGGCGGCCCGGACTGGACGGACTCGCCGACGCCGCTGATCCGTCCTGACGACGAGACGTACTCCACACAAGCTGCCAAACCTACGCAAGCCGGAGTGTCGCGACGGTCCGGTCGCAGACGCTGTGCATCGTGTTTCACGTGAAACGTCGCTCACTGCTGCACGGCATCATCAGTCGTGGCCGCGCTGCGGCCGAACCTCGCGACCGGAAACCTCTCGGTTCCCTCGGAGAGGTCACCGCCCCGGACACTCCGTCCCCTTCTTCGGCAACTTCGCCCCCCTCCAGGGGCACGGAGTTGTCCACAGAGGTGGATTTCTCCACAGAAGACCAGGCCTCACTGGTTCACGACCCCGAAGACATGGGAGGCTCTGTTCATTGCGAGCCTGAAGTCGAGGAGAGTGAATCCTTGCGGTCCGACGCCAACATCGCGGGACCGATGACCGATCCGGTCCCCGGTCCCCGTACCGAGTCGATGGGGGCGGATGTTTCACGTGAAACACCGTCTCCGATGGACGACACTCCCATCGGTCGTGCGGCCCAACTGGCGGTGGAGGCTCTCGGCCGCGCCGGCGAAGGCCTGCCGCGACCGGAGCAGACCAGAGTCATCGTGGTCGCCAACCAGAAGGGTGGCGTGGGCAAGACGACGACGACCGTCAACCTTGCCGCTTCGCTGGCTCTGCACGGTGCCCGTGTCCTGGTGGTCGACCTCGACCCGCAGGGCAACGCGTCCACGGCCCTCGGGATCGACCACCACGCCGACGTTCCCTCCATCTACGACGTGTTGGTCGAAAGCAAGCCTCTCGCCGAGGTCGTCCAGCCCGTCGTAGATGTCGAAGGCCTCTTCTGCGCCCCCGCCACCATCGATCTCGCCGGTGCGGAGATCGAGTTGGTGTCTCTGGTGGCCCGGGAGAGCCGGCTCCAGCGGGCCATCCAGGCGTATGAGCAGCCGTTGGACTACATCCTCATCGACTGCCCGCCCTCGCTCGGTCTGTTGACGGTCAACGCGCTTGTCGCGGGCGCCGAGGTGCTCATCCCGATCCAGTGCGAGTACTACGCGCTGGAGGGCCTCGGTCAACTCCTGCGCAACGTCGACCTGGTGCGGGGGCACCTCAACCCCGCCCTGCATGTGTCGACCATCCTGCTCACCATGTACGACGGCCGGACGCGCCTCGCCTCCCAGGTCGCGGAAGAGGTGCGCAGTCACTTCGGTGACGAGGTGCTACGGACGAGCATTCCTCGCTCCGTCCGTATCTCCGAGGCGCCGAGTTACGGGCAGACGGTGCTGACTTACGATCCAGGATCGAGCGGCGCCCTCTCGTATCTTGAGGCGGCCCGAGAAATCGCGCTGAAGGGCATCGGCGTCAGCTACGACGCGAGCCAGGCCCATATCGGCGCTCAGAACGACCCGAGCATGGTGGAGGGCATCCAGTGAGCGAGCGACGGAGGGGTCTGGGCCGTGGTCTCGGCGCACTGATCCCTGCTGCCCCGACGGAGAAGACGCCGACTCCGGCGGCGATGGGGGGCGGAGGATCCACCTCCCCCGGATCCGTCCCGGTGCTGACGACCGACCGCGGGGTGGCCGCGGCGAAGGTGGCCACGCTGCCGCCGGTCGCACAGGAAACCGAGGTGGCTCCGACGAGCTCGGCCGTCGAGGTGCCCGCGCCTCCGATGGGCGCCCACTTCGCCGAGATCCCCCTCGACGCGATCACGCCGAACCCACGCCAGCCGCGTGAGATCTTCGACGAGGACGCGCTCCAGGAACTGGTCACCTCCATCAAGGAGGTCGGTCTCCTCCAGCCCGTCGTGGTGCGGCAGCTGGGGCCCGGCCGCTATGAGCTGATCATGGGCGAGCGGCGCTGGCGCGCCTGCCGCGAGGCCGGCCTGGAGGCCATCCCGGCCATCGTCCGGGCCACGGAGGACGAGAAGCTCCTCCTGGACGCGCTGCTGGAGAACCTGCACCGCGCGCAGCTGAACCCGATCGAAGAGGCCGCTGCGTACGATCAGCTGCTGAAGGACTTCAACTGCACGCACGACCAGCTGGCCGACCGAATCGGTCGATCCCGCCCGCAGGTCTCCAACACCCTGCGTCTGCTGAAGCTGTCCCCGACCGTCCAGAAGCGGGTGGCCGCCGGCGTGCTCTCGGCCGGTCACGCACGGGCCCTGCTGGCCGTCGAGGACTCGGAGGAGCAGGACAGGCTGGCGCACCGGATCGTGGCCGAGGGGCTGTCGGTGCGCTCCGTGGAAGAGATCGTGACGCTGATGGGCTCGCGGCCTCAGAAGGCCTCGCGCTCCCGGGGTCCCCGGGCCGGTTCGGTGCCCTCCCCGGCGCTGAACGAGCTGGCCACGCGGCTCTCGGACCGCTTCGAGACGCGGGTGAAGGTCGAGCTGGGCCAGAAGAAGGGCAAGATCACCGTGGAGTTCGCCTCCGCGGACGATCTGGAGAGGATTCTCAGCGCGCTCGCCCCCGGCGAGAAGCTGGCCCTCCAGAAGAGCCTTCAGGAGAGCGACGGCGAGGAGACGCACGACTGATCCACGGGCGGTGCCGCCCGGTGGAGCCGTGGAGCGGGCCGTGTCCGGTGTGTACCGGAACACGGTCCGCTCTTTGCTTTGAGGCGGTATCGAGTGAATCCGATCGTGGATACGATGCGATCAGATAGGGCATCTGCATCCGTGAGTGGAGAGACGGGGGAAGCCGCTCGCGATGCGGCGGGCGAAGGAAGCGAGGATCAGCCTTCATGGGGCGTCGGCTCGTGCCGCTCACACTGGACAACCTTCAGGACCTTCCCCACCGTTGTCGTTCGTGTGTCTTCTGGGAGCTGGACCCTGTCAGCGGCGAAGCGGCGGTGAAGGCGGGTACGGCCGCGCTGGAGAAGGAAGCCTGGATCTCCGCCGTTCTGCTGGACTGGGGATCGTGCGGCCGTGTGGTGTACGTCGATGACGTGCCGGCGGGTTTCGTCATCTACGCTCCGCCGGCCTATGTCCCTCGCTCGACGGCCTTCCCCACGAGCCCGGTCTCGCCGGACGCCGTGCAGCTGATGACGGGCTTCGTGATGCCCGGCTACCAGGGGCAGGGGCTGGGCCGGGTGCTGGTGCAGACGGTCGCCAAGGATCTGCTGCGCCGGGGCTTCAAGGCGATCGAGGCGTTCGGCGACGCCCGCTGGAAGGAGCCCACCTGCCTGCTGCCCGCCGACCATCTGCTGGCCGTGGGCTTCAAGACGGTCCGGCAGCACCCCACGCATCCCCGGCTGAGGCTGGAGCTGCGGTCCACGCTCTCCTGGAAGGAAGACGTGGAGATGGCGCTCGACCGGCTCCTGGGAGCGGTCCAGAAGGAACCCGCCCTGAGACCGCTGTAGCGGAGAAGGCTCAAAGCGAAGGGGCCGACCCTTGCGGGTCGGCCCCTTCAATGTTTCACGTGAAACGTCACTTGGTGATGAACTCTTCGAGGTCGCGGAGAAGCGCGGCCTTGGGCTTGGCGCCGACGATGGTCTTGGCAACCTCGCCGCCCTGGTAGACGTTCAGGGTCGGGATCGACATGACGCCGTACTTGGCGGCCGTGCCCGGGTTCTCGTCGATGTTGAGCTTGACGATCTGGATCTTGTCGCCGTGCTCGGCGGCGATCGCCTCCAGGGAGGGGGCGATCTGACGGCACGGGCCGCACCACTCTGCCCAGAAGTCCACGAGGACGGGCTTGTCGCTCTTGAGGACCTCCTGATCGAAGGAGTCGTCGGTCACAGTCTTCAGGTTGCCGGCCACGGTGGGCTCCTTACCTTGGTCGTGCGGTGGGGTGAGGGAGAGGGAAGGTCAGACGGCGGTCTTCTCGGGCTCCGCCTTCTCCTCGTCCGCGAGGGCGGCGAGGAATCGCTCGGCGTCCAGGGCGGCGGAGCAGCCGGTACCCGCCGCGGTGATCGCCTGGCGGTAGGTGTGGTCGACCACGTCACCGGCGGCGAAGACACCGGTCACGTTGGTGTGGGTGGACGGGGAGTCGACCTTCAGGTAACCCTCCTCGTCCAGGTCCAGCTGGCCCTTGAACAGCTCGGTGCGCGGGTCGTGGCCGATCGCGATGAACAGGCCCGTCACGGGCAGCTCGGACAGCTCACCGGTCTTGACGTTGCGCAGCTTCAGGCCGGAGAGCTTCTGGTCGCCCTGGATCTCGGCGACCTCACTGTCCCAGACGAACTTGATCTTCGGGTCGCCGAAGGCGCGCTCCTGCATCGCCTTGGAGGCGCGCAGGGTGTCCCGGCGGTGGACGATCGTCACGGACTTGGCGAACCGCGAGAGGAAGGTGGCCTCCTCCATCGCGGTGTCGCCACCGCCGATCACGGCGATGTCGTGGTCCTTGAAGAAGAACCCGTCACAGGTGGCGCACCAGGAGACACCGCGACCGGAGAGCGCGTCCTCGTTCGGCAGTCCCAGCTTGCGGTGCTGGGAGCCGGTGGTGACGATGACGGCCTTCGCCCGGTGGACCGTGCCCGCGGTGTCGGTGACGGTCTTGATCTCACCGGTCAGATCGACGGAGACGATGTCGTCCGGAATCAGCTCGGCACCGAAGCGCTCGGCCTGGGCACGCATGTTGTCCATGAGCTCGGGGCCCATGATGCCCTCGCGGAAGCCCGGGAAGTTCTCCACCTCGGTGGTGTTCATCAGCGCACCACCCGCGGTGACGGCGCCTTCGAACACCAGGGGCTTCAGCGACGCACGGGCGGTGTAGAGCGCCGCCGTGTAGCCTGCGGGCCCGGAGCCGATGATGATCACGTTACGGACGTCGCTCACGGCTTGATTCCTCGTCTCTGGTCTGCATCAGTCGACCGGTGGGAGACCCTTTCGGGACTCTCACCCCACCCAACGGATCCTACGGGGCCCGCATTCCCGGTGTGTCCCGGCACACGCGTGCCCAGGAACGACCGAAGGAGTGTTCCAGCCGACTCAGTGACGCGCGACGGACTGCTTCAGCAGAACCTTGCCGGCCGAAGCCGTCTGCTGATGTACGCAAGCCGCGTCGACCACATAGGCGGTGACCCGCTTGCTGTCGTGTGCGTCGGCCACGACGACGAGGTAGGCGGCCTTCCCCGCGTACGTCCCCGTCTTGGCGCCCAGGACGTCAGCGCTCTGGTTGAGCGCTTGCCGGACGCAGTCGGGCACCGGAACCGCGGTCTGAAGCAGGGTGTTGGGACCCTCGGTCGAGCCGGGCGTGTCCGAACCGCTGTCGCCGCCCAGCCGGGGCTTCACACTGTCCGGGGGCAGCGCCTTCTTGTTGGTGAGAAGGCCGTGCACCTGGTTCCGCACGCTGTCGCCGGAGAAGGTGTCGGCGGAGGCGGTCGGTGTCCCGTGGGCCGTCGTCTGGTCGCTGGTGTCCCCGAGCGACTTCACGATCAGGCTTCCGGCGCCCAGCACCGCGGCGGTGAGAACGGCGCCCAGGACGAGCCGACCGCGGCGCCGCCCACGCTGGGGTCCCTTGCGCCCGGGTCCGGTCCTCGCGCGCGGATGCCCTGCGGGGCGGTCGGCGGGGTGATCAGTGGCAGGAACGGTGGGGTGCGCGTCGGGGTGTGCAGTGGGAGGCCATGTTTCACGTGAAACATGACCTGCGGTGTCCTCGCCGCCCGCGTTCAGTGGTGCCTCGGCCGCCAGGGCGGCGCCGATGCGCTCGACCACATCGTCCGGCATGCGCACCGGCGCCGGCACGGACCCCAGCAGGCCCCGGATCTCCTCCAGCGACGTATAGACGTCCGCGCACTCCTCGCACGCGGCCAGATGGCGCCGTAGATCGGTGCTGTGGTCCGGTGGAAGGAGGCCCTCGGTGAGGTCGGAGATCTCCGCGACGTCCGGGTGCCCGGCCGTGTCTGTCGTGGAAGTCACGCTCGCCCACCTCCGCCCTTCACTACGGCTGAATCGCTCGGTCCCGCGTCCCCGGGATCTCCGCTCGGTGACCCCGTTGCCGGTGGGACGGATGACCCCTGCCCCCGGTTCCGTTCCGGACCGGTCTCTTTCCCGCCCCCGGCACCGGCCGACCGCGCGTCCTGGGTGCCTTCCGGCCGTAGATGCGTGAGCAGCGGCAACAGCCTGGCCCGGCCGCGGGCACACCGGCTCTTCACCGTCCCTGTCGGGACGTCGAGGATTCGCGCGGCCTCCGCCACGGGGTAGCCCTGCATGTCCACCAGGACCAGAGCGGCCCGCTGCTCCGGCGGAAGGGTGCCGAGCGCTTCGAGGAGCTGGCGGTGCACGTCCTTCCGCTCGGCCGGTGCCGAGGCGGACTCGTACGGCTCCAGCAGCTGCTCCAGCCGCTCGGTGTCGTCGACCGGAGCCGTCTTCCGTGAGGCAGCCTTACGCGCGCGGTCGAGGCAGGCGTTCACCGTGATCCGGTGCAGCCACGTCGTGACGGCCGACTGGCCCCGGAAGGTGTGGGCGGCCCGGTAGGCCGACACCAGGGCGTCCTGGACCGCGTCAGCGGCCTCCTCGCGGTCCCCCAGCGTCCGCAGGGCGACCGCCCAGAGCCGGTCCCGGTGCCGCCGCACGATCTCACCGAAGGCCTCGGGGTCGCCTTCCACGTGGCGGGCGAGCAGGTCGCGGTCGCCCACTCCGTCGTATCCGGCGCCCTCCGCCATCTGCCCCCTCCGGTCCGGGTGAGACGTCAGCCCGTGAACTTCACTTCGCCGATGGCCTGCTTGTAACCGGCGCTGGCGTACAGGGTGGAGTCGTACCCCGAGTTGGGCACGGCCGTCAGCCAGACGAGAACGTACCGCGTCTTGACCGCCTTGGTGACCTTCACCGTGGCGGTGGTGCCCGCCGTCGTGGTGCTGCCGATCTTCGTCATGGAGTCCAGCGAGGCCGGTGACAGCGAGTCCGCGGAGTACAGCTCGACCGTCGTGTGGTCACCGCCGTAGCGGAGGTCGATGGTGGCCGCGCTGAGCTTCTTGGCCGACCCGAGGTCGTACACGATGCCGACGCCCGGCTTGAACGGCGCGATCGTCGGACCCTCGTTGAAGCTCTTGGTCTTCCAGTACGTCGACGCGTCGCCGTCGTAGGTCTTGGGGACGTTGCCGGGGCTCTGGGCGTCACCCTTGGCCACGAACTCCTGGCCGTTCTGGATCTTTATCGGAGTCGGCTTCGGCTTTGCGGCGTTCTTGTCGCCGCCGTCCGTCGTCTGGCTCTTGTTGGTGTCGTCCGACTTGTCGCCCCGGTCCATCAGAGCGTCCGCCAGCTGCCAGCTGCCCAGGCCCAGGGCGGCGATGAGCAGGGCCGACACCGCCCACTTCAGGGCCTTTCCGGTGCGGCTCTGCAACGGGGGCGGCGGGGGAGCGATCGGCTGTGTGGCCCCGGGGTGCGGGGCCGGGCGGCCGTAGGTGCCCTGCTGGTAGGTCGTGCGCTGGTACTCCGGCGGGGCCGTGAACGCCGGCTCGGGCGGGCGGATGCGCGGCATCTCGCCGATCGCCTTCACCAACTCCTCCGGCGTGGTGCACGGAGCCTCGTGACGGGACGCCGTGGCACCGTCGTTGACGAGAGCGCGCATGGCGAGTTCGGACAGGCCGCGGTGCACACCGGCCCGCACCTGGTCCGGGGCGATGAGGCCGATGTCCTTGGGGAGACCGGACAGCCCGTAGGCGTCGCTCTCGTAGGGCCAGCGCTGGGTCAGCGCGGCGTACAGGAGGGCGCCGATCGCCTCGGTGTCGGCGCGCTGCGGGGTGGCGGAGCTGATGCCCCGCAGGGCGGCGTTCACGGCGAGGCCGCGGATGCGCCACTGTCCGGTGGAGGCGCGCAGCACGGCGTTCGGGTTCAGCCGCAGATGGGCGAGACCCTCCCGGTGGGCGGCGGCCATGGCGGAGGCGACCTGACTGACCATCTGGTAGGCGTCGTGCGGCTCCAGCGGGCCGCCGGCGAGCAGCGTGGACAGTTCGGTGGCGTCGGGCAGCCACTCGTGGACGACGTAGACCAGGTCGTTCTCCTCAACGGCGTCGAGGACCTGGACGAAACGTGGATCGCCGAGAAGCGCGGAGGACCGGGCGGCGGCGAGGACGGAGCGGGCCCGGGCGTGGTCCGCGGGCAGTACATGGACGCCGACGGCACGACGGAGTTTCTCGTCGACCGCACGCCAACTGCTGAATCCGTCCAGACGGGTGACGCACTCCTCCAGCCGGTAGCGTCTGGCGAGCTTGTGACCGCTGTGCAACTCCGGAGGCGAGGCCTTCCGTCCGGGACCTTCGGTTCCGCCGCTCCCCTGTGCCTCTTCGCTGTCCGTGTCCCGCTCCGGGTTCTTGGCCACCCCGTCGGCCGTGGACTGGTCCGCCTTGGCGGTCAGCGGTTGCTCACCGCTGTTGTCTGCCACGTCGACGGCAGCCGTGCTCCGTTCCGCCACCGTCGTCCCTGCCTCCCCATCCGTTGCACGCTGTCCGACGCCGAAACCAATTGTGCCCACAGTCCGCCGCTATGCACGACACACAGCAGCGGACGATGGTTGTGCGCCTACCCCCGCCTCAACGCCCCAGACGCCCGCGCACCATTCCCACGAGCGAGTTGAGTTCCTCGATCCGCATCCGGCGGGCGGCGACGAAGAAGACGCCGAACAGGACGACCCCGCCGGCGACCAGCGCCGCGAACGAACCGACGACGCCCAGGCCGAGGGTGTGCCCGATGCCGTAGCAGGCCGCGCCGCTGAGCAGGGCCGCCGGGACCGAGGCGATACCCAGCCGTGCGTACGTCCGCAGCACCCGGGAGCCGTCCAGGTCCCCGCCCAGCCGCTTGCGCAGCCGGCGCCAGGCGACGCCCACCCCGATGGCGTAGGCGAGGCCGTAGGCGGCGGCCATGCCGGCGACCGCCCAGCGCGGGGGCAGCAGGAAGTAGCAGAGGACCGAGGCGCCGGCGTTGACCACCGCCACGATGACCGTGTTGTAGAAGGGCGTGCGGGTGTCCTCGTAGGCGTAGAAGGCGCGCAGGACGACGTACTGCACGGAGTAGGGAATCAGGCCGAGGGCGAAGGCCATCAGCATGAAGCCCATGTTGGTGGCCGCGCCGGTGCCGGCGGAGCCGAAGATCAGCGTGCACATCGGGATGCCGAGCGAGACGAACCCGAAGGCGATCGGCACGATGGCGACCGCGGTGGTGCGCAGGCCCTGGGAGATGTCGTCGCGGACGGCGCCCGCGTCGCCCTCGGCGGCCGAGCGCGAGATGCGCGGCAGCAGGGCCGCCATCAGGGAGACGGTGATGATGGCCTGCGGCAGGCCCCAGATCAGCTGGGCGTTGGCGTAGGCGGCGAAACCGGTGCCCTTGACGCCGGAGTCCTTGCCGGCGGCGGTGGACAGCTGGGTCACGACCATGGCGCCCGCCTGGTTGGCGAGGACGAACAGGACCGTCCACTTGGCGAGCATCGCGGCCTTGCCCAGGCCGTGGCCCTTCCAGTCGAAGCGCAACCGGACCCGGAAGCCGGTCTCGCGCAGGTAGGGGATCATCGCCAGTGCCTGGACGACCAGGCCGAGCAGCACGCCGACGCCGAGCAGGCGCTGGCCCTCCGGCGGGATGCTGGTGACGTCCATGTGGGAGTTGGCGGCGGTGCCGTAGACCCAGATGAACATGCCGAGCGTCACGATGATGACGATGTTGTTCAGGACCGGGGTCCACATCATCGCGCCGAACTTGCCGCGCGCGTTGAGGATCTGACCCATCACCACGTGGATGCCCATGAAGAAGATCGAGGGCAGGAAGTAGCGGGTGAAGGTGACCGCGACCTCGTTCGCCGCCGGGTTGCTGGCCACCGGGTTGGCGAGCATCCGCACCAGGAGCGGCGCGGCGAACATCGCGAGTCCGGTCAGGGCGGCCAGAGCCACCATCACCAGGGTCAGCAGCCGGTTGGCGAAGGCCTCGCCGCCGTCCTCGTCCTCCTTCATGGAACGCACCAGCTGCGGCACGAACACGGAGTTCAGGCCGCCGCCGACGGTGAGGATGTAGATCATCGTCGGCAGCTGGTAGGCCACCTGGAAGGAGTCGGCGAGGAAGCCGAGGCCCAGCGCGGCGGCGATCAGCGCGGAGCGGATGAAGCCGGTGAGGCGGGAGACCATCGTGCCCGCCGCCATGACCGCACTGGACTTCAGCAGTCCGGCGGCCCGCCCGCCCTTCTTGGCGGGAGCGGCCGTGTCACCGGCCGTGGTGGCCTCCGGCTCGACGGTCCCGGGCGGACCGGCGGGGTCGGGAGCGGCGGCCGGGGCGGGCACCTGGGACTGCGCCGGGTATCCGGTGGCGGACGGACCGGCCGGGTAGCCGGTGCCGGCGTACGGGTGGCTCTGCTGCGGGCTGTGGCCGTGCGGCGGCGGGTACTGCCCGGCGGGGCCGTGCCCACCGCCCGGCGCGGCGGCGGGGCCGGGAAACGCCGGGGGGTCCATGGGCGCGTGGCCGCCGCTGTGCTGCTGGTCCTTGAAGAGGTGCGCGAAGGCGTCCGGCTCGTGGTACTCCTCGCCGGAGTGCGACACCAGGTCGTCCACGCCCACGAACTGGGTCGTGCGCGGGTCTTCGCCGTACGGCAGGTACTGGGCCGCGCTCCCGGGCTCCGGCGCCGGGGTCTGCGCCCACACGTTCGGGTCGGGGGCGTAGGGCGACTGGGCGGGCGGGGCGTACAGCGGCTGCTGCTGGTCGTACGTGCCCGGGGGCGGCGGCGGATGCGCGGCACGGTCGTACAGCGCCTCGGCGACCGGGTCCTGGGCGGCCAGGTCGCGCGCCCGGTACGGGTCCTGCTCGTAGGCGTCCTGGAGATACATGTCCGCCGCGTGCTGCGGCGGCACCTGGCCGGGCTCGGGCGGCGGCTCGGGGTAGCCCGAGCCGGCCGCGCCCTGACCGCGGTCACCGTCGTACGGCGCGTTCATGCTTACCCCACCTCATCGTCCCGGGCCCACCGGCCACGACATCGCTCAACGGTCCACTCTCTCACCCGTCCCGGACGGGTCGGCGCTTTCCGGTGCGGTGTCCGGCGCAGGGTCACTCGGGTGCTCCGGGTCGTCTGCCCCGGAGGCGGAGTCGGACTCCTCCGGGAGACGGTCGCCGGGCGCTCCCGGGTTCCCGGGCTCGCCCGCGTCCTCCCCCGCCGTGCCGGGGCCGTCCTCGTCGGCCTGCCGGGCGGCCGCGCGCTTGCGCTGGGTGTACATCCGGAAGCCGGCGAGCACCAGGAGCAGGACGCCGCCGCCGATGACCAGCATCACGGTGGGCGTGACCTCGGTGACCTTCACGTCGAAGCTGACGGGGTCGCCGTACTCCTGGCCGTCCTCGGTGTACAGCTGGGCGATGACCGTGACCCGGCCGTTGGCGTTGGCCGAGGTGGTGAACTTCACCGACTGGCTGTGCCCGCCGGAGACCTCCACGGGCTGCTCTGCGTACGCCTTGCCATGGATCTTCAGGCGCGTCGGCATGGTCGAGGTGAGGCGCAGCACCAGGTGGTCCACGGGCTGGACCAGGTTGTTCTGGACGGTCACCGGGATGGTGGCGCTCCGGCCCGAGAGCTTGGTCTCGGACTTGTCGATCAGCTTGACCTGCTCGGTCAGGTCGTCGATCCAGGCCTCGACGCCGTCGCGATAGCTCTCCGCCTGAGCGCCCCGGCCCCGCCAGGACGTGGACATCTCGCGGTTTATGGCCCGCCCGAACGGCGTGACCACGCGGGACTGGTCGGAGAGGATCACCCGGAAGTTGTCGAGCTTGTCCTGGGTGCGGGCGATCTGCTCGAAGACCGCCCTCGGCAGCTCCTGCCGGCGCAGCGAGGAGGGGTAGGCGGACGTCGACGGGATGCGCGTGGTGGCGCCCGGGTCGGGCTTGTCCTTGGCCGCCGCCGTGAGGTCCTGGAACTGGGACCAGGTGCCGCCCTGGAGCGCGTTCAGCGCCGCCGCCATCGCCTGCGCCTGGCTCGCCGTGGGCATGCGCTGCGGGGCGACGACGATGCTGCGCTGCTTGTCCGTCTGCGTGTTCAGTTCCAGGCTCTGGGCCAGGAACCGCTGGACGGCGAGAGTGGCCGAGCCCGCCTTCGTGAGGTCGCCCTCGAACGCCGTGGACAGCCGGGCGTCGGCGACCACCGCCGTCGTGCCTCCGCCGACCGGGCGGGCGGCGGACGGCGTGTACGGCAGCCCGCCGGTCTCCTGGAGGCTGTCGCTGCGGGCGATCACCCGGTCGGCGCCGGCGGAGGTCGCGACCTTCATGATCGACCGGTCCACGGCGCCGTCCACCGGCCAGGCGAAGTCGGTGCTCGGTGTGACATGGAGCACGGTCTTCACGGTGATCGCGGCGACGTCGGTGGCGTCCTTGAGGTGGCTGAGCGAGCCGGTGACGCTGGTGCCGTTGTGCGCCAGGGAGGCCAGGTCCGGGTCGGCGAAGGGCAGCGCGACGACCTCCTTGCCGGCCACCGCCTTCTGTAGGGCCGCCAGCCACTGCTTGGCGACCGCCTGGTGTTCCCGCGAGCCGGGTGTGCTGGTGCCGTCCGCGGCCTGGAGCCGGTAGTTTCCGGCTGCCATCGCGTCGACCGAGGCGAGCAGATCCGGGTCGATCACCCAGGTGACGTCGAGGTCCTTGCCGAGATCCACCATCTGGGCCAGCCGGCCGCCGGGGGCCAGCTCCTTGGCCAGGTCGTCGTCGAGGAACTCCGGCGTCTGGAGCTCGCCCGCACCCGTCTTGGCCGTCATGTGGACCGTGGAGAGCAGCGGCCACAGAAACGTCGTCTTCGTCTTGGTGTCGGCTTCCGACGGCTGCCACGGCAGGAACGTCCGCTGGATGCCGAGCACCTGGTCCCAGGCCTGGGCGGAGGTCTGGCCGGACAGGGTGACCCCGAACTCGTAGACGCCGTCGTCGCCGAGGTCGAGCTTGTCCACGGGCACGGAGATCGTGAAGTGCTCGGCGACGCCCGGGGCCAGCTTGTCGAACTTCTCCTCGTACTTGTCGCCGACCTCGGCGCCGGTGCTGCCCTGCGGTTCGTCGGAGTGCCGGGCCACGGAGTCGATCTCCGAGCGAGTAGTCAGCTGGGGGCCCACTCGCAGACCCACATGGGCGTCGGTGACCGCCTGCTTGCCGGTGTTCGTGACCGTGCCCGACACGGTCAGCGTGTCGCCGTCCGTGGGGGCACTGGGACTGAGCGAGTCCAGGGAGACGGACACGGTGCCGCTGGAGGCGGCCTGCGCGGGCCCGGCGGCGGGCAGCTGGAGCAGACCGGCCAGCAGTGGTGCCCCGGCGAGCAGTGCTCCGGCGCGCCGCAGCCACCGGCGGGCAGGTGAGGCACTGGTCCCCTGGAAGTCAGCCGCCTCGGCCACGCGCTCGCCCGTCCCTCGTCGTCGTCAGTGGTCGTCGGAATGTGCGTCCACGCATGGTAACGATGCGCGCTGAAGGGAAGTGCCGCGGTCTCCTCCACAAGATCGAAGGACAACCGTGACCCGTCCCCTATATCCAGTATCGAGGGGAGAGCGGCCGTACGCCGCAAGAGCAGCGCTTGCGGCGGGTATGCCGGGAGCTGTCCGTACCGTTTTATGGGGGCGCCCCTCGGCGCCCGGGGCACGTACCCTCTTCTGTTGTGCCGAACCCGAACGAAGACACTCCCTCCGCCCTGAGCCAGGCGCAGCAGCGCGCGGTCACCGAGCTGCTGCGGGTGGCGCCCGTCGCCGACGACCTCGCCCGCCGATTCCAGGAGGCCGGCTTCTCGCTCGCCCTGGTCGGCGGATCGGTCCGCGACGCGCTGCTCGGCCGGCTCGGCAACGACCTGGACTTCACCACCGACGCCCGCCCCGAGGACGTACTGAAGATCGTCCGGCCCTGGGCGGACGCCGTCTGGGAGGTGGGAATCGCCTTCGGCACGGTCGGCGCGCACAAGGGCGGTTATCAGATCGAGATCACCACCTACCGGTCCGAGGCCTATGACCGCACCTCGCGCAAGCCGGAGGTGTCGTACGGCGACTCCATCGAGGAGGACCTGGTTCGCCGCGACTTCACGGTCAACGCCATGGCTGTGGCGTTGCCGGAGAAGGAGTTCATCGATCCGCACGGCGGACTGGAGGATCTCGCGGCGCGTGTCCTGCGGACGCCGGGCACTCCTGAGGAGTCGTTCTCGGACGACCCCCTGCGGATGATGCGGGCCGCCCGGTTCGCCGCCCAGCTGGACTTCGAGGTCGCCCCCGAGGTCGTCACCGCCATGACGGAGATGGCCGGGCGCATCGAGATCGTCTCGGCCGAGCGGGTCCGGGACGAGCTGAACAAGCTCATCCTCTCCGCGCGGCCGCGCACGGGTCTGACGCTGCTGGTCGACACCGGGCTCGCCGGGCATGTCCTGCCCGAGCTGCCGGCGCTGCGGCTGGAGAGGGACGAGCACCACCGGCACAAGGACGTCTACGAGCACACGTTGATCGTCCTGGAGCAGGCGATCGCGCTGGAGGAGGACGGCCCGGACCTCACCCTCCGCCTGGCCGCGCTGCTGCACGACATCGGCAAGCCGCGCACCCGCCGCTTCGAGAAGGACGGCCGGGTCTCCTTCCACCACCACGAGGTGGTCGGCGCCAAGATGACCAAGAAGCGCATGACTGCCTTGAAGTACTCCAACGAGCTGGTGAAGGACGTCTCACGGCTGGTCGAACTTCACCTGCGCTTCCACGGCTACGGAACCGGGGAGTGGACGGACTCGGCGGTCCGTCGGTACGTCCGTGACGCGGGCCCACTGCTGGGCCGCCTGCACAAGCTGACGCGCTCCGACTGCACGACGCGCAACAAGCGGAAGGCGGTGGCGCTGTCCCGGGCCTACGACGGCCTGGAGGAGCGCATCGCCCAGCTTCAGGAGCAGGAGGAGCTGGACGCGATCCGCCCCGACCTCGACGGCAACCAGATCATGGAGATCCTGGGGATCGGTCCCGGCCCGGCCGTCGGCAAGGCGTACAAGCACATGCTGGAGCTGCGCCTGGAGAACGGCCCGATGGAGCACGACGCCGCGGTGGCGGCGCTCAAGGAGTGGTGGGCCGAGCAGAGCTGAGCCGGCCCAGGCGATGTTTCACGTGAAACACCCGCCGGGGACGAGGAACACCGAGGGGCGATGTTTCACGTGAAACATCGCCCCTCGCTCTGTCTACCGGCGTGCGAAGCGGGCCAGCCCGGCGGAGATCACGCCATAGATGACGGCGACGAGGACCACCAGGACTGCGGAGCGGCCGTCCGGCGGAAGCATCAGGGCCGCCACTCCCGCCGCGCCTACGAAAGCGACGTTGAAGAGCACGTCGTACACGGAGAAGATCCGACCGCGGAAGCCGTCCTCGACGCAGGACTGGACGATCGTGTCCGTGGCGATCTTGGCGCCCTGGGTGATCAGGCCCAGAACGAAGGCCGCGACCAGGAGCGGTCCGGCGGCGAAGGGAAGACCCAGGGCGGGTTCCAGCACCATGGCCGTGCCGGAGCAGACCACGATCCAGCGCACGGGGCCGAGCCGCCCCGCCGCCCACGGCGTCACCACGGCGGCCGCGAAGAATCCCGCGCCGGACAGTGCCAGTGCCGGCCCGAGCAGTCGTAGCCCTTCCTCAGGGGTGTCGGCGAGGGCGTAGCGACAGAGCATGAGCAGCAGGACGAGGAGGGCGCCGTAGCAGAAGCGCATCAGCGTCATCGCACCCAGAGCCCAGGCCGCCTCCCTGCGTCCGGGTGCGGCCAGGTGTCGCACGGCCGCGAGCAGCTCACGTGCCGTTGTGGCGAGCGCGGCACCGAGGCGGGGGCGCGCCGGGTGCCGATCGGGGCCGAGGAGATCGAGGGCCAGACGGAGGGACGCGAGGCTCGCGCACAGGTAGAGGAAGGCACCGAGCAGCACTACCGCCGCGTCGGAGTCCGACGCCACGACCCGCACGCCGAAGGCCAGGCCTCCTCCGGCGGTCGCGGCGAGGGTGCCGGCGGTCGGGGAGAGTGAGTTGGCCAGCACCAGGCGCTCACTGTCGACGACTCGTGGCAGGGCTGCGGACAGCCCGGCGAGGACGAAGCGGTTGACGGCCGTGACGCACAGCGCGGACACGTAGAAGAGCCAGTCGGGGGCGTGGCCGAGCATCAGCGCGGCGGTGGCCGCAGCCAGCAGGGCGCGCAGCAGATTGCCGTACACGAAGACCTGCCGGCGGCGCCAGCGGTCCAGCAGGACACCGGCGAAGGGGCCGACCAGTGAGTAGGGGAGCAGCAGGACCGCCATCGCCGAGGCGATCGCGGCGGCAGAGGTCTGCTTCTCCGGGGAGAAGACGACGTACGCGGCGAGTGCGACCTGGTAGACGCCGTCGGCGCCCTGGGACAGGAGGCGCACGTACAGCAGGCGCCGGAAGTTCCCCAGGCGCAGCAGGACGCGCAGGTCACTGACGACGGGCATGGATCACACCCTCACACATGCGGAAGGTCCCCGGGTCGCGGAACCCGGGGACCTTCACAGCCCTGGCAGGAGCGTTCTCGTGCGAGCGGCGCCGGGCGCTTTAGCGCTCGACCTCACCACGGATGAACTTCTCGACGTTCTCGCGGGCCTCGTCGTCGAAGTACTGGACCGGCGGGGACTTCATGAAGTACGAGGACGCCGACAGGATCGGGCCGCCGATGCCGCGGTCCTTGGCGATCTTCGCGGCGCGCAGGGCGTCGATGATGACACCCGCGGAGTTCGGGGAGTCCCAGACCTCCAGCTTGTACTCCAGGTTCAGCGGGACATCACCGAAGGCGCGGCCCTCCAGGCGGACGTAGGCCCACTTGCGGTCGTCCAGCCAGGCCACGTAGTCGGACGGGCCGATGTGGACGTTCTTCTCGCCGAGGTCCCGGTCGGGGATCTGGGAGGTGACGGCCTGCGTCTTGGAGATCTTCTTGGACTCCAGGCGCTCGCGCTCGAGCATGTTCTTGAAGTCCATGTTGCCGCCGACGTTCAGCTGCATCGTGCGGTCCAGGACGACGCCGCGGTCCTCGAACAGCTTCGCCATGACGCGGTGCGTGATGGTGGCGCCGACCTGGGACTTGATGTCGTCACCGACGATCGGCACACCGGCCTCGGTGAACTTGTCCGCCCACTCCTTGGTGCCGGCGATGAAGACCGGGAGGGCGTTGACGAAGGCGACCTTGGCGTCGATGGCGCACTGGGCGTAGAACTTCGCCGCGTCCTCGGAGCCGACGGGCAGGTAGCAGACCAGGACGTCGACCTGCTTGTCCTTCAGGATCTGGACGACGTCGACCGGCTCGGCGTCCGACTCCTCGATGGTGGCGCGGTAGTACTTGCCGAGGCCGTCGAGGGTGTGGCCGCGCTGGACGGTGACACCGGTGGTGGGCACGTCGCAGATCTTGATGGTGTTGTTCTCGGAGGCGCCGATGGCGTCCGCGAGGTCGAGGCCGACCTTCTTGGCGTCGACGTCGAACGCGGCGACGAACTCGATGTCGCGGACGTGGTAGTCACCGAACTGCACGTGCATCAGGCCGGGGACCTTGGACGCCGGGTCGGCGTCCTTGTAGTACTCGACTCCCTGCACCAGCGACGCGGCGCAGTTGCCCACGCCGACGATGGCTACGCGAACCGAACCCATTCCGGTTGCTCCCTGTGTGTACGAGTGAGGCCCTGACTGGGACTCACGTGGCGGTGTCGTCGGGCGTATCCGTCCGGGGGGTGTCCCCGGGACGGGGCAGGCCGCCCGTCGATCCAGTGGTGGTGTCCTGCTGAGCGGACCCCCCGGACGCGGAACCCCTCAGGTCCCGTCCGGCCCGCTCGCTCTCGATGAGCTCGTTCAGCCAGCGCACTTCGCGCTCCACGGACTCCATCCCGTGGCGCTGGAGCTCAAGTGTGTAGTCGTCGAGGCGCTCCCGGGTGCGCGCCAGCGAGGCGCGCATCTTCTCCAGGCGCTCCTCCAGGCGGCTGCGCCGGCCCTCCAGGACGCGCATGCGTACATCGCGCGAGGTCTGCCCGAAGAAGGCGAACCGTGCGGCGAAGTGCTCGTCCTCGTACGCGTCGGGGCCGGTCTGCGAAAGCAGTTCCTCGAAGTGCTCCTTGCCTTCCGCCGTCAGCCGATAAACGATCTTGGCGCGGCGTCCGGCGAGGGGAGCGGCGAGTGCGTCGTCGTGGGTGTTTCCGGGTTCCTCGATCAGCCAGCCGTTGGTGACCAGCGCCTTGAGGCAGGGGTACAGCGTCCCGTAGCTGAACGCACGGAAGACACCCAGTGACGTGTTGAGTCGTTTGCGCAGCTCGTAGCCGTGCATCGGGGACTCCCGGAGCAGGCCGAGCACGGCGAACTCAAGGATGCCGGAGCGCCGGCTCATCGTCGCCTCCTCTCGGTCCCGCAGGTCAGCCCCGCAGGTCTCGCACTGCCTGTCAGCGTCTTTATCTCGTGCTGATGTATCGGTTCGATACATCACGACGATAGAACGGCCTACCCCATGCGACAAGAGGGGCGGTGGTGAACGGGATCACATCACCGATTCGTAGGAGGCAAGTTGCCTGTTTTGGGGTGAACTTCGGGGCTCGGCGGGTTTTGGTGGTGCGTAGTCTGTGCGGCATGCACACCACCGGGAACCGCGTGATGCCTGGGGAGCGTCGTCGTCCCTGGTGCAGTACGGGTGAATGCAGGACCGACCACATCCGTACTTCGGGGGGACCGGAAACCAGCCGCCGTTCCAGGCGCGCACGGGTGCGCCTGCCCGAGGAGTAATCGTTCGATGAGCGAGCACCGTCGCAAACCGCCGCAGCCGCAGGGAGGCGGACGTGCCGCGGCCCGACGCGGCCAGTCCGGCTCGTCCTCCGGCCGCCGTGCGGCACCGCGAGGCGCCACCGGGTCCCCTGCCGACTCCTATGGGTCCCGTTCCCCGGGGTCGGAGTCCACTGACCCGGGAGGTGAGGAGCGTTCCTACGGCGGCCGTGCCGAGGCCCGCCGTGCTGCCCAGAGAGGCGGCCGACGCAGAGCGGCCGACAACGCCGGCCCCGGCGGCCGGCGCGGCGGCCCGGGCGGGCCGACCGGTCCCGGGCGCGGCAAGGGCCGCGCGACGACCGCACCCGGCAAGAAGCGGTTCATCGACTACCCCAGGGCCGACAAGTACGGCTGGCGACGCTGGGTGCCGTCCTGGAAGCTGGTGAGCGGGCTGTTCATCGGCTTCGTCGGCAGCTTGGTGGTGATGGTCGGCGTCGGCTACGCGATGGTCTCGATCCCGAACGAGAACGACGCGGCCAAGTCCCAGAACAACGTCTACTACTGGGCCGACGGCAGCCAGATGGTGGCCACGGGCACCGGGGTGAACCGGCAGAACGTCAGCATCGACCAGATCCCCGAGGCGATGCGGTACGCGGTGATCTCCGCCGAGAACAAGTCGTTCTACCAGGACTCGGGTGTCGACCCCATGGGTATCGCACGCGCGGTGGCCAACATGGCGCGGGGCGGCCAGACGCAGGGTGGCTCGACGATCACCCAGCAGTACGTGAAGAACACGTACCTGAGCCAGGACCAGACGCTCACCCGCAAGTTCAAGGAGATGTTCATCTCCATAAAGGTGGGCGCGAAGCTCGACAAGAACGAGATCCTTCAGGGCTACCTGAACACCTCGTACTTCGGCCGGGGCGCCTACGGCATCCAGGCCGCGGCGCAGACCTACTACGGCAAGAACGCGGTCGACCTCAAGCCGAGCGAGTGCGCCGTCCTCGCGGCCCTGCTCAAGGGTCCGACGTACTACGACCCGGCCGGCAATCAGGACCTCGACAAGTCGGCGACCCCGCAGGCCAACGAGAAGCGCTCCAAGGAGCGCTGGGCCTGGATCCTCGGCGAGATGCACAAGGACAAGCACCTCACCGACGCCCAGTACCAGGAGGCCACCAAGAAGTACCCGATGCCTGACGGCCGCAAGGCGACCAAGGGCATGACCGGGCAGATCAGCTACCTGGCCGACACGGCGAAGAAGTACGTCCTCGCCCACTCCGACATCACGGAGGCGCAGTTCGACAAGGGTGGCTACCAGATCTACACGACCTTCGAGAAGAGCAAGGTCGACGCCCTGGCGAAGGCCGTGAAGAACGTCCAGAAGGATCGCCTCGACCCGAAGCACCGCGAGCTGGACAAGTACGTGCAGTTCGGTGCGGCCTCGGTGAAGCCCAAGGACGGGGCGATCGTCGCGCTGTACGGTGGTGACGGCTACGAGAACGGGCACTTCACCAACAACGCGGACACCTCGGGTGTCCCGGTGGGTTCGACCTGGAAGCCCTTCGTCCTCGCCGCCGCCATGGAGTACGGCACGTACAAGTCCGAGGGCGAGGGCGTCTCTCCGCTGAGCAAGTACAACGGCAACGACCATCTCAAGGTCCGCAAGCCGAACGGGGAGTATTACCTCAACAAGGACAACTCGTTCTTCTACCAGAACAACGAGAGCGATCACCCCTGGGGCTACATCACCCTGCGCAAGGCCATGGAGCAGTCCGTCAACACGCCGTTCGTGCAGTTGGGTGTCGACGTGGGTATGACGCACGTCCGGGACGTGGCCAGGGAGGCCGGCATCCTCGACCAGAGCATGTCGCAGGACCTCAATCCGTCCTTCGCCATCGGTACGTCCACGCCGAGCGCGATCCGTATGGCCGACGCCTACGCGACCTTCGCCGCCTCCGGCAAACAGACGGACCCGTACTCCGTGACCGCCGTCAAGATCAACGGCGTGAATGCGCCCAGCTTCGTCAAGCCGAAGCCGGCACCCGAGGACGCGATGGACCCGAACATCGCCAACAACGTCACGGACGTCCTGGAGAACGTCATCCAGAACGGTACGGGTCAGAAGGCCAAGAGCCTCGGTCGTACGGCGGCGGGCAAGACCGGTACCACCGACGAGAACAAGTCGGCCTGGTTCGTCGGCTACACCCAGCAGCTGTCGACCTCTGTGGCGATGTTCCGTGAGAATCCCAAGGACCACAAGCTGCTGTCCATGAACGGCACGGCCGGTGTGGACTCGATCCACGGTGGTGACATCCCGACGCTCGTGTGGACCGAGTACATGAAGGAAGCACTCAGGGGCGCGAACGACCTCGGCTTCCCGAAGGCCACCGAGATCGGCACGGTCCAGAACGAGGCAGGCGCCCCCTCCCCGACCCCCAGCGTCACCATCACGCCGAGCCCGACGCCGAGCGACACTCCGACCCCCACGCCGAGCAAGACGACCACCACGCCGTCTCCGTCGGCGAGCGAGTCCTGCCAGCTCGGCTGGGGCACGAACTGCAACGGCAATGGCAACGGCAGCGGGGGCGTGGACACGGGCGGCGTCGACGGGGGCGGAGGCGAGTCACCGTCGCCCACGGTCACGGACACGACAGGCACCGGCACCACCCGAGGAAACGGCAACGGAGGTTTCTTCGGAGGCCAGACCGGCTAGCCCGGTGATCTGACCGATTGGCGGCCATATCGCCCGCCAGGGGTGTTTCACGTGAAACATGGGCCGCCGCACCCACCGGGTGCGGCGGCCCTCGGCGTTTTCCTAGCCAGGTACGGCAGGATGTGCCCCATGCCCAGTGCAGAGATGACGCCAGCGAGCGTGCACGAGCCCGAGCCCGTGCGGACCGCCGAGGCAGAACCGGTGCAGCCGGCCAGGGAGGACGAGGTCGCCGCCGCCGGCAGTGAGCTGATCGGCGGTCCCCTGGGGCGGCACGCCCTGCTCGGGACGTCCTGGTGGACCCCCGTACGGGTCGTGGCGCTCGTGGCGATCGGCATGTTCGCCCTCGGCCTGGTCCAGAAGGCGCCCTGCTACGACAGCGCCTGGTTCTTCGGCGCGAGCAGCCAGTACACGCACGCCTGCTACTCGGACATCCCGCACCTCTACCAGGGCCGCGGGTTCGCCGACCATCTCGTGCCGTATTTCGACAAGCTCCCCGGCGACATGGACTACCTCGAATACCCGGTGCTCACCGGCGTGTTCATGGAGGTGGCCTCCTGGCTGACCCCGCACAGCGGCAGCATCCAGCACCAGGAGCAGTGGTACTGGTTCGTGAACGCCGGGATGCTGATGGTGTGCGCCGCCGTCATCGCCGTGTGTGTGGCCCGTACCCACCGCCGACGTCCCTGGGACGGCCTGCTGGTCGCCCTGGCGCCCGCCTTCGCGCTGACGGCGACCATCAACTGGGACCTGCTGGCGGTGGCGCTGACGGCCGCCGCGATGCTGATGTGGTCCCGGGGCCGCGCCCTCGCCTTCGGTGTCCTCCTGGGGCTCGCCACGGCCGCCAAGCTGTATCCCGTCCTGCTTCTCGGGCCGCTGCTGGTGCTGTGCTGGCGGGCCGGCAAGTGGCGCGCGTTCTTCAAGGCCGTCTGCGGCGCGGTGGTCGCCTGGCTCGTGGTGAACCTGCCCGTGATGATCGCCCACGACGCCACGGGCTTCCACATCCGTGAGGGCTGGGCGAAGTTCTACACCTTCAGCCAGGAGCGCGGCGTCGACTTCGGCTCCTTCTGGCTGATCTGGGCACAGAACTCCAGCAATCCGCCCACCACCGAGTTCGTCAACACAGCCGCCACGGTGCTGGTGGGGCTCTGCTCCCTCGGCATCGCCGCGCTGACGTTCACCGCCCCGCGCCGGCCGCGCTTCGCCCAGCTGGCCTTCCTGATGGTGGCCGCCTTCGTCCTCACCAACAAGGTCTACTCCCCGCAGTACGTCCTGTGGCTGGTGCCGCTGGCGGTGCTCGCCCGGCCCAAGTGGCGGGACTTCCTGATCTGGCAGGCGTGCGAGGTGGCGTACTTCCTGGGCATCTGGCTGTACCTCGCTTACACGACCAGCGGAGACGCCCACAAGGGCCTGCCGACGCAGGGCTACCACTGGGCGATCGTCCTTCACCTGCTGGGCACGCTGTACCTGTGCGCCGTCGTCGTACGGGACATCCTCATGCCGGAGCGGGACGTGGTGCGCCGGCCCGGCGACGACGATCCGTCGGGCGGGGTGCTCGACGGAGCCGAGGACGCGTTCGTGCTCGGCACGGGCGCCCATCCGCCGCGCCACGCCGCCCACTTCGAGGGACCTCAGGTGGACTGGGGCCGACCGGAGACGCTGTCCCACGACGACCGTTCGCTCTGAGCGAACGCCCGCCCGCCTCGTCGGCACGCGGCACGGCGAGCCGACCGTCCCGCACGAGGCAGCGCACGCAGAAGGCCGTATCCGGGAGCCCCGGATACGGCCTTCTCGGCGTTCTGGACCGGCTCAGCGGTCCACGAGACGGTCGAACTGGGTCGTGGTGTGCCGCAGATGGGCCACCAGCTCGTCACCGACCTTCGGCTCGGGGGCGTCCGAGGGCACGAACAGGATCGACACCTGCATGTGCGGCGGCTCGGCGAACCAGCGCTGCTTGCCGCCCCAGACGAACGGGGAGAGGTTCCGGTTGACCGTGGCGAGCCCGGCCCGGGCGACGCCCTTGGCGCGCGGCATGACGCCGTGCAGGGCCTTCGGGGCCTCCAGACCCACCCCGTGCGACGTTCCGCCCGCCACGACCACCAGGAAGCCGTCCGAGGCCGCCTTCTGCTGCCGGTAGCCGAACCGGTCGCCCTTCGTCACGCGTGTGACGTCCAGGACGGCGCCGCGGTACTCGGTGGCATCGTGGTCCCCCAGCCACAGCCGCGTGCCGATACGGGCGCGGAACCGGGTCTGCGGGAACTGCTGCTGGAGCCGGGCCAGGTCGTCCGCCTTGAGATGGCTGACGAACATCGTGTGCAGCGGCAGGCGCGCCGCGCGCAGCCGGTCCATCCAGCCGATGACCTCCTCGACGGCGTCCGAGCCGTCGGTGCGGTCCAGCGGCAGATGGATGGCGAAGCCCTCCAACCGGACGTTCTCTATGGCCTGGTGCAGCTGCGGCAGGTCGTGCTCGCTGATGCCGTGCCGCTTCATCGAGGACATCACCTCGATGACGACACGGGCGCCCACGAGGCCGTACACACCGTCGATGGACGACACCGAGCGGACGACCCGGTCGGGCAGCGGGACCGGCTCCTCGCCGCGCCGGTACGGCGTCAGCACCAGCAGGTCACCGCCGAAGAAGTCCTTGATGCGCGCGGCCTCGTAGGTCGTGCCGACGGCGAGCAGGTCGGAACCGAGCCGCGTGGCCTCCTCCGACAGCCGTTCGTGCCCGAAGCCGTAGCCGTTGCCCTTGCAGACCGGGACGAGTCCCGGGAACTGCTCCTGCACGTGCTTGTGGTGCGCCCGCCAGCGCGCGGTGTCGACGTAGAGCGTGAGCGCCATGGCCGGACCCGGAACCTTTCTCGTGGCTGCGGTGGATCAGAGGTGTGAGAGCTGTGAAGGCTATGGAATCAAACGCCCGCGCGGCTCAGCGGCGCGACATGTAGATGTCGAGCGCCTTGTGGAGCAGCTTGTTCAGCGGGAAGTCCCACTCGCCGAGGTACTCGGCGGCCTGGCCGCCCGTGCCGACCTTGAACTGGATCAGGCCGAAGAGGTGGTCGGTCTCGTCCAGCGAGTCGGAGATGCCACGCAGGTCGTAGACGGTGGCGCCGAGCGCGTAGGCGTCGCGCAGCATCCGCCACTGCATGGCGTTGGACGGCCGGACCTCGCGGCCGATGTTGTCGGAGGCGCCGTAGGAGTACCAGACGTGCCCGCCGACGATCAGCATGGTCGCTGCCGAAAGGTTCACGCCGTTGTGGCGGGCGAAGTACAGCCGCATCCGGTTGGGGTCCTCGGTGTTGAGGGCCGTCCACATGCGCTGGAAGTACGACAGCGGGCGGGGCCGGAAGTGGTCACGGACGGCCGTGATCTCGTACAGCCGCTGCCACTCGGGCAGGTCCTGGTAGCCGCCCTGGACGACCTCGACGCCGGCCTTCTCGGCCTTCTTGATGTTGCGGCGCCACAGCTGGTTGAAGTTCTTGTGGACCTCTTCCAGGGAGCGGTTCGCCAGCGGCACCTGGTAGACGTAGCGGGGCTGCACGTCGCCGAAGCCGGCGCCGCCGTCCTCGCCCTGCTGCCAGCCCATGCGGCGCAGCTTGTCGGCCACCTCGAAGGCGCGCGGCTCGATGAAGTCGGCCTCCAGGTCGCGCAGTCGCTTGACGTCCGGGTCCTGGATGCCCCTCTTGATGGTGTCCGCGTTCCAGCGGCGGATGATCACCGGCGGGCCCATCTTCACCGAGAAGGCACCCTGCTGCTTGAGGTGCGCCAGCATCGGCTGGATCCAGTCGTCCAGGTTGGGCGCGTACCAGTTGATGACCGGGCCCTCGGGCAGATAGGCGAGGTAGCGCTTGATCTTGGGCAGCTGGCGGTAGAGCACCAGGCCCACGCCGACCAGTTGGCCGCTCCGGTCGAACCAGCCGAGGTTCTCCGAACGCCACTCCGCCTTCACATCTGCCCATGCCGGGACCTGCATGTGGCTCGCCGCCGGCAGGCTCTGGATGAAGGCCAGATGCTGCTCGCGACTGATGGTCCTCAGGGTCAGGCTCATTCGGGGCGCTCCTCGGGCTGGTGTGTCCCCATGGGTACAGGGGCTCCGGCTCTCGCGCCGAAGCCTACTGCGCCTTGCGAGCGCCCCGACTGGGCGTAGGGGCCTTTGAACCCGGCAGGGTCAGCTGAAGAGCCCGCCGAACAGGCCGCCGTGTGCCATGCCGATCAGGAAGCCGACGCCCGCGGCGCCGAGACCCAGGATCAGGCCGAACCGCTGCCGCGTGGTCACCGAGATCCACTGTCCGTACACGCCGGTGAGCAGTGCCACCAGGCCCGCCCATGACGTCAGCAGGTGAAGGCTGTGGAAGAAGCACGTGATGAAGGACAGCAGGCCCAGGACGAGCGTCACCGCCATCAGGGCGTCCTGAAGCGGATGGGGCTTGCCGTCCGTGGCGAAGAGGGAACCGGCGGTGTTGGATCGCAATGCCTGTGCCATGGGCACCTCCTGCGGAAGGCGGCGCATGGTAGCGCCGTACACACCCGATGTGTACAGATTGTCGGTGTCGACGGCCGGATTTCAACCGGAAGCGTGTGTGCGGGTAGTCTGTACCCTCTGCACTGGTGTCTGCCCAGACCTGCCCAGGTCACACTGCCGGCTTCCCTGAGGGAACCCCGATTGTCAGTGGTGGCCGATACCGTTGCGTACGCATCACAACCCTCCTGCCACGGAACGACCGTGGCCGCTGAGTCCAAAGGAGGTGGGTTCCACATGCGTCACTACGAGGTGATGGTCATCCTCGACCCCGATCTCGAGGAGCGCGCTGTCTCCCCGCTGATCGAGAACTTCATGTCCGTCGTCCGTGACGGCGGCGGCAAGGTTGAGAAGGTCGACACCTGGGGCCGTCGCCGTCTCGCCTACGAGATCAAGAAGAAGCCCGAGGGCATCTACTCGGTCATCGACCTTCAGGCCGAGCCTGCGGTCGTCAAGGAGCTCGACCGCCAGATGAACCTGAACGAGTCGGTCCTCCGGACCAAGGTCCTCCGCCCCGAGACCCACTGAGCTCTCCCGCTCAGCTGATCTCGGGATTCGAGTAGCAGCAACAAGCAGCCAGAGCAGCAAACCCGCCGAGAGGTTCCCCCATGGCAGGCGAGACCGTCATCACGGTCATCGGCAATCTTGTCGACGACCCCGAGCTGCGCTTCACCCCGTCCGGTGCGGCGGTCGCGAAGTTCCGCGTCGCGTCCACTCCCCGCACCTTCGACCGCCAGACGAACGAGTGGAAGGACGGCGAAAGCCTCTTCCTGACCTGCTCGGTCTGGCGCCAGGCGGCGGAGAACGTCGCCGAGTCGCTCCAGCGAGGCATGCGCGTCATCGTGCAGGGCCGGCTGAAGCAGCGGTCCTACGAGGACCGTGAGGGCGTCAAGCGCACGGTCTACGAGCTGGACGTCGAGGAAGTCGGCCCCAGCCTGCGCAACGCCACGGCCAAGGTCACCAAGACCGCCGGTGGCGCGCGCGGTGGCCAGGGTGGTTACGGCGGCGGTGGCGGCCAGGGTGGCGGCGGCTGGGGCGGTGGCCCCGGCGGCGGCCAGCAGGGCGGCGGCGCTCCGGCCGACGACCCGTGGGCCACCGGCGCTCCCGCCGGTGGCAGCAACCAGGGTGGCGGCGGCTGGGGCGGAGGCTCCGGCGGCGGTGGCGGCTACTCGGACGAACCCCCCTTCTAAGCCTTCGGGCCAGGCCTTCTGGGCCGGTCCGGGTCGAGGGCGGGTCGTATCCCAACTTCTTGATCACACAGGAGAATCACCATGGCGAAGCCGCCTGTGCGCAAGCCGAAGAAGAAGGTCTGCGCTTTCTGCAAGGACAAGGTCACGTACGTGGACTACAAGGACACGAACATGCTGCGGAAGTTCATTTCCGACCGCGGCAAGATCCGTGCCCGCCGCGTGACCGGCAACTGCACGCAGCACCAGCGTGACGTCGCCACGGCCGTCAAGAACAGCCGTGAGATGGCGCTGCTGCCCTACACGTCCACCGCGCGCTAAGGGAGGGTGACCGACTCATGAAGATCATCCTCACCCACGAGGTCTCCGGCCTCGGTGCCGCGGGCGACGTCGTCGACGTCAAGGACGGTTACGCTCGCAACTACCTGATCCCGCGGAAGTTCGCTATCCGCTGGACCAAGGGTGGCGAGAAGGACGTCGAGCAGATCCGCCGTGCTCGCAAGATCCACGAGATCCAGACCATCGAGCAGGCCAACCAGGTCAAGGCCCAGCTCGAGGGCGTGAAGGTCCGCCTGGCCGTCCGCTCCGGCGACGCCGGCCGTCTCTTCGGTTCCGTCACCCCGGCCGACATCGCGTCCGCGATCAAGGCTTCCGGTGGCCCCGAGGTCGACAAGCGCCGCATCGAGCTGTCCGCTCCGATCAAGACCCTGGGCGCCCACGAGACGTCCGTGCGTCTGCACCCCGAGGTGGCCGCCAAGGTCAACGTCGAGGTCGTCGCGGCCTGATCGCCGCGTGATCGCCGTGCTCGCTTGAGCCGGTGAAAGGGGCCGCACCCTTCAGGGGTGCGGCCCCTTTCACATGGCCGGGGCTCCCGTGACCGGGACGGCATGTTTCACGTGAAACGGTCAGCGGGTCGCGCCCGTCACGATCCAGCGGCCCGAACGGGTCCGCAGCCACAGGGTCAGCATGCGGATCGTCATCATCAGCGTCATCGCCCCCCAAAGGGCGGTGAGGCCACCGCCGAACGTGGGAACGAGCAGGGCCGCCGGAGCGAACACCGCCAGGGTGACGACCATGGCCCAGGCCAGATACGGGCCGTCCCCCGCGCCCATCAGGACCCCGTCCAAGACGAAGACGATCCCGCAGACGGGCTGCGACAGCGCCACCAGCAGCAGGGCCGGCAGGGCAACGTCCTTCACCAGGGAGTCGCTGGTGAACAGCGGCAGGAAGAGCGGTCGCGCGGCCACCACGAGGAGGCCCAGTACGACACCGGTCGCGATGCCCCACTGGACCATGCGACGGCAGGCTTCGCGTGCTCCATGGGCGTCGTCCGCTCCGAGGTAGCGGCCGATGATGGCCTGTCCCGCGATCGCTATTGCGTCGAGCGCGAAGGACAGCAGGCTCCACAGGGACAGGACGATCTGGTGTGCGGCGATGTCGGCGTCACCGAGACGGGCCGCGACCGCCGTGGCGATCATGAGGATCGCCCGCAGGGACAGCGTCCGGACCAGCAGCGGGACGCCGGCCTGAGCCGAGGCTCGGATACCGGCGGCGTCCGGCCGGAGTGACGCGCCATGTCGACGGGCGCCACGGACGACGACGGTGAGATAGACGGCGGCCATGCCGCACTGTGCGATGACCGTGCCCCAGGCCGAACCGGCGATGCCGAGCCCGGCGCCGTAGACGAGCCCCGCGTTCAGCGCGGCGTTGGCGATGAATCCCGCGACGGCGACATAGAGCGGGGTCCTTGTGTCTTGCAGGCCACGCAGCACCCCGGTAGCGGCCAGGACGATGAGCATGGCCGGGATGCCCAGCGCGGAGATGCGCAGATAGGTGATGGCGTAAGGGGCCGCGGTGGTGGAGGCGCCGAAGAGATCCACGATGCCGGGGGCGAGGGGCAGAACGACGGCGATGACGGCGATGCCGAGCAGCAGCGCCAGCCAGATGCCGTCCATGCCCTGCCGGATGGCCGCCGGGAGATCACCGGCGCCGACGCGGCGGGCCACGCCGGCCGTGGTGGCGTAGGCGAGGAAGACGAACACGCTCACGGCGGTGGTGAGGAGGGCCGAGGCAACCGCGAGACCGGCGAGCTGAGCGGTCCCGAGATGGCCGACGATCGCACTGTCCGCCATGACGAAGAGAGGCTCGGCGACGAGGGCGCCGAAGGCCGGGACGGCCAGCGCGACGATTTCTCGGTCGTGCCGCCGCCGGGTGGCCTTGGGGATCTCTGGAGCCTGTGTCATGAGCATCAATCTAATCGTCCACAGGTAAGAGATGCAACTGACGAGTGGTCCTTACTTTTGGGTGCGGGGCGCGTCCTTTCGCCCGCCGTTCGAAGCGATCTTGGCCCGACTGGGGAAGTTTTTTCTCTGCACAGCCGGTGGATCGAAGAAGCGCAGGTCAGAGGCTTCCTGTCGAAGGGATCGAGGGCTTGTTCACAGGGCTTTCCACCGGGTCGTGCACAGGTTTCGGCGAGTTCTCCACAGCATCCGGGCCGTCGTCCACATGGCCTGTGGATAACCAGATTGGCTGACGGTGCCGACGGGCCTACGGTGGTCCGGCGCCCGCTCCTTCCCCGGGCCCGGCAAGCGTCCTTCGTCCGGCCCGGGAACCGTCACAAATCCGACGCGCCAGAACCGGAGTTGGGCGTCTTATTTGTCAGTGTCGTGCCGTACAAAAGAGGGCACGGCGAGGTCCGCCGTGCGGACGGGAGGAGGTGGCTCGGTGAGCATTTCCGAGCCCTTGGACGATCCGTGGGCCGACAGCGGGCCCAGTGATCGTCTGCCGGCCTCCCGTCGGCGCGGTGACGTCGGCCGGAGTCGTGACGAACAGCACGACCGGGGCCGGGAGAACGGCGCCTGGGACGGCGGGGGTTCGTCGTTCGAGCGGGTGCCGCCGCAGGATCTGGACGCCGAGCAGTCCGTGCTGGGCGGCATGCTGCTGTCCAAGGACGCCATCGCCGATGTGGTCGAGATCCTCAAGGGCCACGACTTCTACAAGCCCGCGCACGAGACGATCTACCAGGCCATCCTGGACGTCTACGCCAAGGGTGAGCCGGCCGACCCGATCACCATCGCCGCCGAACTCACCAAGCGCGGTGAGATCAACAAGGTCGGCGGCGCCGCGTATCTGCACAGCCTCGTCCAGACCGTGCCGACGGCGGCCAACGCCGAGTACTACGCGGAGATCGTCCACGAGCGGGCCGTCCTGCGGCGGCTGGTCGAAGCCGGTACGCGCATCACGCAGATGGGATACGCGGCCGACGGAGACGTGGACGAGATCGTCAACCGCGCCCAGGCCGAGATCTACGCCGTCACCGAGCAGCGCACCAGCGAGGACTACCTCCCGCTCGGCGACATCATGGAAGGCGCCCTCGACGAGATCGAGGCGATCGGTTCGCGCAGCGGCGAGATGACGGGCGTGCCCACCGGGTTCACCGACTTCGACTCGCTGACGAACGGTCTCCATCCGGGCCAGATGATCGTGATCGCGGCGCGTCCCGCCATGGGTAAGTCGACCCTCGCCCTGGACTTCGCGCGGGCGGCCTCCATCAAGCACAACCTTCCGAGCGTCATCTTCTCGCTCGAAATGGGCCGTAACGAGATCGCGATGCGTCTGCTGTCCGCCGAGGCCCGGGTCGCCCTCCATCACATGCGGTCCGGCACGATGACCGACGAGGACTGGACGCGGCTCGCCCGCCGTATGCCGGACGTGTCGGCCGCGCCGCTGTACATCGACGACTCCCCGAACCTGTCGATGATGGAGATCCGCGCCAAGTGCCGGCGCCTGAAGCAGCGCAACGACCTGAAGCTGGTCGTCATCGACTACCTCCAGCTGATGCAGTCCGGTGGCTCCAAGCGCGCCGAGAGCCGTCAGCAGGAGGTCTCGGACATGTCCCGTAACCTCAAGCTGCTCGCGAAGGAGCTGGAGATCCCGGTCATCGCGCTCTCGCAGCTCAACCGTGGCCCCGAGCAGCGCACCGACAAGAAGCCGATGGTCTCCGACCTGCGCGAGTCCGGCTCCATCGAGCAGGACGCGGACATGGTCATCCTGCTGCACCGCGAGGACGCGTACGAGAAGGAGTCCCCGCGCGCGGGCGAGGCGGACCTGATCGTCGCCAAGCACCGAAACGGTCCGACGGCCACCATCACGGTCGCTTTCCAGGGCCACTACTCCCGGTTCGTGGACATGGCCCAGACCTGATCCACCGGGCACGGCCGCGGCCACGGACAGGGGTGCGGGCGGGTACGGTGGGCAGGGCGCGGCAAATGCATTCGACGCCCGCCTCCGCAGCAGGTGGACTGGGCCCATGACGACAACTCAGGAACCGTTGCTCCCCGCCACCCGCCGTGCCCTGTTGCACCGGATCGCCGTCGCGCAGGCCGAAGGACGGGCTCCGTCACTGGTCGCCGCCGTCGTGCGGGACGGGCAGGCCGTGTGGCACGGGGCGCGGACCTCGGTGGACGGGCACGGACCGGACGAGACCGTCCAGTACCGGATCGGGTCCATCACCAAGACCTTCACCGCCGTACTGGTGATGCGGCTGCGCGACGAGGGCGTCCTCGATCTCGGTGATCCGCTGGAGAAGCATCTGCCGGGCACCGGTGCGGGGGAGGCGACGATCGCGGAACTGCTCGCGCACACCGCGGGGTTGGCGGCCGAATCACCCGGGCCCTGGTGGGAACGGACGCCCGGCTCTCTGCGGCCCGAACTGAGCGATGTGCTCGGGTCACAGCCCTTCCTGCATCCCGTCGGCCGGCGGCACCACTACTCCAACCCCGGCTACACGGTCCTCGGTGCCCTGGTGGAAGAACTGCGCGGCGCCCCCTGGGAGGAGGTGCTGCGCGAGGAGATCCTGGAGCCACTGGGCCTGCACCGGACGAGCGCGCAGCCGGAACCCCCGCACGCGGGCGGATGGGCGGTGCACCCCTGGGCCGACGCGATGCTCCCCGAACCGACGGAGGACCTGGGCCGGATGGCGCCGGCCGGCCAGCTCTGGTCGACCACCGGGGACCTGGCGCGGTTCGCCGCGTTTCTGGCCCGGGGAGATGACCGGGTCCTGAGTGCGGAGTCGGTACGGGAGATGCGTACCCCGGCGGCGCCCGCCGAGGCCGCGGACGTGGTGGACGGGGTCACGTACGGCCTGGGTATGCAGATCCAGCGCCGGGACGGCCGGCTGCTCGTCGGGCACTCCGGTTCCCTGCCGGGCTTTCTGGCGAACCTCACCATCAGCGTGGAGGACGACGTGGCGGCGGTGGTGCTCGCCAACTGCACCAGCGGTCCGCTGCTGGGTGCCGTGGGAGCGGACCTCGTCCGGATCGTCGCGGAGGCGGAGCCGCGCATCCCTGAGCCCTGGCGGCCGCTGCGTGAGGTCGAACCGGCGGTGCTGGAGCTGGTGGGGCAGTGGTACTGGGGCACCCACGCCTTCGGCCTGCGCGCGACCGCCGACGGCCTGATCGCGCTGGCACCGCTGACCGGCGGGGGACGGAGGGCCCGCTTCCGTGCGAACGGCGACGGCACCTGGACGGGGCTGGAGGGCTACTACGCCGGAGAGCTGCTGCGGCCCGTACGGCGCCCGGACGGGTCGGTGAGCCACCTCGACCTCGGCTCGTTCGTGTTCACCCGGCAGCCGTACGACCCCGAGGCCCCGGTGCCCGGTGGCGTGGACCCGGAGGGGTGGCGGGGCATCGGCTAGCCCGGACATGCACAAGGGGTGTGTTTCACGTGAAACACACCCCTTGTGCATGTCCCCGAACACACTCACTGTCCTGTTCTGGTATTCGGCAACTGCGGCCGATCCGCCCTCCGGGACGCAGTCAAAGGCGCAGCTTGAAGCCCTCGTGCGAAGCGCGGAAACCCAGCCGCTCGTAGAAGCGGTGGGCGTCGGTCCGTGTCTTGTCGGACGTGAGCTGCACCATCCGGCAGTCGAGCTGCCGGGAGGTGTCGATCGCCCACTCGATCAGCCGGCTGCCCAGTCCGCTGCCCCGCTCGTCGGCGTGAATGCGCACGGCCTCGATGAGCGCACGAGTGGCTCCCTTGTGCGAGAGCCCAGGGATGATCGTGAGCTGGAGGGTGCCGACGACGCGTCCTTCGCGCACGGCGACGACGACATGCTGATGGGGGTCGGCGGCGAGGCGCTCCAGCGCGTTCCGGTACGGCGTGAGATCGCCGGGCGACTCGCGCTGGGCCCCGAGCGGGTCGTCGGCGAGCATCGCCACGATCGCCGGGAGGTCGTCGGCGGTCGCGGCACGTATCTCAAGATCTCCCATGGACGCACCCTATGCGGGTACGTTCAGGGACTCCACCACTCTCACCAGCGGGGCTAGTTCAGGGTTCTTGGCGGCGTCGTCCAGGGCCTCGCGCAGGGCGGCGTCATTGGTGGGTCGCGCCTCCTCCAGCAGGCGCAGGCCCGCCGGGGTGACGTTGGTGTAGATGCCGCGCCGGTCGGTGGGGCACAGATAGCGCTCCAGCAGGCCGCGGTCCTCCAGGCGCGTCACCAAGCGTGTGGTGGCGCTCTGGCTGAGCACGACCGCGTCGGCGACCTGCTTCATCTGGAGATGCCCGCCCTCGCCTTCGTGCTGTCTGCTGAGGACGTCCAGCAGTGAGTACTCGCGGACGCTCAGGTCGTGCTTGGCCTGTAGAGCGCGCTCGATGTGCGCCTCGATCCGTCCGTGCAGCGCAGAAAGGGCGCACCAGCCCTGTGCGAGGGCGGTGAGCGCGGGGTCCGTCGCTGTCATTGGCGTTTTCCTCCGTCCCGGAGTGGCTGCATCACAAGAGTAGAGCACCACCGCAATAGTCGTCGCTTGCGTATAGCCCGCGTCTGCAACTATTGTGGACGAACGCAAAGCGCTCCTGCAATCTTCTGGGAAGGTTACCCCCATGCCTCTCGCGCTTCTGGCCCTCGCGATCGGGGCCTTCGGAATCGGAACGACCGAGTTCGTGATCATGGGCTTGTTGCCCGAGGTCGCGGGCGACTTCGGGGTCTCCATCCCCACGGCGGGTCTGCTCGTGACCGGCTATGCGCTCGGCGTGGTCATCGGCGCCCCGATCATGACCGTGCTCGGCACCAAGGTCCCGCGCAAGCGCATGCTGATGCTGCTGATGGGCCTGTTCATCGCCGGGAACCTGCTCTCGGCCGTAGCCCCGGCCTTCGCGGTCATGCTGATCGGACGAGTGGTCGCCTCGCTCGCCCACGGTGCCTTCTTCGGCATCGGCTCGGTCGTCGCGGCCGAGCTGGTCGCTCCCGAAAAGAAGGCCGGCGCCATCGCCATGATGTTCACCGGTCTGACCATCGCCAATGTCGTCGGCGTCCCGCTCGGCACGTTCATCGGGCAGAGCGCCGGCTGGCGCGTCACCTTCGGCATCGTCGCCGCCCTCGGTGTCGTCGGCCTCGTCGGCATCGCCAAGCTCGTTCCCGAGCTGCCGCGGCCGGAGGGCGTACACCTGCGCCACGAGCTGGCCGCCTTCAAGAACGCCCAGGTCCTGCTGGCCATGGCGATGACCGTCCTCGGCTTCGGCGGTGTCTTCGCGGCCATCACCTACATCGCCCCGATGATGACCCACATCGCCGGCTTCGCCGACGGCTCCGTCACCTGGTTGCTGGTCCTGTTCGGCCTCGGCATGGTCGGCGGCAACCTCATCGGCGGCAGGTTCGCCGACCGCGCCCTGATGCCGATGCTGTACGTCTCCCTGGGCGCCTTGGCCGTCGTCCTGGCTCTCTTCACGCTCACCGCGCACAACAAGATCGCGGCCGCGGTGACCATCGCCTTGATCGGCGCCCTCGGCTTCGCCACCGTGCCGCCGCTCCAGAAGCGCGTCCTCGACCAGGCGCACGGCGCCCCGACGCTCGCCTCGGCCGTCAACATCGGCGCTTTCAACCTGGGCAACGCCCTGTCCGCCTGGCTCGGCGGCCTCGTGATCGCGGCCGGCTTCGGCTACACGTCCCCCAACTGGGTCGGTGCCGCCCTCGCCGCTGCCGCCCTGGTCCTCGCCTTCCTCTCGGCTGCCCTGGAGCGCCGTGACGGCGCCCACGGCAGCGTGACCGCCTCCGGCACGCCGGCGGAGCAGCGGACGCCGGTCCACCACTGAGCCGCCCGCATCCCGGACGCCGCACCACCCACAGACGTCCGTACCGGGGACCCTCCCGCTACGGCAGCACCCACCACAGCACCATCCGAGGAGACATCTCCATGACCACCACCGCCGTCGCCCCACTCACCATCGAGGACGCCGAGCTGCTGGTCGCCACCGCCCGCCGGGCGGCCGAGGACACCGGAGTCGCCGTCAGCGTCACCGTCCTGGACGCCGGGGGCCACCTGCTGGCCTTCCGCCGGGACGACCGCGCCGTGCTGATCTCCGGCGAGACCAGCACCCGGAAGGCCTACACGGCCCTCCAGCTGAACGCGCCCACCGCCGACCTCGTCGACGCCGTCCAGCCCGGCGGCCTCTTCCACACGCTGCCCACGGCCCTCGACCGGCCCCTGCTGTTCATCGCGGGCGGTATCCCGGTCCACCGGGACGGCCGGCTGATCGGTGCGATCGGTGTCGGCGGCGGTGCTCCGGACCAGGACCACGGCTTCGCCACCGCCGCCGTGCAGGCGCTCGTCTGAGCCACAACCCGGACCTCATGACGCCGGCCCCGCCGCTTCGAGCGGCGGGGCCGGCGTGCGTCGTGCGAGGATTCAGCCCGCGGCGACGGTCAGCGGTGCGAACCGCCGGGTCCAGTCCCCCGGCAGGTCCGTGATGCCATAGGTCATCACCGAGTTGAAGGCCACGGAGGCCAGGCCCCGCTCCCTCGCCCAGGCCAGCAGCTCCTCATGGCGCACATCGATGTCGGTCCGCAGCGGACGGTCCGTACGGGCCGCCAGCGAGGCGATCAGCGCCTTGGCGGTCTCCGTGTCCCGGGCGATCAGCGGGCCGACGACATGGGTGTCCATGTTGGGCCACGCGGCGGTGTAGCCGATGAGCCGTCCGTCCTCCTCGGCCACCCGCAGCTGATCGGCGAAGGCGGGCAGGCGGGTGATGAGAGGGGTGCGATCGGTGCCGAACACCTCCTCGTCGAGGCGCAGGATCGCCGGCAGATCCTCTGCGGTGGCGGCACGCGTCACGACCCCGGATTCCGGGCCACTGGGGGTGAAACGGCCCATCAGCATCTCCGCCCGGCCCGTCACCTTGAAGCCCAGCTCCTCATAGAGGGGGCGTCCGTACGGCGTGGCGTGCAGGGTCAGCGGAGTGGTCCCCATGCTCGACACGACATGCCGCATCAGGCGACGCCCGACGCCCCGGCGGGCATGGCGTTCGGCCACCAGAACCATGCCGATAGCGCCGAGATCCGGCCGCCCCCACGCGCCGTACTCCGTGACCACGCACGCGGCGACGAGGCCGCCCTCGGGGTCGTCGATGCCGAAGCCCTTCCCGGCTGTGAGGAGGAAGCCCCACTTGTGTTCCTCGCGTGGCCACCCCCGGTCCTCGGACAGGTCGGCGCAGGCAGTGAGATCGCGAGGCGTCAGGCGGCGAATGGGCAGAGCGGTGAGGGAAGGAGTTGGCACGCAGGTCAGGCTGTCCGACCGGCACCCCCGCCGTCCACCCGTTTCGATGAGACGCACGTGCTTTTGGCCATCTCGTGGCCCTGCGCACAGCCCAGCGACAGCTCTGCGTGTTTCACGTGAAACGTCGACAGCCCACTAGCCTCGGGCCATGGCGAGACTTCATCTCTTCGATCTCGACGGCACCTTGCTGCACGGAACGACCGCCCCAGTGGAGATTTCACGCCAGCTCGGCCTGGAGGCAGAGACGGTGGCGCTGGACCGTGCGATCGCGCAGGGCCGGATCGGTCCGCCGGAGTACGCGGCGCAGGTGTACGACTTGTGGGCGGACCTGACCGAGGAGCATGTGCGAGCCGCGTTCGAGGCGGCTCCCTGGCTGGCCCGGATCCGCGAGGTCTGGGCGGAGATCAGAACCGCGGGCGAGTACTGCGCGGTGGTGTCTCTCTCGCCCTCCTTCTTCGTGGAACGCCTCCTCGACTGGGGTGCCCACGCGGCGCATGGATCGCGTTTCCCGGCCGTGCCGTTCACCGAGCCTGTCGATCCGTCCAGGGTGCTCAGCGCGGCGGCCAAGGTGACCATCGCGGACCGGCTCTGCGCCGAGTTCGGGGTGGCACGAGCCGACTGCGTGGCGTACGGCGACTCGTCGTCGGACGCGGAGTTGTTTGCTGTCGTACCGGTTTCCGTGGCCGTCAATGCCGACGCGCACCTGGCCGGACTGGCGACGCACTCGTACACGGGACGGGATCTGTGGGGTGCCTATGAATTGGTCGGACCGGCCCGGTAGTTGACGGACGTCACCGTTCGCACCGTGCTCTCCTCGTGACGGAGCAAGGAGGGACTTGTGTGGGCGCCGACGGCCGGTAGGGTCGACTCCGGTTCACGTCCGGGATGGAGCGCAGGCATCCCGTGCGGGCCGAGAGCAGGGGACGCAGCCTAATGGTGCGGAGAGGCCGAAGAACCGCGTTTCCGGGTTCTCGACCGTGGCAGCGACCGAGATGAGAAGCTGCGGAGCAAGCGCTACGGCTGGCCGCCCGCCGGGGGAAAGCATGCGCCTTCCGAGGAGGAGGGTGCGCAGACCGACCGAAAGATGTTCGAGGCGAGGGCACACCATGGACGCTCCGGCCACCACGTCGGGGAAGAACGACATGCCGGGCGGGGGCGGCTGGTTCATGCCGCGCGAGGCGTCATCGGCTCCGCCGCCGCACGGTGATCAGGAGGCGCCCGAGAAGCCGTTGCGTGTGCCCGTGCAGCGGTCGGCCCCGGCCGCCGAGGAGGGGTCACCGGACGCGCTCCGCATCCGCCGCACGATGACCGAGATCGCCCCCGTCGCCGACAAGGTCACCTCCTACTTCTACGCTCTGCTCTTCGTCCGCCACCCAGAACTGCGGTCCCTGTTTCCGGCCGCGATGGACACCCAGCGGGACCGCCTGCTCAAGGCGCTGCTCACGGCGGCCGAGCACTTGGACAACACCCCGGTCCTCGTCGACTACCTGCGGAACCTGGGCCGTGGACACCGCAAGTACGGAACACGCGCCGAGCACTATCCGGCCGTGGGCGAATGCCTCATCGGCGCGTTGAGCAAGTACGCCACCACCGTCTGGAACCCGGAGACGGAGGCTGCCTGGGTGCGGGCCTACACGACGATGTCCCAAGTCATGATCGACGCGGCGGCGGCCGATGAACTGCGTGCCCCGGCCTGGTGGCAGGCGGAGATCGTTGCGCACGATCTGCGGACCCCGGACGTCGCGATCCTCACCGTCCGCCCCGACCAGCCCTATCCCTTCCTCGCCGGCCAGTACACGAGCGTGGAAACACCCTGGTGGCCCCGGGTGTGGCGGCACTACTCCTTCGCGTCCGCGCCCCGCTCGGACGGACTGCTGACGTTCCATGTGAAGGCCGTCCCGGCCGGATGGGTGTCCAACGCGCTGGTGCACCGTGCCCGGCCCGGAGACGTCATACGCCTCGGCCCGCCGGCCGGCTCGATGACCGTCGACCACACCACCGACAGCGGGCTGCTCTGCCTGGGCGGCGGCACCGGCATAGCGCCCATCAAGGCCCTGGTGGAGGACGTCGCCGAGCGCGGCGAACGCCGCCCGGTCGAGGTGTTCTACGGGGCACGGACCGATCACGACCTGTACGACATCGACACGCTGCTCAGGCTCCAGCAGAGCCACCCCTGGCTGTCGGTCCGGGCGGTCATAGACCAGCGGGCCCATCTCCAGCTGCCTGACGCCATACGCGCCTATGGACCGTGGACCGAGTACGAGGCCTATCTCTCGGGCCCGCCCGGAATGATCCGCAGCGGCATCCACACGCTTCGGGACATCGGCGTCCCGACGAGCCGCATACGGCACGACTCGGTGGAGGAACTGCTCATCGGCGCGGGCTGACCGTGCCTACCCGAGGTCGGGGGCGTGCATGGCCCGTACCCCCTCGATGTTGCCGTCCAGGTAGTGGCGCAGGGACAGCGGGACGAGATGGACGGAAGCGATGCCGACGCGGGTGAACGGCACGCGGACGATCTCGTACTCACCGGTCGGCTCGTCCACTTCGGGGCCGTGACGCAGGGCAGGGTCCATGGACTCCAGTCGACAGACGAAGAAGTGCTGCACCTTCACCCCGGTCGCGCCACCGTCCTCACCGATGTGCTCCACCGTGTCCACGAAGCACGGCACCACATCGGTGATCTTGGCGCCGAGTTCCTCGTACACCTCCCGGTGCAGGGCGTCCACGACGGTCGAGTCCCCGGGCTCGACTCCGCCACCGGGGGTGACCCAGTAGGGATCGACGCCGGGTTTGGTGCGCTTGATCAGGATCAGGTCGTCACCGTCCAGAAGAACGGCACGGGCGGTGCGCTTGACCACGGGTCGGACGGTCATGGGAGAAATGTGGCCCGGCTGGTTCCACGTGAAACATCGCAAAGTGCCACGACACGACCGCAGCGCGTGCACCCCGGACGGACGGTGTCAGCACCAGGCCGTGGCGGCGCGCTGGAGGCACTCGTAGGCCCGCGCGATAGGGGGCAGGGCCAGTGTGCCGGTCCGCACCACCAGGAAGTACGTACGCAGCGGCGCGACCGCCGGGTCGTGCAGGGTGACGATCGTGCCCTGCTCCAGTGCCGGGGCACACAGGTAGCGGGGCAGCACCGCCAGCCCGGCCCCGGCGATCGCGCAGGACAGCACGGCCCGGAGATCCGGGACGATGACCGTGCCCGTGGCGGCAGGGCGGGAGTCGAAGACGGAGGCCCAGTAGCGCGAGACGAACGGCAGCGACTCGTGGACCTCGACGAGCGGCAGGTGTTCCAGCGCCGGGGCGCCCTTCAGCCGCAGGGTGTCCGAGCCGATCCGCTCCGCCCAGCGTGGGGCCGCGACCAGCACATGCTCCTCGTCGCAGAGCGGAGTGGCGGTGAGCAGGGCCCCGCGCGGTCGTGCCGTGCTGATGGCCAGGTCATGGTGACCGCAGGCCAGTCCCTCCAGCGTCTCCTCGGCCGTCCCGAAGGAGACGCGCAGCGCGAAGCCCCGGCCGTCGTCGCCGGTCAGCTCGGTGAGCGCGGGCAGAGCGCGTTCAGCGGTGAACTCCGGAGGCCCGGCCAGGTGCAGCGTCCGTGAAGAGGACTCGTCGTCCAGGCCGCTCTCCACTATCTCCACCAGGGCATCGAGATGCGGCGCGGTCCTCTGTGCGAGTTCGTCGCCGACGGTCGTCGGGGTCACCCCGCGCGCCTGACGAAGGAACAGCGGCCTGCCGAGCTGGCGCTCCAGTGTGCGGATCTGTGAGGTGACGGCGGGCTGGGAGAGGCCGAGCAGGGCGGCGGCGCGGGTGAAGGAGCCGGCCCTGTGCACGGTGACGAAGGTCCGCAGCAAGGCCAGATCCATGGCACGCCCTCCCCTGTCGCTGCCCTCTCCGGCCCCCAGGCAGGCACCAACTATAAATAAGTCGATAGGTCTCTGTCGTTAGCGTGATTGGACACTGACGCAGAGTCAACTAGCCTGGTTCGCACGGTCTTTCCCGCAGGAAAACCGTGGACGGTCCGAGCCACGAGGGGGGAGGCTCGGACCGTCCTGACGGCATGGCCGGCGGACGCGGACGCTTACTCGGCGGACTCGTCCAGGGCGCGCAGCACGTCGGCCACCAGGTCCTCGGGGTCCTCCGCGCCGACGGACATGCGGATGAAGCCCTCCGGGACGGCGTCCCCGCCCCAGCGGCGGCGGCGTTCGGCCGTGGACCGTACCCCGCCGAAGCTCGTCGCGTCCTCCACCAGCCGCAGGGCAGCCAGAAAACGCTCGGCCCGCGTGCGCGTGGGCAGGGTGAAGGAGACGACGGAGCCGTAGCGGCGCATCTGCTGCGCGGCGATCTTGTGCGAGGGGTCGTCGGGCAGACCCGGATAGCGCAGGTCGGAGACCTCGGGCCGCTGTCGCAGTGCCTCCGCGACGGCGAGGGCGGTGGCGTTCTGCCGGTCGACCCGCAGCTGGAGCGTGGCGATGGACCGGTGCGCGAGCCAGGCCTCCATGGGACCGGAGATCGCTCCGACGATCTTGCGCCAGCGGCGCACGGCGGCCATCGCCTCGGCGTCGCGACCGGTGACGTAGCCCAGGAGGACGTCGCCGTGCCCGGTGAGCTGCTTGGTGCCGCTGGCCACGGAGAAGTCGGCGCCCAGCTCCAGCGGGCGCTGGCCGAGCGGGGTGGCGAGCGTGTTGTCGACGGCCACCAGGGCGCCCCGCGCGTGGGCCGCCTCCGCCAGCCGTCGGATGTCACAGACATCGAGCCCGGGGTTCGACGGCGACTCGATCCACAGCAGCCGCGCCCCGTCGAGCAGCTCCAGCTGGGCGTCCCCGCCGGTCGGCGCGGTGCGCACCTCGACGCCGTACGCCTCCAGCTGGGCGCCGACCAGCGGCAGCACCTGGTAGCCGTCGGACGGCAGCACGACCGCGTCCCCGGCGCGCAGCTGCGAGAACAGCACGGCGGAGATCGCCGCCATACCGGAGGCGAAGACCAGCGTCTCGGCGTCCTCCCGCCCGGGCGCCTCCAGTTCGGTGACGGCCCGCTCCAGCAGAGTCCAGGTCGGGTTGTCGTCACGGCCGTACGCATACGGTCCCGAGACCTCGCCGGGCAGGTGGAAGTGCGCCGCGAACACCGGTCCGGGCAGGGTCGGCTCGTTCTTGGCCGGCTCCGGCAGCCCCGCCCGTACCGCGCGCGTGCCGTCGCCGACGCGCCCCTCGTTCTTCGTCGCATCGCTCATGCGGCCCGTCCCTCCAGTTCGTCCCGTACGGCGGCGAGCAGACCGGTGCTCGCCGCCTCCACCATCTCAAGGCACTCCTCGAAGCCGTCCCGGCCCCCGTAGTACGGGTCCGGCACGTCGAGGTCGTCGCCGGCGGCGGGGTCGTAGGAGCGCAGCAGGCGTATCTTGCGCGCGTCCTCCTCGGTCGGCGCGAGGCGGCGCAGGGCCTTGAGATGGCCGGTGTCGAGGGCGATCACGAGGTCGAGACGGGCGAACCACGACGGCAGGAACTGGCGGGCGACGTGTTCGCTGTCGTAGCCGTGCTCCTCCAGGACCGAGACGGTGCGGGGGTCGGCGGGCTCGCCCTCGTGCCAGCCACCGGTCCCGGCGCTGTCGACCGCCACCAGGTCCTCCAGCCCGGCCTCCGCCACGCGCGCGCGGAAGACGGACTCGGCCATCGGGGAGCGGCAGATGTTGCCGGTGCACACGAAACAGACGCGGTAGGTCATGCGCTCAGTCCTCGTCGGGCAGGACGACGTGCAGCGCCCAGGAGACGACGGAGACGATCAGACCGCCGAGGACGGCCGTCCAGAATCCCTCCACATGGAAACTCAGGTCGAGCTTGCCGCACACCCAGGAGGTCAGCAGCAGCATCAGCGCGTTCACGACCAGGGTGATCAGGCCCAGGGTCAGGATGAACAGCGGGAAGGTGAGCACCTTCACGATCGGCTTGACCAGCCAGTTCACCAAGCCGAAGACCAATGCGACGACGATGAGCGTGCCGGCCTTCTTGGCGGTGCTGTCACCCGTCAGGGTGATCTTGTCGAGCAGCCATACCGCGACCGCCAGGGCGCCCGCGTTGGCGATCGTCTTGACTACGAAATTCTTCATGTGTCTGATCGTGGCAGACCGGGCGGACCCTGGCCGGACGGACGGCGAGCGGTACGACGGCGAGCAGCGGAACAGCGAGCAGTGAGGCGAGGGCGGCAGCGGCGATGAAGGCATTCCGGCTGGACGATCTGGAGGCGGAACGCGCCGCCAACGAGGGCGCCTACCTTCAGTTCCTGCGCGAGAGGAACATGTCGGTCGGCCTGTACGCCCTCAACGCGGGCGAGCACGACCCGCAGAAGCCGCACGGCCAGGACGAGGTGTACTTCGTGGTCAGCGGCCGGGCCTCGATCACCGTCGGTCTGGAGACGACCCAGGTGGCGCGGGGCAGCGTCGTGTACGTGCCCGCCGGCGTCGCCCACAAGTTCCACCACATCAGCGAGGACCTCAGGGTGCTCGTCGTGTTCTCTCCGCCCGAGGCGTGACCCCGAAGCCCCGGGTTCCCTAGGGGACGGGTCAGGGGAGGACAAGGGATGCGAGGCCCCCGCGAGGGCCCTTTGCGGCCCTAGCATCGAGTGCGGAACATCGACAACGCACAGAACGCAAAGGACGAGGGCGATGCGAGAGATCTTCGCGGGGCTGCCGTGGTGGGTGAAGTGGGTCGCGGTGCCGGTCATCGCCCTGGTCGTGTTCGGCGGCCTGATAGCGACGGTGGTCGGGTTCGTGATCGGTCTGCTGTTCAAGGCGCTGGTCTTCGTCGCCCTGGTCGGCGGACTGATCTACATCGTCCGCAAGTTCATGGGGAACTCCTCGTCGCGCAGCGACTGGTGAGGCACCCGGGAGCCGGTCACCCATGACGGAGGGCCGGTTCCCTCGGGGGAGGGAAGTTTTCCCCGGGAGCCGTCTGCGCGCGGTGGCGGGCGGTTAAAGTCCGGAACCCCACGGGGCCCGGCCCCGTGGGCCGCGCAGACCCCCCTCCGTGCTTCCTCGCACGGGCTGCCCCCTCGCGCTCCGGGAGTGACCCTTGTCCACGGTTGACACCGCACCGGCAGAACCCCATGCACCCCCCGCCCCACCGCGCTCCTGCGCACCCCCCGGCCGGCGACCGGCGTCCCTGGCCGTCCCCGGCCAGCCGCACGCGGCGGCCTTCTCCGGACCCCCGCGTGCCACGGACCGCTCCGGACCACCGCCCTCCGCCGGCCGGCCGGGCCCACCGGCCCCCACCCCACCCACCGCCACGCTCATCGGGTCCGTCCAGCGCGCCATGCGCCTGCTGGAGACCGTCGCCGCGCACGCATACGGCGCCCCCGCCAAACAGCTCGCCCGTGAGACCGGTATCGCGCTGCCCACGACGTACCACCTGCTGCGCACCCTGGTCCACGAGGGCTATCTGCGCCGGGAGAAGGGGCTCTTCTTCCTCGGTGACGCGGCGGAGCGACTGGGCCGCAGCGGAGCACGGCAGAAACGTCGCAGCACGGTGGCGGACACGCTCGCGCACTGGCGGGATTCCATCGGTGTGCCGGTGTACTACGCGATGTACCGGGACGGTGAGATCGAGGTCATGTGCGTCTCCGACTCCCGTCAGGCGCCCGCGGTCGAGGAGTGGGCCGACTTCCGCGAGACCGGCCATGCGCACGCGATCGGGCAGTGCCTGCTCTCCCAGTTGGACGAGGACGCGCGGCGCGACCACCTCGCCCGCTATCCCGTGCAGCCCGTCACGCCGTACACCGTGCGGGACAACGACGCGCTCCTGCGGCGGCTGTCCCGGACGCGGCGCATGGAACCGGTGGTGGAGCGACAGGAGTACGCGGTCGGCACCGTCTGCGCGGCGGTCCCGATCACGGTCGGCACCACCGCGGCCACCATGGCCATCTCCCTGCCCGTCCACCAGGCCGACCGGCTGATGCCCGCGGCACAGCGGCTGCAAACGGAGATCGGGCGGCATCTGGGGTCGCTCACCCTCTCTATCAGTATCTGAAAAATTACTCCTTGTGATCTCCTGTGTACTTTCAGCAAGATTTGACCACGGTCAGAGGGATCAATCCCGGCCAGTCGATGTCATATGACGGGATAGGCGATGCGCGAGTCCGTACAGGCAGAAGTCATGATGAGCTTTCTCGTGTCGGAGGAGCTCTCCTTCCGCATCCCGGTGGAGTTGCGCTACGAGACCTGTGATCCGTATGCCGTACGCCTCACCTTTCATCTGCCCGGTGACGCTCCGGTGACCTGGGCCTTCGGGCGGGAGTTGCTGATCGACGGGGTCGGTCGTCCGTGCGGCGAGGGGGATGTGCACATCGCCCCCGTCGATGCCGAGGTGCTGGGTGAGGTGCTGATCCGGCTTCAGGTCGGCGGCGACCAAGCCTTGTTCCGCTCGTCGGCGCCACCGCTCGTGGCCTTCCTCGACCGTACGGACAAGCTCGTGCCGCTCGGTCAGGAGGGTGCGATCGCCGACTTCGACGCTCATCTCGACGAGGCCCTGGACCGCATCCTGGCCGAGGAACAGAGCGCCGGCTGAAGCGTTACGGCAAGGGATGGAGGGCGATCCGCCGTGCCGCGTGGAACTGTGCAGGAACGCTTCTGCGGCGGGGGTCCGGTCCGGGCCCCCGCCTCTCCGCGGTGCTCAGCGCTTCCGGCGGCACCCCTCCGTACGTCACCGCTTCCGACGCGCCCCCACGGCACGTCACCGCTTCCGACGTCGGCCCCGGCCGCCGCGTGCCGGTGCGGGCTGTGCGCCGGCCGACGCTGTGGCAGCGGTGCCGGGCCGGTCGGCCGACACGACGAGCGCGGCCAGCGCGGTGGTGACCGGGACCGAGGCGACCAGACCGATCGAGCCCACCAGCGTGCGCACGATCTCCTCGGCCACCAACTCGCTGTTCGCCACCGTGCCGACGCTGCTCTGCGCGATCGAGAAGAGCAGCAGCAACGGCAGTGCGGCACCGGCGTAGGCGAGCACAAGGGTGTTGACCACGGAGGCGATGTGGTCGCGGCCGATGCGGATGCCCGCCCGGTACAGCCCGCGCCAGCCCATCGACGGGTTGGCCTCGTGCAGTTCCCAGACGGCCGAGGTCTGCGTCACCGTCACGTCGTCCAGGACGCCGAGCGAACCGATGATGACGCCGGCCAGCAGCAGACCGCTCATGTCGATCGACGGGTACAAGCCGTGGATCAGGCCGGTGTTGTCGTCGGTGTTGCCGGTCAGCGCGGCCCAGCCGATGAACAGCGAGCCGAGCAGACCGATCAGCGAGAGCGAGATCAGCGTGCCGAGCACCGCCACCGACGTACGCGCCGACAGGCCGTGGCACATGTACAAGGCGATCAGCATGATGGCGCTCGATCCGACCACGGCCACCAGCAGCGGGTTCGCCCCCTCCAGGATCGCCGGCAGGATGAAGAGCGTCAGCACCAGGAAGCTCACGGCCAGTGCGACCAGCGCCATCACACCGCGCAGTCGGCCCACCACGACGACGGCCACCGCGAAGATCCCCGCGAGCAGCGCCATGGGGAACTTCCGGTTCACGTCGGTCACCGAGTACTGGAGGTCCTTGGGAGCGGAGGGCTCGTAGGCGACCACGACCTTCTCGCCCTGGTTCAGCTGCCGCGACTGGTCCGGCTGCACGATCTCGGTGAACGTACGGCCCTTGTCCTTGCCGGTGTCGACCCGGATCGTGGCCTTCTTGCAGGTCCCGTTGGCCTCCGCCGCCGCCGACGTGCCCTCGGCGGTGGAGGCGTCGCCGGTCGGGGTGCTGCCGGACGCGTTCACCGACTTGCAGCTGACCTCGACGACCCGGGTGACCGTGGCCTGCTGGGTCTGCCGGTCGAAGCCGACGCCGGTGCGTTTGTGGGAGGGGGCGTCCCCGGGCCAGAGCACCACGAGGCCGACCAGGACCGCCGCGGTGAAGGGCACCAGGATCGCCGCGATGACCTTGCGCAGGTGCTGGGAGACGGGGGCGGCGGGACCGTGACTGTGGCTGTGGCCGTGCGAGTGGCTGTCGCCGTGTGAGTGACCGTGGCCGCGTGGACCGTGGCCGTGTCCGCTGTCCTGCGCCGGGCCGTCTCGGCGGGACGGCTCGGGCGGCTGGTAGGGGTACTGCTCCATCCTGGTCACCGCCCGATCATCGCAAGAACGGCGGGGGGCCCACTGTTCACCGCGCCACACATGACGCTAGCGTGGAGGCACCTTTGCACACGCGGGAGCTCGGAGCACCGGGCTGAGAGGGCGCTGACCTCCGTATACGCGATGTTTCACGTGGAACAAGCCATGTTCCGCAGGAAACATCGGCAGACGGAAACCGCTGCGTCGACCGCCGAACCTGTTACCGGGTAATGCCGGCGTAGGGAGTAGGTCTCATGACCAACAAGGACGCACGCACGCCTGCCTCCGTTCAGGACGAGAAGTCTCAGGAGGCCGGGAAGTCCATCGGCTGGCACAAGGCGTACGTCGAGGGTTCGCGCCCCGATCTGCGCGTGCCGGTCCGGCAGGTGCACCTCACCAACGGGCAGTCGGTCACGCTGTATGACACGTCAGGCCCGTACACCGACCCACTCGTCGAGACGGACGTCCGCAGGGGGCTGTCGCCGCTGCGGGAGAACTGGATCATCGCCCGCGGTGACACCGAGGAGTACGCGGGCCGTCCGGTCCGTCCCGAGGACGACGGGATCAAGCACACCTCGCCCCGGGGCGGGCTGCGGAACCTGGACGCGGTCTTCCCCGGACGCCCGCGTCAGCCGCGGCGGGGCCGCAACGGCCAGGCGGTGACGCAGCTCGCGTACGCCCGACGGGGCGAGATCACACCGGAGATGGAGTTCGTGGCCCTCCGGGAGAACGTTTCGCCCGAGGTGGTCCGCGAGGAGATCGCGGCGGGCCGGGCCGTGCTGCCGGCCAACGTCAACCATCCGGAGACCGAGCCGATGATCATCGGCAAGCGGTTCCTGGTGAAGGTGAACGCCAACATCGGCAACTCCGCGGTGACGTCCTCCATCGAGGAGGAGGTCGAGAAGATGACCTGGGCGACCCGCTGGGGCGCCGACACGGTCATGGACCTGTCCACCGGCCGCAACATCCACACCACCCGCGAGTGGGTCCTGCGCAACTCCCCCGTCCCCATCGGCACGGTGCCGCTCTACCAGGCCCTGGAGAAGGTCGACGGCAAGGCCGAGGAACTGACCTGGGAGATCTACAAGGACACCGTCATCGAGCAGGCCGAGCAGGGCGTGGACTACATGACCGTCCACGCGGGCGTCCGGCTGCCGTACGTCCCGCTCACCGCCAACCGCAAGACCGGGATCGTCTCGCGCGGCGGGTCGATCATGGCCGCGTGGTGTCTGGCGCACCACAAGGAATCGTTCCTGTACGAGAACTTCGAGGAACTGTGCGAGATCCTCGCCGCCTACGACGTCACGTACTCGCTGGGTGACGGCCTGCGGCCGGGTTCGATCGCGGACGCCAACGACGAGGCGCAGTTCGCGGAGTTGAGGACGCTCGGGGAACTCAACCGGATCGCCAAGCGTTTCAACGTACAGACCATGATCGAGGGCCCGGGACACGTCCCGATGCACAAGATCAAGGAGAACATCGACCTTCAGCAGGAGATCTGCGATGAAGCTCCGTTCTATACGCTCGGCCCGCTGACCACGGACGTCGCGCCGGCGTACGACCACATCACCTCCGGCATCGGCGCCGCGATGATCGCCTGGTGGGGCACGGCGATGCTCTGCTACGTCACGCCCAAGGAGCACCTGGGCCTGCCCAACCGGGACGACGTCAAGACCGGTGTCATCACCTACAAGATCGCCGCGCACGCGGCGGACCTCGCCAAGGGCCACCCGGGTGCCCAGGAGTGGGACGACGCTCTGTCCGACGCCCGCTTCGAGTTCCGGTGGGAGGACCAGTTCAACCTCGCGCTGGACCCGGACACGGCACGGGAGTTCCACGACGAGACCCTGCCGGCCGAGCCTGCCAAGACGGCCCACTTCTGCTCCATGTGCGGTCCGAAGTTCTGCAGCATGAAGATCTCGCAGGACATCCGGCGTGAGCACGGCGGCAGCCGGGCCGAGATCGAGGAGGGTATGGCTGCGAAGTCGAAGGAGTTCGCGGCTGCCGGCAACCGGGTCTATCTGCCGATCGCCGACTGAACGCCCGCATGCTGAACTCGCCGCGCCGGCCGGTCCGATGACGGTCGGCTGGTGCGGCGGGGCAGTAGGGCTCGCGGCCGGCCGGGTGGTGGCAGCACCCCGGTGGGCCGCTCGGATCACTCGGGCTGGTTCTCCGGGCCGCCGAAGTCCGGGCTCGTGTAGTCGGGGCTGGTGAAGCTCGGGCGGCCGGTCGCGGCGCCGTCGTCGGGGCTGCTGAACCCGGGGCGGTCGTAGCCGAGGCGGGGTATGCGGCCGGTCGGTGCGGGTGGGGCCGGTGGGTGCACGGCGGGCGTCCCGGGCTCGGCGAGTGCCTCTTGGAGGAAGGGCAGGATGCCGCGCTCCAGCAGGGCGTCCCGCCAGGCCTCCTTGGCCCTGGTCAGCTCCTCGTTGGACGCGTCCCGTGCCCGGGCGTCCGCCGGGGTGCTGTTGCGCAGGGCGGTGAGCACCAGTCCGACCGCGGCGACGAGGATCGTCGCCGCGGTGATGGCGCCGAACACCCAGCCGGCGGTGAGCATGGTCCGGGCGAAGGTCTGCCCGGGATCGAGCACCTTCAGGATGTAGCCGACGAGCAGGAAGAGCACCGCGGCGGTCCCGGACAGGACGGGAGCCAGGACGGCGATGACCGCGATGGCGCCCGCGCCGGTGGTCTCGGCGGCTTCGCCGAGGGTAGTGGCGAGTCCCGTGGCGGTCGAACCAGGGGACGCCACCTCGGAGTTGTCGGCGGCCGACGGGCCGGACAGCGCCGGGTGACGCAGTTCGTCGCGCAGTTTGACGTAGTGCTGGTACTCGGCCGCCGCGGCTGCCGTGATCAGGGCGGAGGCGCTGAGCGCCATGGTGCGCAGCTGTTCAGAGTTGAGCCGCTGTCCGACAGCGGCCAGTTCCGGTCGGTGCGGTGCGGAGCGCAGCGCCTCATCGAGGAGCCGCTCGAATTCCTGGCGGTCCTCGCTCTTCAGGTGCTGCGGAACGCTGTTCATGTGCATCCCCCGATGCTCCGTAGGGCTTGGGGCTCGCACGCCGGCGAGCCGTCGGGCAGAAACGGAGGGGAGCCTGCTACGGATAAGCCGATGGTAGAGCCGTGACGGCGCACGGTGACAGGGGATTGCCGGAAATTGCGGTCCGGCCTGCGCGTACGCGGCCAGGGAACATTTGCCCGCCGAACGGTCACATATCCAGAGGCAGTTGCTGGACCAGCAGTTTTCCGGCCATGGTCACTCCGCCGTCCATGGCGATGGCGAGCCCGTCGGCGTAGACGTGCGGTCCCTCGACGACCGGGCCGCCGCTCTCCTCGCCGTCCTCGGAGCCGACCTCGCCGAGGAGATAGGGAATGGGGCTGTGCCCGTGAACGACCCGGGTGCCGCCGTACGTATCGAGGAGGGAGCGCACGGCGTCGGCGCCGCCCTCGTCGCGGAAGGAGAAGCGCTTGGTGAACTTGCGGAACAGGTCCCAGACCTCGTCGGCGTCGTTGCGGGTCAGAGCCTCGCGGACGGTGTCGTTGACCGCCTCGATGGAGTCGCCGTAGTCGAGGTAGGCGGTGGTGTCGGAGTGGATGAGCAGATAGCCGTCGACCTCCTCGACGGCGTCGAGGCGGGCCATCCACTGCAAGTGATGGTCCTGGAGGCGGTCCATGTCGGTCTTCTGGCCGCCGTTGAGCAGCCAGGCGGCCTGGAAGGTGGCGGTGCCCGCGCCGGAGTTGACGGGGGTGTCGCCGAACCGTTTGGCGCCGAGGAGCAGCAGTTCGTGGTTGCCCATGAGGGCCTTGCAGTAGCCGCCGGCCGCCGCGGCCTCGGCGGACAGCCGCATGACCAGGTCGATGACGCCGATGCCGTCCGGGCCGCGGTCGGTGAAGTCGCCGAGGAACCACAGCCGGGCGGTGCCGGCGCACCACTGGCCCGAGGCGTCGATCAGGCCCTGCTCCTGAAGAGCGGCCATCAGCTCGTCCAGGTAGCCGTGGACGTCACCGACGACGTAGAGCGGGCCGGGCCCGGTCGCGGGCTGCGGGGCCGGGGCTGCGGGGGCGGGCTCGACGGGGACCTGGAGGGTGTCGCCGCGGTTGATGACGGGAAGGTCGCGCTGGGTGGGGGTGTAGCCCTCGGGGTACGCCTCGTCGGCGGGCGGGACGACGTCGCCGGGGTGGACGCGCTGGACGTACGGACCGGTCTCGTGGACGTACGCGGGTACCCGGAAGTCGCGTAGCGTCGCCGTCCGCTCCGCCTCGGGTCCCTGACCGGCCCCCTGAGTCATCAGACCCCTCCACCATCGCGCCGCATCTGCACCGCTTCGGACTGCCTGGTCGCAGCGGTCCGCGGTGTCGTGGGCCCATCATAGGAATGCGCGTCGCGCCGTGTGATGACCCAGGGGTGGTGAATCGGAACAAGACTCCAGTTCACCGCGGCTTTCGCCCCGTTTGGGCAGATGTTCGACGGGCTGTCGGCCGACCGAGTCCTCGGCGGGCCGGGCTCGCCGCGCGCGTAGCGCGTCGGCCGGTCCCCCTGTGCCGCACCGGCCGGGCCCCGCACGGGCCGGTGCGGCCGGCGGGGCTACGTGTCGTCCGGTGTCCGCGGCGGGCTGACCGTCGTGCGCGGGGACCGCCGCTGGGAGGAGGTGCGCACGATCAGCTCCGTCGGTATCACCTGCTCGACCGGCTGGTCGGACTCAACACCCTCGATGGCGTCGATGAGGAGCTGGACGACGGCGGTGCCGATGCGGCGCGGCTTCAGGGACAGGGTGGTGATGGGCGGCTCGGTGCTGGCGTACACGGTGGACTCGCTGCAACACACCAGCAGCAGGTCGTCGGGGACGCGCAGGCCGTAGCGGCGGGCGGCGGCGAGCAGGTCGGTGCCGTTGGGGTCGAACAGTCCGTAGACCGCGTCGGGCCGGTCGGGGCGGGCGAGCAGCCGGTCGGCGGCGACGGCGCCCGCGCACGGGTCGTGCGCCGGGTAGGCCTCGTAGACCGGGTCCTGGCCGACCCGTTCGCACCAGCGCAGGTAGGCGGTGGTCGACAGGTGGGTGTATGTGTCCGTCGTGGTGCCGGTGAGCAGGCCGATGCGGCGGGCGCCGGCGGCGGCGAGGTGGTCGAGGATGCCGAGTACGGCGGCCTCGTGGTCGTTGTCGACCCAGGCGGTGACGGGGAGTGCGCCGGCCGGCCGGCCGTCGGAGACGACGGGCAGCCCCTGCCTGACCAGCTCGCTGACCACCGGGTCCTGGTCGGACGGATCGATGACGACCGTGCCGTCCAGGGCGACGTTGGACCAGACGTCGTGGCGGGAGGTGGCGGGCAGGATGACCAGGGCGTAGCCGCGGGCGAGCGCGGCCGAGGTCGCGGCCCGGGCCATCTCGGCGAAGTAGGCGAACTCCGTGAAGGTGAAAGGTTCATCCCCGTACGTCGTCACGGTCAGGCCGATCAGGCCCGACTTGCCGGTACGGAGGGTGCGGGCGGCGGCCGAGGGTCGGTACCCCAGCCGGTCGGCGACCTCGCGGACATGGCGCCGGGTGGCATCCGGGAGCCGGCCCTTGCCGTTGAGAGCGTCGGACACGGTCGTGATGGAGACCCCGGCGGCGGCGGCGACGTCTCTGATGCCCGCCCGACCCGGCCGGCTGCCTCGACGTGAGGTTTCCGCGCGGCTCACCTGGTGCTTCCCTGCTGCTGTCATGGCGAGCCGATAGTAGGGCTCATGCGGTGGGGTAGTGCGGACGCATATGCACGCGTTGACAGGCACGTTTCTGCATGGTCATGGGACGTCAACTGCCTGGGAAAACAAGGTGGTTGACCGATCCAATAGTAAGACGTGACTTGTCGACGCGGATGGACCTACCAAGTCCCCGATGTCTCGAAGAGGTCTCAACTCACCTTCACGGGGGACGCGCGCCACGGCGCAAGCCACCGGCGCATAGATATATGTACGGCGCGCCCCCCGAAACGTACGCCTTCGTACGAGGTTGCCCTTGATGCCGGTGGCAGACGTGAGCTTCGCCTCTTTCGGGGGCGACGGCCGCACTACTGGGCGTCCCGCACCTGTTCGCAGCGGCGCCGAATCCTCTTAAGGTGAGAAGTATTGGAGCCGGCGGTGTCGACGGGCCGCCGGTGGTCGCGAGGAGGACTGCGGTGAGCGAGACGAGCCCCAAGCTGCGCGCCGAGCTGGAGGGTATCCCCACCTACAAGCCGGGCAAGCCGGCCGCGGCCGGCGGACCGGTCGCCTACAAGCTGTCCTCCAACGAGAACCCGTACCCGCCGCTGCCCAGCGTGCTGGAGAGCGTGACCGCGGCGGCCTGCGACTTCAACCGCTACCCGGACATGGCCTGCACCGGGCTGATGAACGAGCTGTCCGAGCGCTTCGGTGTGCCGCTCTCCGACGTGGCCACCGGCACCGGCTCGGTGGGGGTCGCCCAGCAGCTGATCCAGGCCACCAGCGGCCCCGGCGACGAGGTGATGTATGCCTGGCGGTCGTTCGAGGCGTACCCGATCATCACGCAGATCAGCGGCGCCCGCTCGGTGCAGGTGCCGCTGACGCCGGGTGATGTGCACGACCTGGACGCGATGGCGGACGCGATCACCGACCGGACGCGGCTGATCTTCGTCTGCAACCCCAACAACCCGACCGGCACGGTGGTGCGACGGGCCGAGCTGGAGCGGTTCCTCGACCGGGTGCCCACTGATGTGCTCGTGGTACTGGACGAGGCCTACCGGGAGTTCATCCGCGACCCCGAGGTGCCCGACGGTGTCGAGCTGTACCGGAAGCGGCCCAACGTCTGCGTCCTGCGGACCTTCTCCAAGGCGTACGGGCTGGCAGGGCTGCGCGTCGGTTTCGCGATCGCCCATGAGCCGGTGGCGGCGGCGCTGCGCAAGACGGCGGTGCCGTTCGGGGTGAGCCAGCTCGCGCAGGAGGCGGCGATCGCCTCGCTGCGTGCCGAGGACGAGTTGCTGGGCCGGGTGGGCTCACTGGTGTGCGAGCGCATCCGCGTGGTCGACGGGTTGCGGGCCCAGGGCTGGACGGTGCCGGAGACACAGGCCAACTTCGTGTGGCTGCGGCTGGGGGAGCGTACGGTCCCGTTCGCTCAGGTCTGTGAGGAGCACGGGGTGGTGATCCGGCCGTTCCCGGGCGAGGGTGTGCGGGTGACGGTCGGGGAGGCCGAGGCGAACGACATCTTCCTGAAGGTGGCGGAGGGGTTCCGCAAGGAGCTGTAGTCCGGCGGTAGCTCTACTCGTCGATCAGTTCGACCCGGATGGGATCGCCGTCGCGCACGGTCGCCAGGAGGGCGGCGTCCCCGTCCACGCTGCCGAGGACATTGCACGGGCTCGCGAGGCGGCACTCCTCGCCTCGCGAGATCGGCGTGTGGCCGTAAGGGAGGGCGAGTGCGTCGCCATCCGTCCAGAAGGCCATTGTGCCCGGTTCCATGTCTGTCGGGCGTCCGTTTCACGTGAAACAGAGACGCCTGTGTCGAAATACACCTCCTCATCCCATGTGCGCGCGGTCGAAGCGAGGGGCAGCGCCCTGGCGAAGGCCTGGACAGTCGGGGCGCCGGGGCGAAGGAGGGGACCCCCCTTCGTGGACCGAAAATCAGTGCGTCATAATGGCTTGTGAATGTGAACGCTTTCACAAGCGTGTCTCGTTTGCTCCGTATGTGTGCAACAAAAGGGGCAAACCGCCGCTGTACCACGGCGTAGTAAGGAGAGTGACGACGTGGACCTGGCTTTGGCGCCGGAGACACTGGCGCGCTGGCAGTTCGGCATCACCACCGTCTACCACTTCCTGTTCGTTCCGCTGACGATCTCCCTGGCCGCCCTCACGGCCGGGCTACAGACGGCCTGGGTGCGCACGGAGAAGGAGAAGTACCTCAGGGCGACGAAGTTCTGGGGCAAGCTCTTCCTGATCAACATCGCGATGGGCGTGGTCACCGGCATCGTGCAGGAGTTCCAGTTCGGCATGAACTGGTCCGACTACTCGCGCTTCGTCGGTGACATCTTCGGCGCCCCGCTCGCCTTCGAGGCACTGATCGCGTTCTTCTTCGAGTCCACCTTCATCGGCCTGTGGATCTTCGGCTGGGACAAGCTGCCCAAGAAGCTCCACCTGGCCTGCATCTGGATGGTCTCGATCGGCACGATCCTGTCGGCGTACTTCATCCTCGCGGCGAACTCCTGGATGCAGCACCCGGTCGGCTACAAGATCGACAAGGCGAGGGGGCGGGCCGAGCTGACCGACTTCTGGGCCGTGCTGACCCAGAACACGGCCCTCAGCCAGGCCTTCCACACCCTGTCCGCGGCCTTCCTGACCGGTGGCGCCTTCATGGTGGGCATCTCCGCCTACCACCTGGCCCGTAAGAAGCACATCCGCGAGATGAAGACCTCGCTGCGGCTCGGCCTGATCACCGTGGTCATCGCCGGCCTGCTCACCGCGGTCAGTGGCGACACCCTCGGCAAGGTCATGTTCAAGCAGCAGCCGATGAAGATGGCCGCCGCCGAGGCGCTGTGGGACGGCCAGAAGCCGGCGCCATTCTCGATCTTCGCGTATGGCGACGTGGACAAGGGCCACAACACGGTGGCCGTCGAGATCCCCGGTCTGCTGTCCTTCCTCGCCGACGACAGCTTCACCTCGTACGTGCCCGGCATCAACGACGTCAACAAGGCCGAGCAGCAGAAGTTCGGGCCCGGTGACTACCGGCCCAACATCCCCGTCGCCTTCTGGGGCTTCCGCTGGATGATCGGCTTCGGCATGGCCTCCTTCGCCATCGGGCTGGCCGGGCTCTGGCTGACCCGCAAGAAGTTCATGCTGCCGCCGGCCCTGAGGGTCGGCGACGACGAGGTGCCGCATCTGGTGCTGTTCAAGAACAAGGCCCTCAGCCCGAAGCTCACCCCCTGGTACTGGCGCATCGCGACCTGGACTCTGGCCTTCCCGCTGATCGCCAACTCCTGGGGCTGGATCTTCACCGAGATGGGCCGCCAGCCGTGGGTCGTCTACGGCGTCCTCCAGACCCGGGACGCGGTCTCCCCCGGTGTCTCCCAGGGCGAGGTCCTCACCTCGATGATCGTCTTCACCTCGCTGTACGCCATCCTCGCCGTGATCGAGGTCAAGCTGCTCGCGAAGTACGTCAAGGCCGGCCCGCCCGAACTGACCGAGGCCGACCTCAACCCGCCCACGAAGATCGGCGGCGACACCCGTGACGCCGACAAGCCGATGGCCTTCTCGTACTAGGCCGAGGGAACAGTCATGGAACTTCACGACGTCTGGTTCGTCCTGATCGCCGTCCTGTGGACCGGCTACTTCTTCCTGGAAGGCTTCGACTTCGGGGTCGGTATCCTCACCAGGCTGCTGGCCCGCAGCCGGCCCGAGCGCCGGGTGCTGATCAACACCATCGGCCCGGTCTGGGACGGCAACGAGGTGTGGCTGCTCACCGCGGGCGGTGCGACCTTCGCCGCGTTCCCGGAGTGGTACGCCACCCTCTTCTCCGGCTTCTACCTGCCCCTGCTGCTCATCCTTGTCTGCCTGATCGTCCGGGGTGTCGCTTTCGAGTACCGGGCCAAGCGGCCGGAGGAGAACTGGCAACGCAACTGGGAGACGGCGATCTTCTGGACCTCGCTGCTCCCGGCGTTCCTGTGGGGCGTGGCCTTCGGGAACATCGTGCGGGGGGTGAAGCTCGACCAGAACTTCGAATACGTCGGCAACGTCTGGGACCTGCTCAACCCCTACGCCCTGCTCGGCGGTCTGGTGACGCTCACGCTGTTCACCTTCCACGGGGCGGTGTTCACCGCGCTCAAGACCGTGGGGGAGATCCGGGTACGGGCCCGGAAGCTGGCCCGGTGGGTGGGTCTGGTCGCGGCCGTCGCGGCGCTCGCCTTCCTGCTGTGGACGCAGGCCGACACCGGTGACGGCAAGAGCCTGGTGGCCCTGATCGTGGCCGTCGTCGCCCTCGTGGCGGCTCTCGTGGCCAACCAGGCCGGGCGGGAGGGATGGTCGTTCGCGCTGTCCGGGATCACCATCGTGGCGGCCGTGGCGATGCTCTTCCTGTCGCTCTTCCCGAACGTCATGCCGTCCACGCTGAACGGGGACTGGAGCCTGACGGTCACCAACGCCTCGTCGAGCCCGTACACCCTGAAGATCATGACGTGGTGCGCGGCGATCGCCACGCCGCTCGTTCTGCTCTACCAGGGCTGGACCTACTGGGTCTTCCGCAAGCGGATCGGCACGCAGCACATCGCTCCTGACGCTGCGGCCGGAGCCGCGCACTGAGTCCACCGAGGGGGGTGTTTCACGTGAAACAGTCCCCTCGGTACCGAAGGGCATGTTTCACGTGAAACCAATCGATCCCCGTCTTCTGCGGTACGCCCGTGCCACCCGGCTCTTCCTCGTCGCGGTCGTCGGCTTGGGGGCCGTCGGGGCTGGACTGGTCATCGCTCAGGCCATGCTCGTCGCCGAGATCGTCGTCGGGGCGTTTCAGCATGGGCAGTCGGTCGGTGAACTGCGCACGCCTCTGCTGCTGTTGGCGGCTGTGGCCGTCGGGCGGTCGATGGTCGCGTGGCTCACCGAACTCGCGGCCCACCGTGCGAGCGCTGCCGTGAAGTCGGAGCTGCGCGGGCGGCTCCTCGACCGGGCTGCGGCGCTCGGTCCGGGGTGGCTGAGTGGTCAGCGGACCGGCTCGCTGGTCACCCTGGCCACGCGTGGGGTCGACGCCCTGGACGACTACTTCTCGCGCTATCTGCCGCAGTTGGGGCTTGCCGTGGTCGTGCCCGTGGCGGTGTTGGCCCGGATCGTCACCGAGGACTGGGTGTCGGCCGCGATCATCGTCGGTACGCTGCCGCTGATTCCGGTCTTCATGATGCTGATCGGCTGGGCGACCCAGTCCCGGATGGACCGTCAGTGGCGGTTGCTGTCCCGGCTGTCCGGTCACTTTCTGGACGTGGTCGCGGGACTGCCCACGCTGAAGGTGTTCGGTCGGGCCAAGGCGCAGGCCGCGTCGATCCGGCGGATCACCGATGAGTACCGGCAGGCCACTCTTCGGACGCTGCGGATCGCCTTCCTGTCCTCGTTCGCGCTGGAGTTGCTGGCCACGCTGTCGGTCGCGCTGGTTGCCGTGACGATCGGGATGCGGCTCGTGCGCGGCGACATGGATCTCTCCATCGGTCTGGTGATCCTCGTGCTGGCGCCCGAGGCCTATCTGCCGCTGCGGCAGGTGGGTGCGCAGTACCACGCGGCGGCGGAGGGGCTTGCCGCGGCGGAGGAGATCTTCACCGTGCTGGAGAAGGCGGTGCCGGAATCGGGTACCGGTGCGGTGCCGACGGGTGGACTGGCCTTCGAGGGGGTCTCCGTTCGGTATCCGGGGCGTTCTTCGGATGCGGTGACCGATGTGTCGTTCACCGTCGAGCCCGGTGAGACCGTCGCGCTGGTCGGGCCGAGCGGGGTGGGCAAGTCGACGCTGCTGAGCGTGCTGCTGGGGTTCGTACGGCCCACCGAGGGGCGGGTGCGGATCGGGGGCGCCGATCTTGCCGGGCTGGATGTGGCGGAGTGGCGGTCGCGGGTCGCGTGGGTGCCGCAGAGGCCGCATCTGTACGCCGGGACGATCGCGGAGAACGTGCGGCTGGCTCGGCCTGACGCGGATGACAGTGCTGTGCGGCGGGCGCTGCGGGACGCGGGGGCGTGGGAGTTCGTGGCGGCGCTGCCGGAGGGGGTCGACACCGTACTCGGGGAGGACGGGGCCGGGTTGTCGGCGGGGCAGCGGCAGCGGCTGGCGTTGGCTCGGGCCTTTCTCGCGGATCGGCCTGTGCTGTTGCTGGATGAGCCGACGGCTGCGTTGGACGGGGGGACCGAGGGGGAGGTTGTGGCTGCGGTGCGGAGGCTTGCGGCTGGGCGGACCGTGGTGCTTGTTGTGCATCGGCCGGCGTTGTTGGGGGTGGCTGACCGGGTCGTACGGCTGGGAGGTGCCGCGTCTGTGCCGTCCTCGGGGTGCAGTGGGCCCACCGGGGGGCTCCGCCCCCTGGACCCCCGACCTCGCCCACCCGCCACCCGACTCGGTCAGCTGGAAGGCGAGCCGACGGGGTTCCGGCTCGGTGGGCTGGATGGTGGGCCGGTGGGGGCTGGGCTCGGTCGGCTGGAAGGTGGGCCAGCGGGGGATCGGCTTGGTGGGCTGCACGGTGGGCCGGCGGGGGATCGGCTCGGTGGGCTGGGAGATGAGCCGGCGGGGGCTCGGCTCGGCCGGCTGCATGGCGAGCCGGTGGGGGCTGGGCTCGGTCGGCTGGAAGGTGAGCCAGCGGGGTTCCGGCTCGGTGGGCTGGAAGGTGAGCCGGCGGGGTTCCGGGTCGGTGGGCTGGAAGGTGAGTCGGCGGCGTCCCGGGTCGGTGGGCTGGATGGTGGGCCGGTGGGGGATCGGGTCGGGTGGTCGGATGGTGAGTCGGTGGAGGGGCGGCTCGGGCGGCTGGAAGGTCAGTTGGCAGAGGGGCGGCTCAGTGGGGTGGGGCGGGGGCAGCGGACTGGGCCGGGTGTGTTGCGGCGGGTTCGGGGGGTTGGTGGGGGGCGGTTGGTCCTGGCCCTGGGGTTGGGGAGTCTTGCGTTGGGGAGTGCCGTGGGGCTCATGGCCACCTCCGGCTGGCTCATCTCCCGGGCCTCGCAGCAGCCGCCGGTGCTGTATCTGATGGTGGCCGTGACCGCGACCCGGGCGTTCGGGATCGGGCGGGCCGTCTTCCGGTACGCCGAGCGGCTGGTGTCGCACGACGCCGTCCTGCGGATGCTGGCCGATACCCGGGTCGCGGTGTACCGGCGGCTGGAGCGCCTGGCCCCCGCCGGACTGCGTGGCGCCCGGCGCGGTGATCTGCTCACCCGGCTGGTCGCGGACGTGGACGCGTTCCAGGACTACTGGCTGCGCTGGCTGCTGCCCGCCGGAGTCGCCCTCACCGTCTCCGCCGCCTCCGTCGGCTTCACGGCCTGGCTGCTGCCCGAGGCCGGTGCCGCCCTCGCGGCGGGTCTGCTGGCGGCCGGTGTCGGTGTCCCCCTGCTGACCGCGACCGCGGCCCGGCGGAGCGAGCGGCGGCTGGCGCCCGCCCGGGGGGTGCTCGCGACCCGCGTGACCGACCTGCTCACCGGCACCGCCGAGCTGACCGTCGCCGGTGCGCTGCCGGCCCGTACGGACGCGGCGCGGCGGGCCGACGGCACTCTCACGCGGATCGCCGCGCGCGCCGCCGCCGTCACCGGGCTCGGGGACGGGCTGACCGCGCTGATCTCCGGGCTGACCGTCACGGCCACCGCGGCGTTCGGCGCCCAGGCGGTGGCGGCCGGCCGGCTGAGCGGCGTGGCGATGGCCGTGGTCGTCCTGACCCCGCTGGCCGCCTTCGAGGCCGTACTGGGTATGCCGCTCGCCGCGCGGTACCGGCAGCGGGCGCGGCGCAGCGCGGAGCGGGTGTACGAGGTCCTGGACGCGCCCGAGCCCGTACGCGAGCCCGTCTCGCCCGGGCAGGCGCCCGCCTCGCCGTTCCCGGTGGTCGTCAAGGGCGTGGTCGCGCGGTACGCGGGGCAGCGGCAGGAGGCGCTCGCCGGGCTGGATCTGACGCTGGAGGAGGGGCGCCGGGTCGCGGTGGTGGGAGCGTCCGGCTCCGGCAAGACGACCCTCGCGCAGGTGCTGCTGCGGTTCCTCGACCCGGAGGCGGGCTCGTACACGCTCGCCGGTGTGGACGCGTGCGCGCTGGACGGTGACGACGTACGGCGGTTCGTCGGGCTGTGCGCGCAGGACGCGCACCTCTTCGACAGCTCGGTGCGCGAGAACCTGCTCCTGGCCAGGAAGGACGCGACCGAGGCCGACCTGCGGGGAGCGCTGGCCCGGGCCCGGCTGCTGGACTGGGTGGACGCGCTGCCCGACGGCCTGGACACGCTCGTCGGCGAGCACGGGGCGCGGTTGTCCGGCGGGCAACGGCAGCGGCTGGCGCTGGCCCGCGCGCTGCTGGCCGGTTTCCCCGTGCTGGTGTTGGACGAGCCCGCCGAGCACCTGGATCTGCCGACGGCGGACGCGCTGACCGCCGATCTGCTGGCCGCGACGGAGGGCCGTACGACGCTGCTGATCACCCACCGGCTGGCGGGACTCGACGCGGTGGACGAGGTGATCGTGCTCGACGAGGGCCGGGTGGTGCAGCGGGGGCCGTACGAGCGGCTGATCGCCGAGGCCGGGCCGCTACGGGAAATGGCACGCCGAGAGGCCGAGGCGGAGTCACTGGTGGGCGTGGGCTGAGCGCTGGCGGACGGGGCCGGTCCCCGGGGGCCTGGGTGGGGACCGCCGGGGCCTGTTCGCTTCGTCCGGGTTCATCGACGCGGCGGGTCACCAGGCCGAGCCCTCCCGGTGGGGGCGGGTCCGACGGTCTCGGCAGGATCTCGTGGCCCGGTCGTTTCTCCAGGGACGTCTGCTCGGGGTCCAAGCGCAGTCGTGCGGCGGCGTTCGACCGGGGGCACCGGTGCGGCAGGTCGCCGTGATGCGCGCGGAGCGCTACCGCACTCGGTGGGCGAGCAGGTGCTCGATCACCACCGCCACTCCGTCGTCGTTGTTGGCGACCGTGCGGCCCGACGCGGCCGCGATGACGTCGGGGTGGGCGTTGCCCATCGCGTAGGACTGGCCCGCCCAGGTCAGCATCTCGACGTCGTTGGGCATGTCCCCGAAGGCCACGACCTCCTCGTGCGAGATGCCGCGCTCGGCGCAGCACAGGGCGAGGGTGCTCGCCTTGGAGACGCCGGGGCCGCTGAGTTCCAGCAGGGCGCTGGGGCTGGAGCGGGTGACGTTGGCATGGTCGCCGACGGCCAGCCGGGCGAGGGTGAGGAACGCGTCGGGGTCCAGGGAGGGGTGGTAGGCGAGGATCTTGAGCACGGGCTGATCGGCGTCGGGGCCGTCGGGTGCGAGCAGCCGCTCGGCGGGCAGGAGGTGGTCGGGGATCTCCATGTGCAGCTTGGGATAGTCCGGCTCCTGGTGGAAGCCGTAGGTCTGCTCGACCGCGAACACCGTGCCGGGTGCTGCCTCGCGCAGCAGATGTACGGCCTTCAGCGCGTTGTCCCGGGCCAGCTCGCGGACCTTCACGAACCGGTGGGCACCGGGGCCGCCGTGCAGGTCGACCACGGCGGCGCCGTTGCCGCAGATCGCCAGACCGTGCCCGTGGACGTGGTCGCTGACCACGTCCATCCAGCGGGCCGGCCGGCCGGTGACGAAGAAGACCTCGATCCCGGCCTCCTCGGCGGCGGCCAGCGCGGCGACGGTCCGTTGGGAGACCGACTTGTCGTCGCGCAGCAGAGTGCCGTCCAGGTCGGTGGCGATCAGCCGCGGCGGCAGGGCGGCGGCAGGGGTCCCGGGCTGTCTGGTCGCTGAGGTCACCCGGCCATTCTCACCCAGGCATCCGCACGACCGTGCGGGAGTCCGCACAGATGAGACACAGGTGACCCTCAGGGCGGTCGACGCGGACGGTTGGTCCGGGGGTCAGTCCAGCTGGGCGAGAGCCTCCATGGCGATCCGCTCGAAGACCTTCTCGTCGGCGGCGAAGTCGGAGTCCGGGATGGGCCAGTGGATCACGATCTCGGTGAAGCCCAGCTCCTGGTGGCGGCCGGCGAAGTCCACGAAGGCGTCCAGGGACGCGAGCGGCCGGGCGCGGTCCGGGGTGAAGCCGGTGAGCAGGACCTTGTCCAGCTCGGCCAGGTCCCGCCCGGCGGCCTCGCAGGCCTCGGACAGCTTGCCGATCTGGCCGCGCAGGGCCGCGACGGACTGCTCCGGCGTGCCGGTCTCGTACAGCTTCGGGTCGCCGGTGGTCACCCACGCCTGGCCGTACCGCGCGGCGAGCTTCAGGCCGCGCGGGCCGGTGGCCGCCACCGCGAACGGCAGCCGGGGGCGCTGCACACAGCCCGGGATGTTCCTGGCCTCGTGCGCCGAGTAGAAACGGCCCTCGGACGACACGGCGTCCTCGGTGAGGAGCCGGTCGAGCAGGGGCACGAACTCGGCGAACCGGTCGGCGCGCTCGCGCGGGGTCCACGGCTCCTGGCCGAGGGCGCTCGCGTCGAAACCGGTGCCGCCCGCGCCGATGCCGAGGGTGACCCGGCCGCCGGAGATGTCGTCCAGCGAGATGAGTTCCTTGGCGAGGGTCACGGGGTGGCGGAAGTTCGGCGAGGTGACCAGCGTGCCGAGGCGCAGGCGCTCGGTGGCCGTCGCAGCCGCCGTCAGCGTGGGGATCGCGCCGAACCAGGGGCCGTCACGGAAGCTGCGCCAGGACAGGTGGTCGTAGGTGTAGGCCGTGTGGAAGCCGAGCTGCTCGGCGCGCACCCAGGCCGCACGGCCGCCCTCGTGCCAGCGGCGGTACGGCAGGATCACGGTGCTCAGACGCAGACTCATGCGTCCGAGCGTAAGCGGCACCGCGGGCAGCGGACGAAACGATCACCGTGTGCGGTCCCGCGGCCACGGAGTGCTCGGCGCGGCCACAAGTCCTCAGGGCGGCCGCGGAGTGCTCAGGATGGCTACGGAGTGCTCAGCATGGCCACGGAGCGCTCAGTACCGCCGCGGAGTGCTGAGGGCAGCCACGGTGTGTTCAGTGCGCCACGGAGTGTTCAGCCCCGCCACGGAGCGCTCAGTGCCGCCACGGCGTGCTCAGTGCGGGCCGGGAAAGCGCAGGTAGTGCGGAGGCACCGTCGCGGTCAGCCAGACGCCGTTGGCGCTGACGCGGAACACATGGCCGTCGCGGTGCATCGCGCCGGAGTCCACGGCCAGCACCACGGGCCTGCCCCGGCGGGCTCCGACGCGGGTGGCGGTCTCCCGGTCGGCGGAGAGGTGGACGTCGTGCCGGTTCATGGGCCGCAGGCCCTCCGCGCGGATCGGGTCCAGGTTGCGGGCGACCGTGCCGTGGTACAGGTACGGCGGCGGGGTCGCCGGGGGCAGGCCGAGGTCGACCTCGATGCTGTGGCCCTGGCTGGCGCGGATCCTGCCGTTCTCGACGGCGAAGCGCTGCTTGTCGTTCGCGGCGACCACGTGGTCCAGCTCCTCGCGCGTGAGCCGGAACCCATGGGCGGCGGCCGCGGCGATCAGGGTGTCGATCTCCACCCAGCCGCCCGGGTCCGGCGTGAGTCCGATCCTTTCGGGCTGGTGGCGCAGGTGTTTGGAGAGGTACTTCGACACCTTCACAGTGCGGCGTTCGTCCATGGGTCCAGCGTGCGGGAGAGATGCGGATCACGCAGGTTGTTTTCGCTCCGAGGTTTGTCCACAACCAAGTGTGGTTATCCACAGGGGAATTGGCGAAGTTGTGGACAACTGGCGTGCCGTTTGCGGCGTTTCGAGTCACAACCTCGGTTCCACCCGCGCGATCCTCCTCAGCAGCCCCGGTGCGAAGCGGGACAGCAGGTGGGCGCCGCGGGCCTCCGGGGTCACCGGTGCCACCGCCCTGTTGCCGACCACCGCGTCCAGGATCGCGTCGGCCACCTTCTCCGGCGGGTAGTTGCGCAGCCCGTACAGCCGGGCCGACCGCTGCCGGCGGCGCTTTTGTTCCTCCTCGTCGACGCCGGTGAAGCGGGCCGTGGAGGTGATGCTGGTGTTGACGAAGCCCGGGCAGACCGCCGTGACGCCGATGCCCTCGGAGGCCAGCTCGGCGCGCAGGCACTCGGAGAGCATCAGGACCGCCGCCTTGGAGGTGCTGTAGGCGGGCAGCGCGCGCGAGGGCTGGTAGGCGGCGGCCGACGCGACGTTGACGATGTGGCCGCCCTGGCCGCGTTCGGCCATTCGCCCGCCGAAGAGCCGGCAGCCGTGGATCACGCCCCACAGGTTCACGTCCAGCACCTTGCGCCAGTCGTCGGTCGTCGTGGCGAAGAAGGAGCCGGACAGACCGATGCCCGCGTTGTTGACCAGCACGTCCAGCACGCCGTACTCGTGGTGGACCTTCTCCGCGAGCTTCTCCATGGTTTGCTCGTCGGAGACGTCGGCCGGCTCGGCCCAGGCCTCGGGCGCGCCGACCAGCCGGGACAGCTCGGCGGTGCGGGCGGCGGCCTCGGTGTCGCGGTCGACGGCGATCACGCGCGCGCCGGCCTCGGCGAAGGCGAACGCCGTCGCCCGGCCGATCCCGCTGCCCGCGCCGGTGACCAGCACCAACTGCCCGGCGAACCGGTCGGCGTGGCGCCCGGTGGGCTGCGGGGCGCCCCGGCCGCCCTCCACGGACGTCACGAACTCCTCGACCCAGGCGGCCACCTGGTCGGGGCGCGTACGCGGGACCCAGTGCCTGGCCGGGAGCGTGCGGCGGGTCAGCCGGGGCACCCACCGGTCCAGGTCGTCGTAGAGCCGCTCGGAGAGGAACGCGTCGCCCTGGGGCGTGATGAGCTGCACGGGCGCGTGTGCGTACGCGTCCGGGCGCGGCCTGCGCAGCCGGGCGCGGACGTTGTCCCGGTACAGCCAGGCGCCGTGCGCCGCGTCGGTCGGGAACGAGGCGGTCGGGTAGTCGCCGCCGGGCACCCGCTCGACCCGCTCCAGGATCTTCGGCCAGCGTTTGCCGAGCGGCCCGCGCCAGGCCAGCTCGGGCAGGGCCGGCGTGTGCAGCAGGTACACGTACCAGGACTTGGCGCCCTGGCCGAGGAGCTGCCCCACCCGGCGGGGCGTGGGGCGCTTCACGCGCGCGTCGATCCAGTGCCCGAAGTGGTCGAGGGAGGGACCGGAGATCGAGGTGAAGGAGGCGATACGGCCCTCCGTGCGGCCCACCGTGACGAACTCCCAGGACTGCACCGAGCCCCAGTCGTGCCCGACGAGGTGCACCGGCCGGTCCGGGCTGACCGCGTCCACGACCGCCAGGAAGTCGTCCGTGAGCTTGGCCAGGGTGAAGCCGCCGCGCAGCGGCCGGGGCGCGGTGGAGCGGCCGTGGCCCCGGACGTCGTAGAGGACGACGTGGAAGCGGTCGGCGAGCCGGACGGCAACCTCCGACCAGACCTCCTTGCTGTCCGGGTAGCCGTGCACCAGCACCACCGTCGGCCGGCCGGGGTCGCCCAGCTCGGCGACGCACAGCTCGACCCCGCCCGTGCGCACCCAGCGCTCGCGTGCACCCTCCAAGGTCACTTCTCCTCCGCCCAGCGCCGCGTGTGCGGCAGATCGTCGTCCAGCCAGAACGCGCTCTCCTCGGGGTCCCGGGAGTCGGTGATCACCAGGATCTCCTCGAACTTCGCGCCCGTCCCCCGGAAGCCGAGGTGGGGTTCGACCGCCCACAGGCCCGGTCGCGGGGGGTGGTCCGAGAAGCGGTACGGCGACCACAGCGGCGACCAGCCCTCGCGGTGGCCGTGCAGCGCGTCGGCGGCCAGGCCCTTCAGGGACTGTGTGCCGAACCCGAACAGATGGGGTGACCAGCGGCGCTGCCGTACCCGGTCCACCTTGTGGGCGATCACCCCGAAGGGGTAGGCCCGGTGCCGGTTGGCGTAGCCCTGGCGGACCATGAGCCGGTCCACGTCCTGGTAGATCTCCCGCAGCGGGCGCCGCTCGCGCACCTCGCGCAGGATCAGCTCGCGGTGTGCCTCCAGGTCGGCCATCAGCCGGTCCTGCACCGGGTTCACGCCCAGCGAGCCGGAGTAGCCGATGTCCGCGGTGTACCCCTCGTACACCGGCGCCATGTCGAGGATGAACGGCATCCCGGGCTCCAGCGCGCGGCCGGTCGGGAAGAACTGCAACGGGACGCGGAAGTTCACGAACGCCGTGCGGTCCCCGAACCAGGCGAAGGGCAGGTGGAACCAGTCCCGCACCCCGCGCTCGCGCAGCCACTCGCGCTGCATCCGCGCCGCCTCGCGCTCCGTCACGCCCGGTTCGAGGCGGGCCGCGACCGCTTCGGCGCACTCGTAGGCGAGGCGCTGCACGGTCCGGAAACCTCGCAGCTCCGCCGAGCGCTCACTGGTCGACGTCGTCGCCATGCCACCTCGCCCCACCGTCGCGGTACGTGCTCGTAACTTGACATCGGAGAATCTCGCATTTGTTAGACCCGGCGTCAACAGTGGTGTCCGTACCTCTCAGGGAGGGGATCCCTTACGGAACCCCTACACCTGGAGTCTGACTCCAAGACGGCTCTTCGGTCTGACGACGGACGTGGTCCGCGTCACTACCGTCGAGGGCGTGACTGTGATCGCGACCGAAAGCCTGAGCAAACGGTTCCCCCGGGTGACCGCGCTCGACCGGCTGTCCGTGGACATCGGACCCGGTGTGACCGGACTCGTCGGAGCCAACGGCGCCGGCAAGTCCACCCTGATCAAGATCCTGCTGGGGCTGTCCCCCGCCACGGAGGGCCGCGCCGAGGTGCTCGGCCTCGACGTCGCCACCAAGGGCGCCGCCATCCGTGAGCGCGTGGGGTACATGCCGGAGCACGACTGCCTGCCGCCGGACGTCTCGGCCACCGAGTTCGTCGTCCACATGGCCCGCATGTCCGGCCTGCCGCCCGCCGCCGCCCGCGAGCGCACCGCCGACACCCTGCGCCATGTCGGGCTGTACGAGGAGCGGTACCGCCCCATCGGCGGCTACTCGACCGGCATGAAGCAGCGGGTGAAGCTCGCCCAGGCGCTGGTGCACGACCCGCAGCTGGTCTTCCTGGACGAGCCGACCAACGGCCTCGACCCGGTCGGCCGCGACGAGATGCTCGGCCTGATCCGCCGCATCCACACCGACTTCGGCATCTCGGTCCTCGTCACCTCCCACCTGCTGGGCGAGCTGGAACGCACCTGCGACCACGTCGTCGTCATCGACGGCGGCAAGCTCCTGCGCGCCAGCTCCACCACCGACTTCACCCAGACCACGACCACCCTCGCGATCGAGGTCACCGACAGCGACACCCACCCGGACGGCACCCGCGCGGTCCGCGACGCGCTCCACGCGCGCGGTGTGGACACGCACGCGGAGGCCGGCGGCCTGCCCGGCGCCGGACACATCCTGCTGCTGACCGCCACGGGCGACGAGACCTACGACCTCGTCCGGGACGTGGTCGCCGACCTCGGCCTCGGCCTGGTGCGCATGGAGCAGCGCCGGCACCACATCTCCGAGGTGTTCACCAGCAGTGACGAACAACGGAAGGAGGCCGTCGGCCATGGCGGTTGAGCAGCGCACGCCGGCGATGGCCGGCGCCGACCAGTCCCGTATCCACGACATCGGCTACCGCGGCTACGACGGCCCCCGCCTCGGCCGCGCCTACGCCCGCCGCTCGCTGTACTCGCAGTCCCTGCGCGGCGCCTACGGCCTCGGCCGCTCGGTCAAGTCCAAGGTGCTGCCGATGCTGCTGTTCGCGGTGATGTGCGTGCCCGCCGCCATCATGGTGGCCGTCGCCGTCGCCACGAAGGCGCACGAACTGCCGGTGTCCTACACCCGGTACGCGATCATCATGCAGGCCGTGATCAGCCTGTACGTCGCCTCCCAGGCGCCCCAGGCGGTCTCCCGCGACCTGCGCTTCAAGACCGTACCGCTGTACTTCTCGCGGCCCATCGAGACAGCCGACTACGTCCGCGCCAAGTTCGCGGCGCTCGCCTCGGCGCTCTTCGTCCTCACCGCGGCGCCGCTGCTCGTGATGTACGTGGGCGCACTGCTGTCCAAGATGGGCTTCGCCCACCAGACCGAGGAATTCGCCCAGGGACTGGTCTCCGTGGCCCTGCTCTCACTGCTCTTCGCCGGAATCGGCCTGGTCATCGCCGCGTTCACCCCGCGCCGCGGCTTCGGCATCGCCGCAGTGATCGCCGTACTGACCATCTCCTACGGCGCGGTCTCCACCCTCCAGGCCATCGCCTACACCCAGGACAGCGACAGCGCCGTCCCGTGGATCGGCCTGTTCTCGCCGATCACCCTGATCGACGGTGTGCAGTCCGCGTTCCTCGGCGGCAGCTCCGCCTTCCCCGGCGGGGTCGGGCCTTCCGGCGGCGAGGGCATCGTCTACGTCCTGTTCGTCCTCGGCCTGATCGCCGCCTGCTACGGCCTGCTGAACCGCCGCTACCAGAAGGTGGGACTGTGACCACGCTCACCATCGACCACGTCTCCCGCTGGTTCGGCAACGTGGTCGCCGTCAACGACATCACCATGACCATCGGCCCCGGCGTCACCGGCCTGCTCGGCCCCAACGGCGCCGGAAAGTCCACCCTCATCAACATGATGGGCGGCTTCCTCGCCCCCTCCACCGGCACGGTCACCCTCGACGGACAGCCGGTGTGGCGCAACGAGGCCATCTACCGGCACATCGGCATCGTCCCCGAGCGGGAGGCGATGTACGACTTCCTCACCGGCCGCGAGTTCGTCGTCGCCAACGCCGAACTGCACGGCCTCGGCGACAAGGCCGCCCAGCGCGCCCTCGCCACGGTCGAGATGGAGTACGCCCAGGACCGGAAGATCTCCACGTACTCCAAGGGCATGCGGCAGCGCGTGAAGATGGCGAGCGCCCTGGTCCACGACCCCTCGCTGCTCCTGCTGGACGAGCCGTTCAACGGCATGGACCCGCGCCAGCGCATGCAGCTCATGGACCTGCTGCGGAAGATGGGCGACGAGGGCCGCACGGTGCTGTTCTCCTCGCACATCCTCGAAGAGGTCGAGCAGCTCGCCCGGCACATCGAGGTCGTCGTCGCCGGACGGCACGCGGCCAGCGGCGACTTCCGCCGGATCCGCCGCCTGATGACCGACCGCCCGCACCGCTACCTGGTCCGCTCCAGCGACGACCGCGCCCTCGCGGCGGCGCTGATCGCCGACCCGTCGACGGCCGGCATCGAGGTCGACCACGCCGAGGGCGTCCTGCGCGTCCAGGCCGTCGACTTCGGCCGCTTCACCGCCCTGCTGCCGAAGGTCGCCAGGGACCACGGCATCCGGCTCCTCACGGTCTCGCCGTCCGACGAGTCCCTGGAGTCCGTCTTCTCGTACCTGGTCGCGGCGTAGGAGGCCGAAGATGTACGACCCCACCGTCGCCCGGCTCACCTACCGGGCCCTGCTCGGCCGCCGTCGGGCCCTCATCCTCGGCGCGCTGCCGCTGCTGCTCATCGTGATCTCCGTGGCCGTCCGGGCCCTGACCGGAGCCGACGACCAGACGGCCGCCGACGTCCTCGGCGGGTTCGCGCTCGCCACCATGGTGCCGATCATCGGTGTCATCGCGGGCACGGGCGCGATCGGCCCGGAGATCGACGACGGCTCCGTCGTCTATCTCCTGTCCAAGCCGCTCAAGCGGCCCACGATCATCTTCACCAAGCTGATCGTCGCCATCGCCGTCACCATGGTCTTCTCGGCGGTGCCCACCCTGATCGCCGGCCTGATCCTGAACGGCAACGGCCAGCAGATCGCCGTCGCCTACACGGTCGCCGCACTCGTCTCCTCCATCGCCTACTCGGCGCTGTTCCTGCTGCTGGGCACGGTCTCCCGGCACGCGGTGGTCTTCGGGCTCGTCTACGCCCTTGTCTGGGAGGCGCTGTTCGGCTCCCTGGTGCCGGGCGCGCGCACGCTGAGCGTCCAGCAGTGGTCGCTGGCCGTCGCCCACAAGATGGCCGGCGGGGACCTGGTGACCTCCGAGGTGGGCCTGCCGACGGCCACCGTGCTGCTGGTCGCGGTCACCGTGCTGGCCACCTGGTACGCCGGGCAGAAGCTGCGGTCCCTGACGCTCGCGGGCGAGGAGTGACGTGCCCCGGCCTTGACGGGGGCTTCATCTCGGCCCGGGCACACTGGGCTGAGCGGATGACGGCTGGGAGGCCGGAGATGGCTGAGGAGACGCCGCAGCACGAAGAGCGGGAGCGGACCGGCGAGGACGTGTGGTCCGACGTCGTCCTGGACGAGACGTTCGTCCGGGCAGCCGAGACCTCCGAGCCGTCCGCCCGGGCCCGCATGCTCGCCGCGCGCTGGCGGGCCGAGGCGCCGGAGCCGCAACCCTGGCGCTCCGACGAGCCGCCGGCCGGCTGGTTCTTCAGCAAGGTACGGCGCCGCAGGTGGCGCCGCCGGTAGCGGTCGCCCGTCTGTTCGTTTTATTCGGTGGCGTCCGACTTCGGGGCGGGGCACAGTGGTTGTGCCCCATCCGCCGGGATCGTCCCGGCGTCACCGACTGGGAGCGGAGGTGGGCGATGTCCATGCACGGCAGTACGTCCACCTCCCGGCAGGGCGGCCCGAGGCCGGCTCCGGAGTGATGCGCCACCCCTCCGTGGAGCCGCGGGACTGCCCGGGGCGGTCGCTTCGAGCACGCGATGTCGCTCTCGCGTGGACCGCCCACCCGGAGGATTGGCCGAGTGGTAAGGCACCGGCTTGCGCTGTGTTCCCTCACAAGCGAGTCGTGGTCGGGCCTGGAAAGCCCGCGCACGTTCGATCCGTGCATCCTCCGCGAGACATCGCCGCACCGCGACGCTACGCGCTCCGTGCGTCCGCGATCCTGTCCAACTCCCGCATCGCCTCCGCGTGAGCGCTCATCGTGCGGTGGACCGTGCCGGTCGTGACGAGGACCGCGCCGGCGAGGGAGAGCGGGACGGACAGGCCGAGAATGGCCAGGACCTCGGGCCAGTCGCGTTCGTTCGCGCAGTAGTCGCCCCTGTACAGGCCCTCCTTGGCGGTGCCGCGGTCCGTGAAGAGACGGGACTCTCACTGGGCGGGGTACTGGTCGTCCGGCTTGCGCTCCGCCTCGTACGGTGTGAGCAGCAGGACGGCGCACCAGGTCCACAGCAGCCCCGCCACGGCGAGCAGACCGATGCCCCAGGCGCGTATCCGGCTCGCGCGGTCGCGCAAGTCGAGGTCGTAGTCGCGTGATCGCATGGCCGCCGAACGTAGCAACCGGCGCGGACCGAGGCCGTCCGGGGCGTGCCGGGGCGGACCGAAGTATGAGCGTATTTGCCGCAGGGGGTTGTCCGGCCGAGGCGTGTCGGGCGATAGAGAACCCGTACGGCCGCATGCCCAGTGTGTCCTGATACAGACAGTTTTGCCGCTTCTAGCATGTGCGGGCATGTTCTCCCCCCTCCACGGCTCTTTCCGTGGCTCTTTCCGCGGCTCTCTTCGCGGCTCTCTTCATGGCCTCCGGCGGCTGTCGGCCCGGGCCGGTGTCGCGGCCGGCGCGGCGCTGGCGCTCCTGCTCGCCTCGCCCAGTCCCGCGCATGCCGCCTCCGGCGACCTCGATCCCTCGTTCGGCGGCAACGGAAAGGTGGTCAACCTGGATATCTCCGCCGCGCAGGAGGGGCACGGTCTCGCCGTACAGGACGACGGCAAGCTGGTCGTGCTCGGAAGCTTCCACGGCGAGGGCACCGGCCCCGACTTCACGGTGGTGCGTTACAACCCCGACGGGACCCTGGACACCGGCTTCGGAAACGCGGGCGTCGTCGCCACCGACTTCGGGCAGGGCGAGGAAGTGTCCCGCGGCGTCGCGCTGCAACCCGACGGGAAGATCGTCGTCGTGGGTACCACGCAACGCCCCGGGTCCGACGGCTGCTGCTGGTTCACGGTGGCCCGCTACCAGCCCAACGGGGCTCTGGACACCGGCTTCGGCGACGGTGGTCGTACGATCACCGACTTCGGCGACGACGGCGCCGCCGACGCCTACGCGGTCACCGTGCAGCCCGACGGCCGGATCGTCGCCGTCGGCCAGTCCGGCGGTGACATCGCGGTGGCCCGTTATGACTCCGAGGGCGACCCGGACCCCACGTTCAGCGGTGACGGCCAGTTGACCACGCACTTCTCGGGGGGTGACATCTCGATCGCTCAGGACGTGGCGCTCCAGGCCGACGGCCGGATCGTCGTCGCCGGCGGTGTCGGACTCGGCAGCCCCGGCTACCCGCCGGGCTTCGCGCTGGTCCGCTACAACGTCAACGGCAGCCTGGACACCGGTTTCGACGGTGACGGCAAGCGGGTCGTCACCTTCAGCGGAGAGGCCCAGGGGTACGGGCTGGTGCTCGTTCCGGGCGGCGACATGGTGGTCGCCGGGTACGTCGTTCCCGTCGGCGGCAGCAGCCGGTTCGCGCTGGCCCGGCTCAACGCGGACGGCTCCCTGGACACCGGGTTCGACGGCGACGGCAAGGTGACGACGACGTTCACGGGCGGCGCACGCGCGCATGACGTGGCACTCCAGTCCGACGGCAAGCTGGTCGCCGCCGGCAGCCGGGGTGGTGACTGGGCCCTGGCCCGCTACAACGTGAACGGCAGCCTGGACACCGGGTTCGACGGCGACGGCAAGGTGGTCACCGACTTCACCCCCGGGGTGGCCGACCACGCGCGCGACGTCGCGGTGCAGGCCGACGGCAGGATCGTGGCCGCCGGGGACACCGATACGTACCTGGCCCTGGCCCGCTATCTGCCCTGACGCGGCGGCTCGCTAGCCGAGCAGCCGCTCCAGCACCACCGCGATCCCGTCCTCCTCCTGAGAGGACGTCACCTCGTCGGCCACGGCCTTCAGCTCCGCGTGGGCGTTGGCCATGGCTACGCCACGGGCCGCCCAGGCGAACATCGGGATGTCGTTGGGCATGTCGCCGAAGGCGATCGTGTCGGCGGCCTTCAGGCCCAGGCGGCGGGCCGCCAGGGAGAGGCCCGTGGCCTTGGACAGGCCGAGCGGGAGCAGCTCCACGATGCCCTCGCCCGCCATGGCCACCGTGACGAAGCCGCCGGCCGCCTGCCGGGCCGCCTCCGCCAACTCGTCGTCGCCCATCGTCGGATGCTGTATGTAGATCTTGTTCAGGGGCGCCGTCCAGAGGTCGGAGGCGTCCGTGAAGGGGGTGGCGGGCAGCCTGCCGGTGACCGCGTAGCCCGGGCCCACCAGTACCTCGCCGTCCAGGCCGTCCCGGCTGGCCGCCAGGTACAGCGGACCCACCTCGGCCTCGATCTTGGCCAGGGCCACGCCCGCGAGCTGCCGGTCCAGGGTGACCGAGGTCAGCAGGCGGTGGGAGCCGGCGTCGTACACCTGGGCGCCCTGGCCGCAGACGGCGAGGCCGTCGTAGCCGAGGTCGTCCAGGATGTGCCGGGTCCAGGGGACCGCGCGGCCGGTGACGACGATGTGCGCGGCGCCCGCCACGGTGGCCGCGGCGAGCGCGTCACGGGTGCGCCGCGAGATCGACTCGTCGGAGCGCAGGAGCGTTCCGTCGAGGTCGGTGGCGATCAGTCGGTACGGGAACGCGGTCACTTGGCGACCGGCTCCAGGACCTCACGGCCGCCCAGGTAGGGGCGCAGGACCTCGGGGACCCGCACGGAGCCGTCGGCCTGCTGGTGGTTCTCCAGGATCGCCACGATCGTGCGCGGTACGGCGCACAGCGTGCCGTTGAGGGTGGCGAGCGGCTTGACCTGCTTGCCGTCGCGGACCCGGATGGACAGCCGGCGGGACTGGAACTCGGTGCAGTCCGAGGTCGAGGTCAGCTCGCGGTACTTGCCCTGGGTCGGGATCCACGCCTCGCAGTCGAACTTGCGGGCGGCCGAGGAGCCGAGGTCACCGGAGGCGACGTCGATGACGCGGAACGGCAGCTCCAGCGAGGTCAGCCACTGCTTCTCCCACTCCAGCAGGCGCTGGTGCTCGGCCTGGGAGTCCTCGGGAGCGACGTACGAGAACATCTCGACCTTGTCGAACTGGTGCACCCGGAAGATGCCCCGGGTGTCCTTGCCGTGCGAGCCGGCCTCGCGGCGGAAGCACGGGGAGAAGCCCGCGTAGCGCAGCGGCAGCCGGTCCGCGTCGATGATCTCGTCCATGTGGTAGGCCGCCAGCGGGACCTCGGAGGTGCCGACCAGGTACAGGTCGTCCTTGTCGAGGTGGTAGACGTCCTGGGCGGCCTGGCCGAGGAAGCCGGTGCCGGCCATGGACTGCGGGCGGACCAGCGCCGGGGTGAGCATCGGCGTGAAGCCGGCGGCGGTGGCCTGGGCGATCGCCGCGTTCACCAGGGCCAGCTCCAGCAGGGCGCCGACACCGGTGAGGAAGTAGAAGCGGGAGCCGGAGACCTTGGCGCCGCGCTCGACGTCGATCGCGCCGAGCAGCTGGCCCAGCTCCAGGTGGTCCTTGGGCTCGAAGCCCTCGGCACCGAAGTCGCGGATCGTGCCGTGCGTCTCCAGCGTGGCGAAGTCCTCCTCGCCGCCGACGGGCACGTCGGGGTGGACGAGGTTGCCGAGCCGGAGCAGCAGTTCCTGGGTCTCGGCGTCGGCCGCGTCGCGCTCGGCGTCGGCGGCCTTCACGTCCGCCTTCAGCTGCTCGGCGCGCCGCAGCAGCTCGGCCTTCTCCTCGCCGGTGGCCTTGGGGATCAGCTTGCCGAGCTGCTTCTGCTCGGCGCGCAGCTCGTCGAAGCGGACGCCGGAGGACCTGCGCCGCTCGTCGGCAGACAGGAGGGCGTCGACGAGCGCGACGTCCTCTCCACGGGCGCGCTGGGAGGCGCGCACACGGTCGGGGTCCTCACGGAGCAGGCGAAGGTCAATCACGAGGGCAAGGCTACCGGTGCGGGGTCGCGGCTCACGAATCACTCATCCGGGGAGTTCTGATTCGCGGCATACGTTCCGCTATGCGCTAATTGCCGAGCGTGTTCCGCTGCGTCGGCCGTACGCCACCTGGGGCGTCAAGGGAAAAGTGTCTCACTCCCTGGGACGGGGCACGTCCCGGGCGTCCGGTTGACTCGATTTCCTTGTGGAGAGCGGGATTTGGCGGACCGGTTGTCCACAGCGATCCACACCCTCCGAAGAGTTATCCACAGGCTGTGTGGAAGATCTGTGGACTCCGGAATTGATCACTCCGGAATGCGCGAACGGACTGAAGAATTCCTGGGTCAAACCGCATGGTCGCCCACTTTCGGGTGGAAAACGGTCGCCCCAAAAGATGAACCAAAGGAAACGGGTGGACGAAGGGTGAGTCGGGTGCCGGTGGCTCCGACCGGGGCTCCCGGGGCGATTTGTCGACCCGATGGCGCCGCTCTGTCGACTTGTCCCCAGGTCGAGAAGGGCACCTGTGGATAACTTCTGTGGATAACGTTCGTCCGCAGGTACGACCGCCCGGCGTCCGCAGGTACGACTGGCTAGAACCGGCCGTCCTGGCAGCGCGCCACCCAGTCCGCCGCCGCCATGAACTCCTCGTCCGAGGTCCCCGGCAGCGTCGGCCGGGCCCCGCCCGGCGTGATGTCCGCGCGCGGATAGGAACCGAGGAAGCGCACCTGGAGACAGATGCGCCGCAGCCCCGTCAACGCTTCCGCCATCCGCCGGTCGGCGATGTGCCCCTCGGCGTCGATGCAGAAGCAGTAGTTGCCGATGCCGGCCCCGGTCGGCCGGGACTGGAGCAGCATGAGGTTGATGCCGCGCGAAGCGAACTCGCCGAGCAGGTCGCGCAGGGCGCCGGGATGGTCGTCCCGCTGCCAGAGCACCACGGAGGTCTTGTCGGCGCCGCTGGGCGCGGCCGGCCGGGCCGGGCGGCCGACCAGCACGAACCGGGTCTGCGCGTTCTCCGCGTCGTGGATGCCGGTCTCCAGCGCTTCGAGGCCGTACCGGGCGGCGGCGAACTCGCCCGCGAAGGCGGCGTCGTAGCGGCCTTCCTGGACCAGGCGGGCGGCGTCCGCGTTGGAGGCCGCCGACTCCCAGACGGCGTCCGGGAGGTTCGCGCGCAGCCAGTTGCGCACCTGCGGCTGGGCCGCCGGATGGGCGGAGACCGTCTTGATGTCCGCGAGCTTCGTGCCGGGGCGGACCAGCAGCGCGAAGGTGATGGACAGCAGCACCTCGCGGTAGATCATCAGCGGCTCGCCCGCGACCAGCTCGTCCAGGGTGGTGGTGATGCCGCCCTCGACGGAGTTCTCGATCGGCACGAACGCGGCCTCGGCCTCGCCGGCCCGGACCGCGTCCAGGGCGGACTGCACCGACACGTACGGGATCAGCTCCCGGGTGGCCGCCTCCGGAAGCGTGCGCAGGGCGACCTCCGTGAAGGTGCCCTCCGGGCCGAGATAGGCATAGCTCGCTGGCATGTCCTCACCCTAATGGCCGCAGACCCGGTCGGCTGAGACGTCTCACGGCAACCACTCGACCGGGTGGTTTGAACCCGGGTCCCCCGCACACTCCGGGTTCCCCGCACACTCCGGGTTCCCCGCACACTCCGGGTCCCCCGCACACTCCGGGTTCCCCTTGGTTCACCCCTCCAGCAGCCGCTGCCCCACGTACTCCCCCTTCACCGCCCCGCCCGGCACCGCGAACAGGCCGCTCGCCTCGTGGCGGATGTACTTCGACAGCGCGTCGCCCCGGTCGAGCTTGCGCTGCACCGGGACGAAGCCGCGCAGCGGGTCCGCCTGCCAGCAGATGAAGAGGAGACCGGCGTCGGGCGTGCCGTCCGCGTCGATGCCGTCGTGGTAGGAGAACGGGCGCCGCAGCATGGCCGCGCCGCCGTTCTTGTCGGGCCGGGTGATCCGGGCGTGCGCGGTGAGCGGGACGACGTAGTCGCCGTGGGCGTCGGTCTTCTCCAGGTCCATCGGGGTGGTCTCGTCGCCGCCGGACAGCGGCGCCCCGTCGGCCTTGCGGCGCCCGATGACCTGCTCCTGGGCGGCGACCGACAGCTTCTCCCAGTCGTCCAGGAGCATGCGGATACGGCGTACGACGGCGTAGGAGCCGTTGGCCATCCACGCGGGCTCGCCCGAGGCCGGTACGAAGATCCGCCGGTCGAAGTCGGCGTCGGTGGGCTTCGGATTGCGGGTGCCGTCGAGCTGGCCCATGAGGTTGCGGGCGGTCATGGGGTGGGCGGTGGCGCCCGGGCTGCGGTTGAAGCCGTTCATCTGCCAGCGCACCCGCGCGGCCGAGCCCGCGTCCTTCTGGATCGCACGCAGGGCGTGGAAGGCGACCAGGGCGTCGTTCGCGCCGATCTGCACCCACAGGTCGCCGTCGCTGCGGGACTTGTCCAGGTGGTCGGAGGAGAAGTCCGGCAGCGGGTCGAGCGCGCCGGGCCGCTGCTTCTCCAGGCCCGCCTTGGCGAAGAAGCTGTACCCGAAGCCGAAGGTGATGGTCAGCGAGGACGGGCCCGCGTCCCGGGCCACATCGGTGTCGCCGTGCGGGGCGGCCTCGCCCGCCATCAGCCGCTCGGCGGTCGCGGACCAGCGGCGCAGCAGGGCCGCCGCCTCCTTGCGGCCCGCGCCCGCCACCAGGTCGAAGGCCACGAGATGGCCGCGCGCCTGGAGGCCCTCGGTGATGCCGGGCTGATGTTTCCCGTGAAACATCGCCCGCCCCGAGCCCAGCGAGGTGAGCGGGGTGGCCTCGGCGGGCGCGGAGGCGTAGCCCACGGCCCCGCCGGCCGCGCCGAGGACGAGCCCGGTGGCGCCGGCGGTGCCGAGCAGGGCGCGCCGCGAGATGCCGCTCGCCCCGGACACGGGCGCCGCCGTCGGCGCGTCGGGCGTACGGGCCTGAGGGATGGACTGGTCGGGCATGGTGTGGTTCAGCCGATCTGCGCGTTCTTGGAGACGGTCACCTGGTCGATGTCGGAGGTGCGGACCGTGACGGCGATCTTCCAGTCGCCGGCCATGGGGATCTGCACCCCGTTCGCCGACCAGTGGCCGGTGGCGATGTGGTCGGGGTTCACGGGAAGCGGGCCGATCTTCTTCGCCTCCAGGGTGAAGGAGAGTTTCACCTCCGGGACGTCGAAGGCCCGGCCGTTGGGTCGCTGGACGTAGACGTGCATCTCGTTGCCGCCCACGCGCGCGGGGTCCAGGTCGATGCTCACGACGCCCTTGCCGTCGGTGCCGCCGGTGTCGAACGGCATGTCCAGGGTGAGCGCGCCGGACGCCGCCGAGGTGCCGGAGCCCGCCGACGCGGAGGTGGCCGCCTTGGCCTCCTGCTCGGTGCGGCCGGGCTCGGTCTGGGTCAGCGCGGTGGTGACGGCGAGCAGCACGATGGCGACGCCGGCCTCGGCGAGCACCGAGCGGCGCAGGCCGAAGCGGTTCGGGTCGCCGTCCCGCAGCCGCTTCTCCCGGGCGGCGTCGACGGCGGCGCGCTGCCGGGCGAGCTGGGCGGCGCGCTGGGAGCCTCCGGCGCCGGTGTGCTTGTCGCCACCGGTCGCCGTGCCGGCACCGGTCGTCCTCGACGCGGCGACCTGCTCCTTCTGTGCCTGGATTTCGTCCTTCCGCGCCTGGGCCTGCTGGGCCTGCGCCTTCCTCGCCTTCCCGGTGCGGACGGCCGGGTCCGTGAGTCGTGCGGTCCACCGCCGGGACACGGCCGCGATACCGACCAGCACCGCCACCAGCCCGATCTTGACCAGCAGCAGCTGTCCGTACCGGGTCTCGGTGAACGCCGACCAGGAGCCGAGCTGCCGCCAGGACTGGTAGACGCCGGTGACGACGAGGGCGAGGACGCTGCCGAAGGCCACGCGGGAGAAGCGCTGTACGGCGGCGGCCTCGACCGTGGTCTCGGCGGGCGCCCGGTACAGGGCGGTCAGCAGGGCGGTGAGGCCGCCCAGCCAGGCGGCGGCGGCCAGCAGATGGATCACGTCGACCGGCATGGCGATACCCGGCTGGAGCCCGGTCGAGGCGTGCTCGGCCATGGCCCAGCTGGTGGCGAGCCCGGCCGCGACGACCACCCCGCCGACGCCGAGGCCGAAGGTCAGGTCGCGCTTCTCCTCGCCGTCCTCCCGACGGGTGTAGGCGCCGAAGAGGACGGCGACGAACAGCGCGGCGGCGGCGAGCAGCAGCAGCCGTGAGACGAGCGCGGCACCGGTCTTGGTCTGGAGCACCTGACCGAGCAGGTCGAGGTCGAAGACGTCGGCGAACTTTCCGGAGGTGGTGTACGCGCCGCGCAGGAGCAGCAGCCACAGGGTGGCCGCGGTCAGCGCGACCCAGCCGCCGACGACCAGCCGCTGGAGGGGCCGTACGCCCGCGCCGCGCGGCCAGCAGGCGAGCACGAAGGCCGTGCCGCCGGCGAGCACGATGAAGCCGGCGTACGACGCATACCGCCCGAACGCGTAGAGCCCGCCCACGACCCCGCCGCCCGCGGCCGGACCGGTGCCGGAGACGACGGTCCGCGAGGGCGCCCCGACGGAGAAGGTGTAGGCGCCGGCGACGGGGTGGCTGTCCGCGGAGACGACCTGGTAGGTGACGGTGTACGTGCCGTCGGCCAGGCCGCTCTTGAGCTGCACGGCGTACGTCGTCCCGCTCACGTTGGCCGGGCTGCCGGTCTGGACCGGCTTGCCCTTCGGGTCGAGGACGCGCAGGGAGTCGTCGTTCAGCGCCACCTTCTCGGAGAAGGTGAGCGACACCTGGGTGGGTGCCTTGTCGGCCACCACCCCCTGCGCGGGGTCGCTGCCGGTCAGCGCCGCGTGGGCGGAGGCCTCACCGGCGCCCGCCAGCAGCGCGCCGGTGACGGCGATGAACAGCAGCACCAGGATCCGCACGCGGGGGGCGATGGTCCGGGTCACGGTGGTCCCTCCCTCAGTGGCCGGTCGACGGGTTGTACGTGGCGGACTTCACGGGCATCTCGACGGTGAGCGGCTCGGATCTGCTGAAGGTGAGCTTCACCGTGACCGTCTGGCCCTGCTTCGGCGCGCGCTTCAGCTTCTCGAACATCAGATGGTTGCCACCGCTCTTGAACACGAGCCGTCCGTGGGCCGGTATGAAGAAGGAGGACTTCTCCGCCATGGCGCCGCCGACCGTGCTGTGCATGGTCACCTCGCCGGCGACGTCACTGGTCACCGAGGTCAGCTCGTCCCCGGCACCGCCCTGGTTGGTGATCGTCAGGAAGCCGGCGGCCATGTCGGCGGAGACGGGCTGGGGCATGTAGGGGGAGCCGACGGACAGCTCGGCCTTGTCCGACCCCGTGTCCGAGCCGGAGCAGCCCGTGAGGGCGAGGGCACCGGCGAGCGCGCCCGCGGTCAGGACGGCGGCACGGCGCCTCACGGGTTGGCTCCCTTGACGAGCTTGGGCAGGTCCTTGGTGTAGTCGTCGACCGTGGCGTCCTCGCCGTAGAGGACGTACCCGGCGTCCGTCTTCGGCGAGAAGGCGACGACCTGGGTGCCGTGGACGGAGACGAGCTTGCCGTTCTTGTCCTTCGTCGTCGGCTCCACGGAGATTCCGACCGACCGGGCCCCGGCCTGGATCTTGGCGAAGTCGCCGGTCAGGCCGATGAACTGCGGGTCGATGCCCTTGAGCCACTTGCCCAGCTCGGCGGGGGTGTCGCGGCCGGGGTCGGTGGTGACGAACACGACCCGGAGGTCGTCCTGCTCGGCCTTGGGCAGCGCCTTCTTGGCGACGGCGATGTTGCTCATCGTCGTCGGGCAGATGTCGGGGCAGTGCGTGTAGCCGAAGTAGACCAGGGTCGGGTGGCCCTGGGTCTCCTCGCGCAGGTCGTACTTCTTGCCGTGGGTGTCGGTGAGGACCAGGTCCGGCTTGGTGAACGGCTGGTCCAGCACGGTGGCGACCTTGCTCGGGTCGGATCCTCCCGAGACCACGGCGACCGGCGACGTGGCGCCGTCGTCGCTGCCGCAGGCGGAGAGGGTCAGGGTGGCGGCGGCGAGCAGCACGGCCGCGGTGAACGTCTTCTTGCGCATAGAAAAATGTCCCAGATGTGTGAACTCCGGCGCGCACCGGGGTCGTACGACGGTCCGGGTGGCGGGGTCGTACGGCACCCGGTGCGCGCTGCGGAACGAAGGCTCAGGCGGCGGTCCGGCGGCGGCCCGCGAGGACGCCGTAGGCCACGCCCGCGACGCCGACGACGATGCCGACCACGCCGAGCACGCGCGCGGTGGTGTCACTGCCGTCGCCGGTGTCCTTGGCGGCGGCCGTCTTCTCGGTCCTCTCGGCGGTGTTCTCGGCGCTCGACGTGCCGTGGTGGTCGTCGGTGGCGGCGGACAGCGCCAGGACCGGGGCCGGGTTCTCCGGCTCCTCCTGGCCCTCCTGCGGCACCTCGATCCAGCGCACGACCTCCTTGTTGGAGTAGGTCTGGATCGCCTTGAACACCAGCTGGTCGGTGTCCTCCGGCAGGGCGCCCAGGGAGAGCGGGAACTTCTGGAAGTAGCCGGGCTCGATGCCCTTGCCGTCGGCGGTCCAGGTGACCTTGGTGACGGCCTCGTCGATCTTCTCGCCGTGCAGGGTCAGCGGCTTGGCCAGCTTGGACTTGGTGACGTCGATCTTCCAGCCCGGGATCGTCTCCGGCATCACCGAGGCGATCGGGTGGTCGGCCGGGAAGTTCACCTCGACCTTGGTGGTCGAGGCGTTGTCACGCTCGTTCGGGACCTTGAAGTCCACGACCGCGTAACCGCCCTTGGCCGCGGATCCCTCCGGCTGCACGGAGACGTGCGCGAAGGCGGGGGCGGACAGGGCGAGGACGGCCGTGCCCGCGACGGCAGCGGCGGCGGCGAGACGAGAAGCCTTCATGGAAGGAAGCACTCCACTCTGAGTGAGAACCGGTGATGAAGAGGGATACGCGCGTGACCGCTGTGTGTGGCCGTACGGCACGGAAATCAGCCGTACCGCCCGGAAGAACGCGCACGCGCGCGTGCCGCGCGACGGCGGCGCACCGGTTCCGTGTCGGGGGAGCGGTGGCCGCGTCAGGCGGCGAGGAGGAAGGCGGCGGCGGGCGGGCCGCGCCGGATCACCGTGTGCTGGAGTACGGCGGTGTGCGGGGCCGGTGCCTCGTCCCGGTCGGGGCGCGGGCCGCGCGGGCCGGGCCCGGTGGCGGGCAGGAGCCCGGCGCACAGGGCGCGCGCCAGCGCGAGAGCCGCGCGCAAGGACCGTACGAGCGCCCCCTCCGCGACTCCATGCGCCGATAGCTCGATCAGCCGCAGCACGGCCAGATCCCCGCGGCGCAGCAGCCAGCCGGCGGCGACGGCCGCGAGCACATGGCCGAGCAGCATCGGCAGCGAGGGCAGCAGGCCGGCCGAGGCGCCGGTGGCGTCGTGCGCGTGCTCGAAGGTGCCCAGGGCGGACGTCGGCCGGCCGGCGCGGTCGATGAGACGCGCGTCGAGCAGCAGGCGGAAGGCGTGCCCCGGAGTGAGGGACGCCGCGGTCGAGCCGCACACGAGCCGCGTGGCCTGCTCGACCAGCGCGCTGTCGCTCAGCGCGGCACCCGCCGACCCGCCGGCCGCCGTCGATGCCGCCGGCCCCGTGGAGCCCATCGACATCCCGGTGGAGGCCATCGCGGCCCCTTGCTGGCCCAGCCCGAACAGCGTGTGCAGCACGGTCTGGCCGAGAGCCAGGAGCACGGCGATGCCCGGAAGCGAGCGGGCCCGCCCGGCGAGCGGTGCCACGAGCAGCAGGGCGCCGAGGAAGCCCGCGCCGAGCGTCCACAGCGGCACGCGCGCGCAGGAGGCCAGGGAGTGCCCGCCCGCGGCCAGCGCGACGCAGACCGCGGCGAACACCGCGGCCCGCAGGATCCGGAGCCCGGCTCCGGAGTGCGCCGTGCGTGGGTGGGGGGCAGTCATGGCGGGGTCATCATCGCACTGCCCTTACCGCGCGCATACGGCAGGGCGCCTGAGGCGTCCCTCATACACCGATTCCTCCCCCGGCGCATCGGCCGTATGGGCGGAGTCACGTCGACGGAGTGCTTACGGCCGCCTACGGGCGGCAATACGTAACGGTATGTCGAGCCGCGGCCAGGAGGCTGGAGCATGAGCATCTGGTGGTCACTCCATCTGCGGCGCGAGGCCGCCAGCGTGCCGCTCGCCCGGCGGCTGCTGATCGGCACGATGGAGACCGCGGGCGTCGACCCGGAGATCTCGTACGACCTGTCCGTCGCCCTGAGCGAGGCCTGCGCGAACGCCGTCGAGCACGGTGGCGACGCCGCCCGCGGCGCCTCGGAGGCGTACCGGGTGACCGCCTATCTCGACGGCGAGAAGTGCCGTATCGAAGTGACCGATTCCGGTCCCGGCTTCGCCCGCCCGCAGGACACCCGGCCGGCCCGCCCCGACGCCGAGCACGGCCGCGGGCTCTGTCTGATCCGCGAACTGGCCGACCACGTCCACATCGGCCCCAAGCCCGGCCGGGGCGGCACGGTGGTCAGCTTCGACAAGATCCTCAAATGGCGCAAGGACCCGTCCCTCCTCACGGCCTAGCGACCGCCTTGCCGGGGCCGCCGAGCTGACCGAGGACCTTCGCCAGGGTGTCCAGCGCCTCCGGGTACACCCGCTCCCTCGGCGTGCCGTAGCCGACGACCAGGCCCTGGGGCCGGTCGGGGCCCGGGGTGTGCCAGTGGTCGCCGAGGGCACCCAGCGCCAGGCCCTCCTCCTCCGCGCGGGCCAGGACCGCGGCCTCGTCCGGCACCTCGATCAGCGCGTGCAGCCCGGCCGCGATCCCGCGTACGCTCCGCCGCGCCCCCAGCCGGTCCAGCAGCTGGTCCCGGCGCCGCCGGTAGCGCAGCCGGCACGCGCGCACGTGGCGGTCGTACGCGTGGCTGTCGATCAGCTCGGCCAGGGCGAGCTGGCCGATGGTCTCGGTGTGGTGGTCGCTGTGCAGCTTGGCGTCGGCGACCGCGTCGGCCAGGTGCGGCGGCAGCACCATCCAGCCGAGCCGCAGCGCCGGGCCCAGGGTCTTGGAGGCGGTGCCCAGGTACACCACCTGTCCCGGCGCCATGCCCTGCACCGCGCCCACGGGCTGGCGGTCGTAGCGGAACTCGCCGTCGTAGTCGTCCTCCACGATCAGCCCGCCCCGCGCGCGTGCCCAGTCGGTGAGCGCCCGGCGCCGCTCGGGATGCAGGGTCACCCCGGTCGGGTACTGGTGGGCCGGCGTGACCACCACGGCCGCCGCCTCGCCCAGCTCCTCGGGCCGTACCCCCCGCGCGTCGACCGGCACCGGCAGGACCGTTCCGCCGTTGTGGCGCACCACCTCCCGGTGGAAGGGCAGCCCCGGGTCCTCCATCGCGACCGCGGCGCCGCCCAGCACGCGCGTGAGCAGCGCCAGGCCCTGCACATAGCCGGAGGTGATGACGATCCGCTCCGGCGGCGCCAGCACCCCGCGCGCCCGCCCCAGATAGCCGGAGAGCGCGGTGCGCAGCTCGATCCGGCCGCGCGGATCGCCGTAGTCGTACGCCAGCGAGGGCGCCGTCGCTATGGCGCGGCGCAGCGCGCGCAGCCAGGCCGCCGCCGGGAAGGCGCCGACGTCCGGGCTGCCGGGACGCAGATCGAGACGCGGCGCACGCGCGCGCGTGTCCGTCCCCGGCTCCTCCGTCTGCACGGCCGGCAGCTCGGCGACCCGGGTGCCCGAGCCCTGCCGTGCCGTCAGATACCCCTCGGCGACCAGCTGGTCGTAGGCGGCCTTCGCGGTGCCGCGCGAGATCCCGAGGTCGGCCGCGAGCCGCCGGGTGGCGGGCAACCGGGTACCGGGAGTGAGCCGCCCGTCCCGTACCGCGTCCCTGAGGGCCCGCTCCAGCCCGACTCGGCGGCCGTCCACCGAGTAGGGTTCGAGGTGCAGATCCACACCGACACCGGACCAGAAGTCGTTCACGATCCCCCCAACGTGACGTACCGCGAAATGGCCGGGCACCTCCCCGGTACCCGGCCATTCAAACGCAGATCAGCCCTTCAGGGAGGCCATCCACGCCTCGACCTCGTCGGAGCGACGCGGCAGACCGTCGGAGAGATTCCGGTTGCCGTCCTCCGTCACGAGGATGTCGTCCTCGATCCGGACGCCGATGCCCCGGTACTCCTCCGGCACGGTCAGGTCGTCGGCCTGGAAGTACAGCCCCGGCTCGACGGTGAGCACCATGCCTGGCTCCAGCGTGCCGTCCACGTACGTCTCGGTCCGCGCGGCGGCGCAGTCGTGGACGTCCATGCCGAGCATGTGCCCGGTGCCGTGCAGGGTCCAGCGGCGCTGGAGACCCAGCTCCAGGACCCGCTCGACCGGACCCTCGACCAGGCCCCACTCGACGAGCTTCTCGGCCAGCACGCGCTGCGCGGCATCGTGGAAGTCGCGGTACTTGGCGCCCGGCTTCACGGCCGCGATACCGGCTTCCTGGGCCTCGTACACGGCGTCGTAGATCTTCTTCTGGATCTCGCTGTACGTGCCGTTGACGGGCAGCGTGCGCGTGACGTCTGCGGTGTAGAGGGTGTGGGTCTCCACGCCCGCGTCGAGCAGGAGCAGGTCGCCGGAGCGGACCGGGCCGTCGTTGCGGACCCAGTGCAGGGTGCAGGCGTGCGGGCCGGCCGCGCAGATGGAGCCGTAGCCGACGTCGTTGCCCTCCACGCGCGCGCGGAGGAAGAATGTGCCCTCGATGTAGCGCTCGCTCGTCGCCTGGGCCTTGTCGAGGACCTTCACGACGTCCTCGAAGCCGCGGACCGTCGAGTCGACGGCCTTCCGCAGCTCGCCGATCTCGAACTCGTCCTTGATCAGACGGGCCTCGGAGAGGAAGACGCGCAGTTCCTCGTCGCGCTCGGCGGTGACCTTGTCGGTCAGGGCCGCCTCGATGCCGGCGTCGTGGCCGCGCACCACGCGGACCGGGCCGGTGGCCTCGCGGAGCTTGTCGGCCAGCTCGCGCACGTCGGCGGCCGGGATGCCGTACAGCGCCTCGGACTCGGCGAGGGAGTGCCGGCGGCCGACCCACAGCTCGCCCTGGCCGGAGAGCCAGAACTCGCCGTTCTCGCGGTCGGAGCGCGGCAGCAGGTAGATGGTGGCCTCGTGGCCGTCGCCCTTGGGCTCCAGCACCAGGACGCCGTCCTCGGTCTGGTTGCCGGTGAGGTACGCGTACTCGACGGAGGCGCGGAAGGGGTACTCGGTGTCGTTCGAGCGGGTCTTCAGGTTGCCCGCCGGGATCACCAGGCGCTCGCCCGGGAAGCGGGCGGAGAGCGCGGCGCGGCGGCGCGCGGTCTCGGCGGCCTGCGGGATCGGCTCCAGGTCACGCAGCTCCGTGTCGGCCCAGCCGGACTTCATGTTCTCGGCCAGCTCGTCGGAGACGCCCGGGTACAGGCCGTTCTTCCGCTGCTTGACCGGCTCCTCGGCCTCGGTCTCCGGGCCCTCCGCGGTAGCGGAGTCGGGGACAGCCGGGTTGAGCTCGTCGGACACGTGATCCTCCTCGATACGCCATTGATCTCCCCCGGGGCCCGCGACGCTCCTGCTTGTGGCCGAGCGGGGACCTCCATCATCGTACGGTCGTACCGGGCGCGGGCGGGGCCGGATGACCTGTTATGCCCGGCCATGCCGGTCGGCCGGGCCCGTCGGTCGCGCGGGCCCCTCAGTCGAAGCGGGCCGCCAGCAGGACCACGTCCTCCTCGCTGTCGGCGGAGTCCAGGCCGTCCGGCAGGACCGCGCGCAGGACGTGGTCGGCGACGGCTCCCGGATCCTGCCGCACCGCGCGCGGGACGCCCGCGGCGGCGGCGTGCAGCCGGGCGAAGGCCCGGTCCATCGGGTCGCCGGTACGGTGCAGCAGCCCGTCGGTGTAGAGCAGGACCGTCTCCCCGGCCTCCGCCTGGATCTCCACGCTGGGCGCCTCCCAGCAGGCGAGCATGCCGAGCGGCGCGGAGACGGAGGTCTCGGCGAACTCGGTGCGCCGCTCGCCGATCAGCAGCGGCGGGCTGTGCCCGGCGCCGGCCAGGGTGACCTTGCGCAGGGCGGGCTCGCAGTAGGCGAACAGGGCGGTGGCCGAGCGGGCGGGCTCGGTCAGCCGCAGCAGCAGCTCCAGGTCGGACAGGACGGCGACCGGGTCCTCGCCCTCCATCACGGCGTACGCCCGCAGGGAGGCGCGCAGCCGGCCCATGGCGGCCACCGCGCTCGGCCCGGAGCCGGTGACCGAGCCGACCGACAGGCCGAGGGCGGCGTCCGGCAGCGGCAGGGCGTCGTACCAGTCGCCGCCGCCGCGCGGGCCGGTGCGGTGCCGGGCGGCGAGCTGGACGCCGGCCACCCGGGGCAGCCGGGTGGGCAGCAGTTCGTCGGTGATGGTCGCCACGCACGCGCGCGTGCGCTCCACCTCCAGCAGCCGGGCGAGGTGCTCGGTGGCGTGCCGGACGTACAGGCCGGCGAGGTGGCGCCGGCGCTCGTGCGGCTCGGCCGGTTCGTCGTAGAGCCAGACGACGGCGCCGAGGCGGCCGGCGGACTCGGTGGCGAGCGGCAGGGCGTAGCTGGCGGCGTAGCCGAGCCGGGCGGCCACCTCGCGGTGGCGCGGGTCCAGGCCGTCCTCGGCGAACAGGTCGGGGTGGACGGTCTCGGCGGTGCCGCCGGTGTCGTACGGCAGGGCGCCGCGCGGCACGGTCTCGATGTGGCCGAGGTCGGCGCGGCCGAGGCCGAGGCCGTGGGTGGTGCGGGGGCCGCCGCCGTCGGCGGGCTCCAGGACGACCAGGCCGCGGCGGGCACCGACCAGGGCGGCGCCGGCGCGCAGCAGTTCGTGCAGGGCGGGGTCGAGGGCGCTGGTTCGGCAGAGCCGCTCGGTGAGTTCGTGGAGGGTCGTGAGATCGGAGACCCAGCCGGCCAGCCGGTCCTGGAGCAGGGCGCCGGGGGCGGGGCTGTGCGGCGCGGGGACCGCGGGGGCGCCCGGGGTGGGGCCGGAGGTGGGGGAGGCGGGCGCGGCAGTGTGGGCGGGCGCGGGGACCGTAGGATCGATTCCAGCCACTTTCGGAGGGTGCGGGGCGTTCATGGCGTCCGGCCTTCAGACCGGTGCGTATTGCTGAAAAGCATCGCAAACCCCCATGTCATTCTGCGCCGCTAGCAGTGTCTCCACATGTACACGCACTCGTGAGGGGATGTCCAGCATTGTCCTGCGGGGATTCCTGGTGTCCATGAGGGCGGTGAGGGTTTTTCCCGAACCCCTTGCCTTACTGCCAAGTTGGCTCAAAACTGCCTTAGGTATCGGTTCATTGCGGTCGACTGGCCTTGCTCCACGGAGCGTCACAGCGGTCGTGATGGGTACGTACTCGGAGAAGGCCAGGGGTGGTTGGGGGCCACCCGGAACCTGGCGACGGACCCGGGCGTCATAGCCACCGACGGCCGAGCCCCATCCTCCCGTGGCGGAGGCGGAGAGAAATACGCGCGACGGCAAAACGCCAGACTTCGCCACCCCCACGCCGCAGCCGTGCATTTGATAGACGCACTATGGACGCGGACGCGGCCGATGCTCGACCCCTTGGGGTTCCCCCTGCTGTGCGCGGGGGTGTGATGCGCCAACAGGTACGCACAGTGAAGTGATCGACACATGGTGTGATGTAGCCCACGGTGTTGCCAGCGGTGCAACGGAAAGGAACGAGCGCTCATGCGCGAGATCCTCGGAAGGCGACGCAGGCTTCTGTCCAGGCGGAACGACGGGAGGCCCGAGCTGATCGGCGCGGCCCTGACCTTCGCGACGGAATGGCAGTGGCCGGTACTCCCCGGTGTGGCGCCGGACCCGCAGGGGCGGGCCCGCTGCGCCTGCCCCGACCCGGACTGCACGGTGCCCGGTGCGCACCCCTTCGACCCCGGCCTGCTCGCCGCCACCACCGACGCGCGCATGGTGCGCTGGTGGTGGACCAACCGGCCGGCCGCCCCGATCATCCTGGCCACGGGAGGCAAGGCGCCCTGCGCGGTCAGCCTGCCGGCGCTCGCCGCCTCCCGTGCCCTCGCCCTGCTCGACCGGCGCGGCATGCGGCTCGGCCCGGTCGTCGCCGCGCCCACCCGCTGGGCGCTGCTCGTCAAGCCGTACTCCATGGAGCAGCTCGGCGAACTGCTCTACGCCAAGGACTTCGTCCCCGGCTCCCTGCGCTTCCACGGGGAGGGCGGCTATGTCGCCCTGCCGCCGTCCGAGACCGGCCAGGGCGCCGTCCGCTGGGAGCGGGCCCCGCTGCCCGGCTCGGCCGCGCCCTGGGTGCCCGATGTGGAGGCCGTGGTGGACGCCGTGGTCGACGCCCTCACTCGTACGGGTGTGAGCGCGCCCGAGTTGTAGGGATGTTCGGCGCGGGCGGGGCGGGTGAGCCCCGCTCGCTCGTTATCGTCCGCACATGCAGCGTCAACCCGGCGGCCACCGCGCCCCACGGCCGCACTGCGGCCGGCGGAACCACCGAAAGCCCGACCCCCGGCAGCTCCGTCTGCTCGCCCTCGTGGGCTTCGTGGCGGCCATGGTCGCGCTGCCGCTGGCCGTGGCGTCCGCGCGGCAGGCGGGCGACACCGGCCGGGCCGCCGCACCGGCCGCCTCCCGTGGAGACGCCAACACCCGCCCGGACACCGGCCCTCGCTCCCCCCGCCTGCTCGATCTCGGGCTCGCCACCGCCGCCCACTGCGGCCCCGAACTCACCTCGCCCGACGGCATCGAGGCGCAGACCTGTGTGCTGACGCAGGGCGAGGACACCTGGGCGCGCACCTACTACCGCAACGCCACCGGCGAGTCGCTGGACTCCGTGCTGAGCCTGATGGGACCGGGCGGCCGGACCGTGCAGATGCGCTGTGCCACCGGGGCCGACGACGAGCCCGCCACCTGTGAGACGCCGCGCCAGCGCAGCCGGGGCGGACCGGACGCCTACACGGCCGTCACCGAGTTCGCCGAGCGCGGCCCGGACGGGGCGCTGCTGCTCCGCTCCGGCAGCAACTCCTGAGCAACGAAGGGGAGTTGACACCCGGCGGTGCGCTGTCCACCGTACGCGGGCATGGAAAGACCCGGTTGCTGGCGACGGGGGATGCACCAGCAACCGGGCTACTGGAACGGTAACAAGAGATCGGCGGTTCGCAAATTCCGGGTTGGCTATTCGGACACCGATTGCCCTGTCGGAACCGGGAGTTGTGACAGGAGTCACCTGCCGCGCGGTCCGGTGTCACGGCTGACCGACCGGTCAGCCGTGACACCCACGCGCGGGGCGTCAGCTCAGCGTGACCTGCCGGTTGGTCAGCCCGCCGCGCGCCCGGCGCTCGTCCGGCGTCAGCGGCTCCTGGACGGCGAGGGCGGCGGCGAGGCGCTCGGCGAACTCGGCGGCCGGCTTCTCCACGTCCTCGGCGGTGACTCCGCTCGGCAGGTCCCAGACCGGCACGATGAGGCCGTGAGCACGGAAGGAGCCCACGAGCCGGGTGCCCTCACCGAGGCTGGACCGGCCGGCCGCGTGCAGCCGCGCGAGGGCGTCCAGAAGCTGCTCCTCCGGGTGGGGCATGACCCAGCGCAGGTGGTTCTTCTCCGGTGTCTCGCACCAGTAGGCGGCGTCCACGCCGGACAGCTTCACGGTCGGGATGGCGGCGGCGTTGGCCCGCTCCAGGGAGGCGGCGACCTCCGGAGTGGCGTTCTCCGCGTCCGGCACCCAGAACTCGAAGCCGCTGTGCACGGCCGGCTCGAACGCCCCCTGCGGGTCGAGCAGGTCCTGAAGGCGCGGACCGTCGGCGGGGGCGCGGCGGCCCTGCACCGGCGTGCCGGGCGCGGCCTCCAGCGCGCGCAGCAGCGTGTCGGCGAGGTCGCGGCTGATGTCGCCGGACGCCGTGTCGTTCTGGAGGCCGAGCAGGACCGAGCCGTCGTCGCGGCGCAGCGCGGGCCAGGCCATCGGCAGCACCGTGGCCAGGGTGACCGACGGGACGCCCTCGGGCAGGCCGCCCCGCAGGGGCAGCTCGGCCGTCGCGGCCGGGACCAGCTCCCGCAGCGCGACCCAGTCGCACTCGCCGGGCAGGCCCTCGAACGGGCGCTGCACCAGCTCGGTCACGGCGTGCGCGGCGGCCCGGCCGTGGCAGGCCTTGTAACGCCGGCCGCTGCCGCAGGGGCAGGGTTCACGGGCGCCGACAACCGGGATCTCCCCGTCGATCAGCTGCGGCTTGGCCTTCGTCTGGGGTCGCTTTTTGGCCATGGTGGGCGTCTCCCGGTTACGGCTCTTCTCGTACGTCCGGAGCCTAGCCGTTCGGACCATGACCGACGGGAACCTGTGGACAACGCACGCGCGCTCGACGCCGGTGGTGTGAATCCGCGGGCGCCGGACGCCCCCTGGACAACGCCCGCCGACCGCCCCGGTGCCCCCCGGTTCAGTCCAGGTCGTCGAACGCGTCGGCGAAGTCCAGGCCGGACAGGTCCGGCAGCGGTGCCGGGCGGGTGACGCGCGTAGCGAAATCGTCGCGGCGGCACCCGGCATCGGGATCGTGGACGTCCTCGTGGACCAGCGCCCAGACGGTCACCTCGCCCCGGACGTCGTCCCGGACACCCCAGTCGTCGGCGAGGGCCGTGATGATGTTCAGCCCGCGACCGCCGTGCGCGGTCACCGAGGGCGTGGCCGGCGCCGGGCGGGTCGGGCCGCCGCCGTCCGTGACCTCCACGATGAGCCGCCCGCGCGCGTCGACCCGCCATGCGGCGCGGACGTCCCCGTCCCCGGCCGGCGCGTCCCCCAGGGGCCGCCCGTGCTTGCAGGCGTTGCTCAACAGTTCCGAAAGGATCAGTACGGCGTCGTCGATGACCGATTCCGATACGCCACCGCTGCGCAGCTGCGCCCGCATCCGGTGCCGCGCCTTCCCCACGCCCGCAGGGCCATGGGGTACGGCCATGCTCGACGACGTGGGCACCTCCTGTGCCACCACCAACGCCACCCCCGAGACCTCCTTCGCCCCACGCCACGGAGTGGATGCCCTCTTGGCCTGTGCCGGAAACCGGCCAGTCCTCTTCCGGTGACGCATTCGACACGGCCGAACACACAGCGAACGCGCCGGAGTACACCCCGTGACGGCACCGCGCAGGCGAAGGGCGCGATGGCTGGAATCCGGCCGACGGAGATCGCTTCGGCGAGGGGCCGGACCGGTCGGCGGAGGTCCGGTCGACGGAGGTCCGGTTGGTGGCGGACTTGCGGCGGAGGTCCGGTCGGCGGCGTAGGCCAGCCGCGGAGGACCGGTCGGCTCAGCGGCCCAGTTGTCGCAGCACCGCGCGCGGGCGGTTGGTGATGACGGCGTCGACGCCCAGCTCGACACAGAGATCGACGTCCTCGGGCTCGTTCACAGTCCACACATGGACCTGGTGCCCGGCCCGCTTCAGCCGCTCCACGTAGGCGGGGTGGCTGCGCACGATGCGGATCGAGGGACCGGCGATGCGCACGCCGACGGGCAGCCGCCCGTCGCGCAGCCGGGGCGAGACGAACTGCATCAGATAGACCGTCGGCAGCGTCGGCGCCGCGGCACGCACGCGGTGCAGCGAACGCGCCGAGAAGCTCATGACCCGGACCGGCGACTCGGCGGCGGAGGCCGGCGCGTCCAGCCCGAACCGTTTCAGCAGCGTCAGCAGCCGCTCCTCGACCTGGCCCGCCCAGCGCGTGGGGTGCTTGGTCTCGATGGCCAGCTCCACCCGCCGCCCGGCGTCCGCCACCAGCTCCAGCAGCCGTTCCAGGGTGAGCACGGAGGTCTCCTCGCGGTCCTCCGGCCGGTGCTCCCAGTCGGGCTCCTCGTCCCGCCCGCGCCAGGCCTCGCGCGTCTTCCAGGAGCCGAAGTCGAGGGTGGCCAGATCGGCCAGCTCGAGTGCCGAGACCGCGCCGCGGCCGTTGGAGGTACGGTTCACCCGCCGGTCGTGGACACAGACCAGATGGCCGTCCGCGGTCAGCCGTACGTCGCACTCCAGGGCGTCCGCGCCGTCCTCGATCGCCTTCCGGTAGGCGGCGAGGGTGTGTTCGGGTGCGTCCTCGGAGGCGCCGCGGTGGGCGACGACCTGAAGAGAGTGCTGTCGTGCGTGGGTCACCGCGTCATGGTGCCACCGTCGCCGGGTACACGTGGCGGCACCGACGCGTCCGTGCGACGAACGGGGGGATACGGCACCCACGTTATAAAACATTTGCTCGAAAGATCCTATATAAACCTATATAAAGACGGTCGCCGGACGCACAGCCACCGCTTATGGTGCTCTGACGGCCCGTGGGAAAAGCTGACTGCAGACCAGTGCGACCGACGACAACAGGCGTGGACCGAGGAGAAGACCTGTGAGCACCGAGAACGAGGGCAACGCGGTACCCCCGGCGCCGTCCGCACCTCCCGTGCCGGTGGCCTCTCCCACCGCTTCCCCGCAGGGCCCCGCGCCCCAGGGGAACGCGCCGACGGCTCCGCTCCCGCCCGTGCCCCACGAGGCCCCGGCGGCCGCCGCAGCAGCGGAACACGGCCCCGCGCACCAGCCCGGCCCGGCCCCCGACGGCTCCTGGCCGCCTCCGCCGCCGGCCACCCCGGCCTACGCCGACGGCGGCTCCGGCGGCGCGGGCGCCGGCTGGGGCACCACGTACCAGCAACCCGCCCCCAAGCCGCGCGGCGGACGCGGCGGGCTGGTGGCGGCGGTCCTGGTGGCCGCGCTGGTGGCGGGCGGCCTGGGCGGCGGCCTCGGCTACACCCTGGCCAAGGACCGCGACGACACCGGCTCCACCACCGTCTCCGCGTCCGACAGCAGCGCCGCGCAGGTCAAGCGCGCGCCGGGCACGATCGCCAACGTGGCCGCCAAGGCGCTGCCCAGCACGGTGACCATCGAGGCGGAGAGCACCAACGGCGAGGGCGGCACCGGCACCGGTTTCGTCTTCGACAAGCAGGGCCACATCGTCACCAACAACCACGTGGTGGCGGACGCGGTGGACGGCGGCAAGCTGACGGCCACCTTCCCGACCGGCAAGAAGTACGACGCCGAGATCGTCGGCCACGCGCAGGGCTACGACGTCGCGGTCATCAAGCTCAAGAACGCTCCCTCCGACCTCAAGCCGCTCGCCCTCGGCGACTCCGACAAGGTGGCCGTCGGCGACGAGACCATCGCCATCGGCGCCCCCTTCGGCCTCTCCAACACGGTCACCACGGGCATCATCAGCGCCAAGAACCGTCCGGTGGCGTCCAGCGACGGCAGCTCCAGCAGCAAGGCGTCGTACATGAGCGCCCTCCAGACCGACGCGTCCATCAACCCCGGCAACTCCGGCGGCCCGCTGCTGGACGCCTCCGGCGCGGTCATCGGCATCAACTCCGCGATCCAGTCCACCGGCAGCGGCGGCTTCGGCACCGGCCAGTCCGGCTCGATCGGCCTGGGCTTCGCCATCCCCATCAACCAGGCCAAGTACGTCGCCCAGCAGCTGATCAAGACCGGCAAGCCGGTGTACGCGCGGATCGGCGCGTCCGTCTCCCTCCAGGACTCCAGCGACGGCGCCCAGATCACCGACCAGGGCACGAGCGGCACCGCCCCGGTCGAGGCGGGCGGCCCGGCGGACAAGGCCGGCCTCAAGCCCGGTGACGTCATCACCAAGCTCGACGACCACGTGATCGACAGCGGGCCGACCCTCATCGGCGAGATCTGGACCCACGAGCCGGGCGACAAGGTGACGGTCACCTACAAGCGGGGCGGCCAGGAGCACACGGTGGAACTGACGTTGGGTTCCCGCGTGGGCGACAACTGACCGGCGGGGGCCGTGCCCCCACATCCCGACCCGGGCCCGGTACGCTGTACCCGCTCCGCCCCTGGTGGGCGGACGAGGTGGGTTGCCCGAGCGGCCTAAGGGAACGGTCTTGAAAACCGTCGTGGCGCGAGCCACCGTGGGTTCAAATCCCACACCCACCGCGCAGACGGAAGGCCCCTGACCAGCAAAGTCGGTCGGGGCCTTCGTCATGCACGGTGCCTGACCGCCGGCCCCGCCGGCCTCACGGCCGGTGCCCGGTCAGGCGTGCCGCCGACGCGATGGTGGCGCGGGCCTCGCGTTCGGTCAGCCCGGTGTCGCGGGCGGCGGCCACGAGCGGGTCGGTCAGGGCGGGCCCGATGCCGTTCTCGTAGGCACGGCAGGCCGCCCAGAACAGGCGGGTGTTGCGCTGCCCCTCGTGTGCGCCGAGCACGAACTGGACCAGCCCCTGTCCGTGGCCGTCCGCCGCCGGACGGGCCAGGTGCGGCGCGCGGGGCGGCGGGAGCAGCAGCCGGAGGAGGGATGGCGGGCAGGGGGCCGGGGCGAGGCCGGCGGTGCCGGGCGCGGCGGTGTAGACGCCGTGGTCGGTGCGGGAGCCGGGGCCCACGAGGTAGCCGCCGGCGCCCCGGATGTCGATGCCGGGGGCGAGCCGGCCAGCAGAGTTCGGTACGACGGTGTCGGGCGGGCCGGTCAGCCACAGGTGGCGGCCTCCGCTCGGGGTGAGGACGACGACCGTCGCCGGGATCGTGAACAGATGGCGCAGGGCCAGTTCGCGCAGGGCGGCCGAGGAGTCCGTGCCGGACTTGGTGTCCAGGTCGACGCCGATCAGGTGGTACGGGGGCAGCCCGCAGGCGATGCCGTAGCCGGTGGCCCAGGGCGCGGCGGCGAAGAGCTCGCGGATGCGGACGGGGTCGGTGGAGGCGTCGTACACGCCATGGCCGAAGCGGCCGCACTCGCCGTGGCAGGGCCGTCCCGCCGGGCAGGGGTCGTCGCGGTGCGGGGAGCGCAGGGCGGGGAGCTTCGTCCGGGACAGGGGGATCACGGCCAGTCCGCGTTCGGCGGCTGACAGAGCGTGTGCGAGGGCCAGCGTCGTGGCCTGCCGGTCGATGGTGGCCATGCCTACATGTTCGTACGTACGTTCGAAAAAGGGAAGGGCGGGCAGAGTGCGGCGCGCCGGTACCGGGCGGATTGGCCGGAAAGGTGCCGGAACGATTCATCCCTTGCATCGCCTGAGGAAGGGGAAGTCCGCCCAGGGTCGTTCCGGGGGCTGATGTGACGAAAGGTGGCGATGGGGGTTTATCGACTTTTCCTCACGCTTGCGTGCGAATCGCGGCTTCCGGGGTGGTTCGGCGGGGATTCGGTGGGCAACTCTGGAGGCGCGACGTCGTCCACGACAGTCAAGGCGGTCGGCCAACTGCCCTGGCATCAGCCGTAGTTCACGTACTTCCGGCCCTAGGGCCGCAGAGTGCTTGGTTCTGGAGGAACACATGGCAAGCATCCGTACCGCCCGCGTTCTCGCCGCCGTCTCCGCTCTACCGCTCGCAGTCGCCCTCTTCGCCGGCGTCGCGACGGCGGACAACGGCGCCCTCGCGGACGACGGATCGAACTCGGGCGTGGCGGCCGTCCTCGGCAGTGGGGTCGGCGACGACAACAACGGCAACTCGTCCACCACGAACCAGAACGCGGCCGGCTCCGGTGCCTCGAACCAGAGCAACACCGCCCAGGTCAACGGCTCCGCGTTCACGGCCGTCCAGCAGGGCAACGACAACATCCACGTCGACTTCACCCGGCTCTGGTGAGCCGGGGGCGAGTGTCCTCATGAGGAGGGCGCTCGCGGGGTGTGCTTCGGGGTCGTAACACGTCAGCGCGGCGGTGCTTCGGTGCCGCCGCGTCGGCGTTCTCCGGTGCCTCCGGTGTGCCTTCGGTCCGGCGGCTGCCGACCTTGACACCCCAAGATATCTGACGGACAGTCAGGAACTGTCTCGGGAGATCAGGGGGGTGCCGGTGTGAGCGACGAGCAGGTGCACGACGAACTGGGCGCGCGGCTCAAGGCGTTCGAGGGCCGGCCCGCCGCCGTCGCCGGTGCCGGCAAGGACCCGGTGAACACGCCGATGATCCGGCACTGGTGCGAGGCGCTGGGCGACACCAACCCCGCCTACACCGGCCCGGACGCCATCGCCCCGCCCACCATGCTCCAGGCCTGGACGATGGGCGGCCTGTCCGGACACCGGGGCCGCACCGGCGCGTACGACGAACTCCTCGGCCTGCTGGACGCGGCGGGCTGCACCGCCGTGGTGGCCACCGACTGCGAGCAGGAGTATCTGCGGCCCCTGCGGCCGGGTGACGAGATCGCCTTCGACACGGTCATCGAGCAGGTCTCCGCCCGCAAGACGACCAGGCTGGGCACGGGCTACTTCGTCACGACCCGCATGGACGTCCGGGTGGGCGGCGAACCGGTGGGCGTCCACCGCCTCCGCGTCCTCAAGTACGCCCCCGCGCCACGCCGGCCCCGGGCCCGCCGCCCCCGCCCGGTGATCAACCGGGACAACGCCGGCTTCTGGCAGGGCGTGGCCGAGCACCGGCTGCTCCTCCAGCGCTGCACGGGCTGCGGCACCCCGCGCCACCCCTGGCTGCCGGGCTGCGACGCCTGCGGAAGCCCGGACTGGGAGGCGGTCGAGGCGAGCGGCGAGGGCACGGTCTACTCGTACGTGGTGCAGCACCACCCGCCCTTCCCGGCCTTCGACCCCCCGTACGCCGTCGGCCTGATCGAACTCGCGGAGGGCGTGCGGATGGTGAGCAACGTGGTCGGGGCGCCGTACGACAAGGTACGGATCGGGCTGCCGGTGCGGGTCGAGTTCCAGCGGTGCGACGAGGAGCTGACGCTGCCGGTGTTCCGGGTGGTGGACCGGTGAGGGCGGGTGAGCGGCTGCCGCCGCTGGAGATCCCGGTGACCCGCACCCTGATCGTGGCGGGCGCCCTCGCCTCCCGCGACTACCAGGACGTCCACCACGACCCGGAGCTGGCCCGGCAGAAGGGCGCCCCGGACGTCTTCATGAACATCCTGACGACGAACGGCCTGGTCGGCCGGTACGTCACCGACCACTTCGGCCCTACGGCGGTGCTCCGCAAGGTCGCCATCAGGCTCGGCGCGCCCAACCATCCGGGGGACACCATGGTGCTGACCGGCAGGGTCGAGGAGGTCGACGGCGACACGGCCGTCGTCCGGGTCGTCGGGGCCAACGGTCTCGGCGACCATGTGACGGGCACGGTGACGGTCACGGTCCCGCAGGCCGGATCATGAGCCTGCGCACCCGGGACACCCTCGGCGGACGCGCGGCGATCGCCGGCATCGGCGCCACCGAGTTCTCCAAGGACTCCGGCCGCAGCGAACTGCGCCTCGCGGCGGAGGCGGTCCGGGCCGCGCTCGACGACGCCGGGCTCAGCCCGGCCGACGTGGACGGGCTGGTGACGTTCACCATGGACACCAGCCCGGAGATCACCGTGGCCCAGGCCTGCGGGATGGGCGAGCTGTCCTTCTTCTCCCGGGTGCACTACGGCGGCGGGGCCGCCTGTGCCACCGTCCAGCAGGCGGCCCTCGCCGTGGCCACGGGCGTGGCCGAGGTGGTGGTCTGCTACCGGGCCTTCAACGAGCGGTCGGGCCGCCGGTTCGGCGCGGGGGTGCAGCACCGGGAGCCGTCGGCGGAGGGGGCGGCGCTCGGCTGGACGCTGCCGTTCGGGCTGCTCACCCCGGCCTCCTGGGTGGCGATGACGGCCCAGCGGTATCTGCACACGTACGGGCTGACGCCGGAGGCGTTCGGGCACGTGGCCGTGGTGGACCGCGCGTACGCGGCGACCAACCCGGCCGCCTGGTTCCACGGCCGCCCGATCACGCTCGCCGACCATGCCGCCTCCCGCTGGATCGCCGAGCCGCTGCGCCTGCTGGACTGCTGCCAGGAGACCGACGGCGGGCAGGCGGTCGTCGTCACCTCCGTGGAGCGGGCCCGGGACCTGCCCCGTCCGCCCGCCGTGATCGCGGCGGCGGCCCAGGGCGCGGGCCGGGCGCAGGAGCAGATGACCAGCTTCTACCGGGGCGACCTGACCGGTCTTCCGGAGACGAGCGCGGTGGCCCGCCAGCTGTGGCGCACCTCGGGGCTCGGCCCGGACGGCATCGACGTGGGCATCCTGTACGACCACTTCACCCCGTTCGTGCTGATGCAGCTGGAGGAGTTCGGGTTCTGCGGCAGGGGCGAGGCGGCGGACTTCGTGGCGGAGCGGCGGCTGCCGCTGAACACGCACGGGGGTCAGCTCGGGGAGGCGTATCTGCACGGCATGAACGGCATCGCGGAGGCGGTCCGCCAGCTGCGGGGCACGGCCGTGAACCAGGTCCCGGGCGCGGCCCGCACCCTGGTGACGGCCGGCACCGGGGTGCCGACATCGGGGCTGGTCCTGACGGCGGACGGCTGACCTCCTCAGGGTCGTACCCGCAGACGGGAGGCACCCGCAGTCCACCTTCAGGAGGTGGAGGCAGCCCCACCCCTACAACCTGAGGGGGACTCGCCTTCGGGACCTGCGGCCGATCCGCCGCCGTGGCCCGCGCTCCTAGCGTGGAGGCATGACCACACCCGTCTGCACCAGCGCCTCGGCCGCCGCCGCACCCGGGCGGCAGACCCCCGCCTACCCGTCGTTCGCGTCGTACGTGCGGGCCCGTCAGCCGGTCCTGCTGCGCACCGCGCGCTCGCTGACCGCGAACCCGAGCGACGCCGAGGACCTGTTGCAGACCGCGCTCGCCAAGACCTATGTGGCCTGGGAGCGGATCGAGGACCAGCGGGCGCTCGACGGCTATGTGCGCCGGGCGCTGCTGAACACCCGGACCTCGCAGTGGCGCAAGCGCAGAGTGGACGAGTTCGCCTGCGACGAGCTGCCCGAGCCGGAGCCCGCGCCCGGCGGCGACGACCCGGCCGAGCGGCAGGCGCTGCACGACGCCATGTGGCGGGCGGTCCTGCGGCTGCCGGCCCGTCAGCGGGCGATGGTCGTCCTGCGGTACTACGAGGACCTCAGCGAGGCCCAGACCGCCGAGGTGCTCGGGGTGTCGGTGGGCACGGTGAAGTCGGCGGTGTCGCGCGCGCTGGGCAAGCTGCGCGAGGACCCCGAACTGGTGCTGGCCCGCTAGCCGCGATCCGGTGCCGGCCCGCCGGACGGGACTCTCCTCGCCGCCGGACGGGATTTTCCTCCCTCTCAGTGACACATCCCCTAGTGACATACCGCGTGGTATGTGCGCAGAATCAGCGCACCCCCCTACTACCGCGTAGGCAATGTCGCCCGGGAGGAACGCCGTGCTGGCCACCATGCAGGACGTACCGCTGCTGATCTCCAGGATCCTGACCCACGGGTCGACGGTCCACGGCTCGTCGCAGGTGACCACCTGGACCGGGGAACCCGAGCCGCACCGGCGCACCTTCGCCGAGGTCGGGGCCCGCGCCGCCCAGCTGGCACACGCCCTGCGGGACGAGCTGGGCGTGACCGGCGACGACCGGGTGGCCACGCTCATGTGGAACAACGCCGAGCACGTCGAGGCCTACTTCGCGATCCCGTCCATGGGCGCGGTGCTGCACACGCTCAACCTGCGGCTGCCCGCCGAGCAGTTGGTGTGGATCGTGGGCCACGCGGCCGACAAGGTCGTCCTCGTCAACGGCTCGCTGATCCCGCTGCTCGCCCCGCTGCTGCCGAAGCTGCCGACGGTCGAGCACATCGTCGTCTCCGGGCCCGGCGACCGCGCCCCGCTCCAGGGCGCCACCGCCCAGGTGCACGAGTACGAGGAGCTGATCGCCGGCCGGCCGACCGGCTACGACTGGCCGGAGCTGGACGAACGCCAGGCCGCCGCCATGTGCTACACCTCCGGCACGACCGGCGACCCCAAGGGCGTGGTCTACAGCCACCGTTCGATCTACCTGCACTCCATGCAGGTGAACATGGCCCAGTCGATGGGCCTGACCGACCAGGACACCTCGCTCGTCGTCGTCCCGCAGTTCCACGTCAACGCCTGGGGCCTGCCGCACGCCACCTTCATGACCGGCGTCAACATGCTGATGCCGGACCGCTTCCTCCAGCCCGCCCCGCTCGCCGAGATGATCGAACGCGAACGGCCCACCCACGCGGCGGCCGTCCCGACCATCTGGCAGGGCCTCCTCGGCGAGCTGCACGCCAGGCCCCGTGACGTCTCCGCCCTCACCCAGGTCACCATCGGCGGCTCGGCCTGCCCGCCCTCCCTGATGGCGGCCTTCGACGAGCTGGGCATGCGGGTCTGCCACGCCTGGGGCATGACGGAGACCTCCCCGCTCGGCACGGTCGCCCGCCCGCCGGCCCACGCGGCCGGTACCGACGAGGAGTTCGCCTACCGTCTCACCCAGGGCCGCTTCCCGGCCGGCGTCGAGGCCCGCCTCACCGGCCCCGGCGGCGCACGCCTGCCCTGGGACGGCGCGTCGGCGGGCGAGCTGGAGGTGCGCGGCCCCTGGATCGCGGGCGCGTACTACAGCGGCCCCGACGCCGAACCCCTGCGCCCCGACGACAAGTTCAGCGAGGACGGCTGGCTGAAGACGGGTGACGTCGGCACCATCTCCCCCGACGGCTTCCTCACCCTCACCGACCGCGCCAAGGACGTCATCAAGTCCGGCGGCGAATGGATCTCCTCCGTCGAGCTGGAGAACGCGCTGATGTCCCACCCGGACGTGGCCGAGGCCGCCGTGGTCGCCGTACCGGACGAGAAGTGGGGCGAGCGCCCGCTGGCCACGGTCGTCCTGCGGCCGGGCGCCACCGCGGACTTCGAGACCCTGCGCACCTTCCTCTTCGAGGAGGGCCGCATCGCCAAGTGGCAGCTGCCCGAACGCTGGACGGTCGTCGAGTCGGTGCCGAAGACGAGCGTGGGCAAGTTCGACAAGAAGGTTCTGCGCCGGCAGTACGCGGACGGGCGGTTGGACGTCACCCGGCTCTGACGGCCCCTACGGGACGCCGGACCGGGTGTTCAGGACCGGGCGTTCGGTTCACCGCCGCCCGGTCCGTACGCCTGTCGTCACCGCCGCCCGGTCCGTACGCTCGTCGTCAACGCCGCCCGGTCCGCGTCGTGCTCCCCCAGCCCAGCACCAGCCACACCCCTGCCACCGCGCACACCCCGGTCCAGCCCCAGTGGCCGAAGGCCGGGCCCGCGGCGGCGGAGGCGAGGGCGCCGCCGGCGAAGCCGGAGACGACGTAGGCCGTGTTGGCGGTGGCCGGCGTGGACGTCGTGGTCAGCGCCAGGGTCTGGTTGGCGACATGGGAGGCGACCAGGGCCGCGTGAATCGCGATCGCGGCGGCGAACAGCGCCACCAGCACCTGCCCGCCGAGCCAGAACAGCGGTACGGCGACGGCGGCCAGCGCATACGCGGCACCCACGACCCGCGCTGCCCCGAACCGGTCCACCAGGCCGCCCGCCAGCGGCGCCACCGCGCTGGCGGTCAGGCCGAAGAGTCCGAAGAGCCCGGCGGTCGCGGTGGACAGGCCGTAGCCGGGGCCGGTCAGCAGCAGCGCGAGCGAGGTCCACAGGGCGCTCCACGCGCCGAACATCCCCGCCTGCCGCAGGCACGCCCGCCACAGGTCGGGCGAGCGGCGCAGCAGCCCCGGCAGCTCCGCGATCCCGGAGAACAGTCCGCCCGTACGCACCCGCCGCTCGGCCGGCAGGGCCAGGGCCGTGGCCAGTCCCAGGGCGAGCGTCAGCACGGCCGACCCGGCGAAGACCCAGCGCCAGCCGAAGGCCTGCCCGGCCAGACCGCCGACGACACGGGCGGCGACGATCCCGGTGAACAGCCCGGCTATCACGGCGGCGACATGCCGGGCGCGCCGGTCCGCCGGGGCGCGCGCGGCGACCAGCGGGACGAGCAGCTGCGGTACGACGGTCGCCGCGGCGGCGACGAACACGGCGGCGGCGAGGGCCGCGGTGCCCGGGGCCACGGCCGCGACGAGGAGGGCGGCCGTGGTGGCCACGGAGAGCCAGGCGACGAGCCGCCGCCGGTCGACGCGGTCGCCGAGCGGGGCGAAGAAGAGCAGGCCGGCGGCGTAGCCGAGCTGGGCGACCGAGGCGATCCAGGCCACGGCCGAGGGGATCGTGCCGAAGTCGTGGGCGATCAGCGGGAGCAGCGGGGCCGCGAGATAGATGTTGGCGGCCGTGACGGCGGTGCAGACGGCGATCAGCAGGAGGAAGAGGGAGCCGGAGGCGGACCGCTCGCGGGCGGGGATCCGGAGACCGGGTGCCTGGCGGGTGGTGGTGGCTGACGGCATGAGCGGGCGCTACTCCTTCGATTCACTAACCAACTCGTTGGTTACCAGCCCCCAACAGCGTGCCCGGCGCTCCCATTCCCGTCAACCAACTCGTTGGTTACCGCCTCGGACGGCCTACCCTGTCCCCATGGCATCAGTGAGGGACCCCGAGGCCACCAAGGCCCGGATCTTCGAGGCGGCGGCGGCCGAGTTCGCCCGGCACGGCATCGCGGGCGCCCGCATCGACCGCATCGCCGCCGAGGCCAAGGCCAACAAGCAGCTCATCTACGCCTACTTCGGCAACAAGGCGGAGCTGTTCAGCAAGGTCCTCGGCACCCGCATGACCGACCTGGCGGCGGCCGTACCCGTCGACCCGGACGACATGGACGGCTGGGTCGACCGCCTCCTCGACTACCACGCCGCCCACCCCGAACTGCTGCGCCTCCTCTTCTGGGAGGGCATCGAGTACGGCAGCGCCGAACTGCCCGACGAGACGGCCCGCCAGGACCACTACGCCCGCAAGATCGCCGCGATCCAGGACGGCCAGGCCCGGGGCGTCATCACGGACGCCATCCCGGCCGGCCACCTGCTGATCCTGCTCACCGCGCTGACCAACTGGATGACCGTGGTCCCGCAGATGCGGCGCATCCTCGCCGGCACGGCGGACACCGACCACGACCGCCTGCGGGCCTCCATCAAGGAGGCGGCCCGCAGACTGATCGCCCGCTAGACCAGCACCGCCGGTCGGTGCCGATCCGGGCCGGCAGTCAGTTGGTGCCGATCCGGGCCAGCAGATCCACGATCCGCGACTGCACCTCACCGCTGGTCGACCGCTCGGCGAGGAACAGCACGGTCTCACCGGAGGCCAGCCGGGGCAGGTCGGCCGGGTCGACGGCGGCGGTGTAGACGACCAGCGGGGTGCGGTTGAGCTGCCCGTTCGACCGCAGCCAGTCCACGATCCCGGCCCGCCGGCGGTGCACCTGCATCAGGTCCATCACCACCAGGTTCGGCCGGAACTGCCCCGCCAGCGTCACCGCGTCGTTGTCGTTCGCGGCCCGCGCCACCTGCATCCCGCGCCGCTCCAGCGTCGAGGTCAGCGCCAGCGCGATCTCCGCGTGCTCCTCGATGAGCAGCACCCGCGGCGGATGCTGCTCGCTGTCGCGCGGCGCCAGCGCCTTGAGCAGTACGGCGGGGTCGGCGCCGTACGCCGCCTCGCGCGTCGCCTGCCCGAGCCCGGCCGTGACCAGCACCGGGACCTCGGCGGCCACGGCGGCCTGACGCAGCGACTGCAACGCCGTCCGCGTGATCGGACCGGTCAGCGGGTCCACGAACAGCGCGGCGGGGAAGGCCGCGATCTGCGCGTCGACCTCCTCGCGCGAGTGCACGATCACCGGCCGGTAGCCCCGGTCGCTGAGCGCCTGCTGGGTCGTCACGTCCGGCGCGGGCCACACCAGCAGCCGACGCGGGTTGTCCAGCGGCTCCGGGGGCAGCTCGTCGTCCAGCGGCTGCGGGCGCGGGGTGTCCGCCACCTCCACGGCCCCACCGGGACCGTCCAGCGGCTCGGGCCCCTCGGCGGCGTTGGGCTCCGGGGCGCCTATGGCGTACGACCGCCCGCCCCCCTCGGTGCCCTGCGCCGGCCGTGCGGGGGCCGGGGCGGCGGGCGAGGGGTGCGACAGGGGAGCCTGCCCGGCGAGCGAGGCCTGGCCGCCGAGCGACGGCTGACCGGTCGGCGTGGGGTGCGCGGGTGCCGGTTCGGCGGACGGGTGCGGCCGGGCCGCCTGGTCCGGGTGCGGCTGCGGCTCTTGGCCGGCTTGGCCGGTGGGGGCCGGGTCGGGGCGAGTGCCCAGCTTGCGCCGCCGGCCCGATCCGCCCGGCGCGTGCGGCGGCGGAGTCGCCGTCGGCTGCTGCACCTGGGCGGCCTGCCGCGCGAACGGCACGCCCTGCCCGAGGGTACGGACGCTGATCGCCCGCCCCTGCGTCGAGTCCGGGTCGGCGGAGGCGCCACCGGCGGCCTCGGCGGGCAGAGGCATCGCGACCCGCTGCGGCCGGCCGGTGGCGGGCACGGCTCCGTTGGGCCCCGCGGCAGGGGTGCCGGTGCCGGAGCTGTCGCCGGTACCGGGCCATTGCTGCGGGACGTCGGCTCCGGGGGTGCCGGGGGCCGGTGCGGTGGTCCCTGCGCCGGAGGTGCCGCCGGACCCGGGCCACTGCTGCGGCACGTCGGCTGCGGGGGTGCCCGGAGCCGGGGTGCGGTTCGCGGTGCCGGAGGGGCCGTCGGCGCCCGGCCACTGCTGCGGGACGCCGGACGCGGGGTCGCCGCCGGGCGGCACCGGGGCGGCCTGGGCCCCCTGCGCCTGACCAGGGCCGGCCTCGGCGGGCAACGGCAGCGCACCCGGGGTCGCCACCGGAGTACCGGCGGCCGGGGTGCCCGGCTGTGCGGAAGCGGGATGCGCGGCGGCGCCCTGACCGGGTACGGCCGAGGGCTGCGGGGCCTGCGCGGGCGGAACGGGGTGCCCTGCGGTGCCGGGGGCGGGGGGAACGGGCTGTGCCGCGGTGCCGGGGGCGGGCGTGGGGTGACCGGGGGTGCCCGGGGCGGGTACGGCCGGTCGGCCCCCCGCTGCCGGTCCGCCCGGGACGGCGGTACCCGGCTGGGCACCGGGACCCGCAGGCGCGGCACCCTGAGCCTGGGCGGACGGCTGCCCCGCCGGCGCCACCGGACTTGCCTGGACGGCGATGCCCTGCCCGGTCGTACCGTGCGCCGGGGCCCCCTGACCGGGGACCGGGGGTACGGCCGTACCCTGCGGGACCTGGCCGGGAGCCGCCTGCGCAGGCAGGGGCTGCGGCGGGGTCTGCCCGGTCGCGGGCCCCACCGCCCGGGCGGCCTCGGCGGGCTGGGCCACGGCCCGGCGGCGTCGGCCGGTCGGGGCGCTGGTGGGATGCGGCTGCGGCGGGGTGTGGTCCTCGGCCTGGTCGAGCGGTACGCCGTCGTGCCGGCCGTCGTCACCCGGCACGCCCTCGACGGACACCGGCATCTGGGCGGGAACCCGCACCTGACCGGGCAACGGCCCGGCACCGGCCACCGGACCGCCGGCACTCGGCCGCCCCTCGGCGGCGGCACCCGCACCGGGAACGGCGGGGGCGACGGCACCGGGAGCCACGGGCACACCGGCGTCGGGGCCGGTGGGCGCGGTGGCACCCGGAGCGACAGGTACACCGGCGTCGGGGCCGGAGCCGGTGGGCGCGCCGGCACCCGGGGCGAGGGGAATCCCGGCTCCGGGAGCCGCAGGTACACCGGAGTTGGGACCGACAGGCGCATTGGCTCCGGGGGCCACGGGGACCCCGGCACCCGGAGCGACAGGTACACCGGCGTTGGGGTCGGAGCCGGTGGGCGCGCCGGCACCCGGGGCGACGGGAATCCCGGCTCCCGGAGTCACAGCGACACCGGCGTTCGGCCCGGCAGGCCCACTGGCACCAGGAGCCACAGGCACCCCGGCACCAGGAGCCACAGGCGCGCCGCCACCCGGCGGCACCGGCACACCCGCACCCGCGCCCGTACCTGGACCCGAGCCCGCACCCGAGCCCGGCCCCGCACTCATGGCGTTGGCCGCGCCACCCGCCGGATTCGGCGTGTCCGGGGACCGGTCCGCCTCGGCCGGCGGCAGGGCGAAGACCGTGCGCGCGCCGCTCGCCTCCTGCGCCGCGGCCCGCTCAGCCGCCGCGGCCAGCGCCCGTCGGCGTCGTCCCGTCGGCTGCGCGCCCTCGGCCAAAACCGCCTCGCCACCCTGCGCCGGAACCACCGAGGCACCCTCGGCCGGTACCGCCTGAGCACCGGGTGCGGACTCGCTGCCTGCCGCCGGGAGCGCCGGAGGCAGCGCGGCCTGCGGGGCGTTGGAGTCGCGGCGGGCGCGTCGGCCCGTCGGCGCGGGCACGCCCTGCGGCGGCACGGTGCCCCCGAGACCCGTACCCGAGGCGGCGGCCCCCGCGCCCTGCTCGGCAGAGGTCACCACGGACCCCTCGGACACGCCCTCGCTGGTGCCCTCACCGGCATCGGCGTTGTCGGCGGGCCGCCCACGGCGGCGTCCGGTCCCGCCGGACGCGGTCTCCGCGCCCTCGGCCGGGACCACGGCACCCTCCTCGGCGGGCGCGGCGGCACGCCGCCGACGCCGTCCGGTCGGCGCGGGCGCCCCCGTCTCGCCGGCGTCACCCGCGCCGGCCATGTCACTGTCCAGGAAGGCGTCCGTGGAGGCCCGCCGGGCCCGCCGTCGGCCACCGGCACCCTGCCCGGCCGCCGTACCGGCGTCCTCAGCGCCGCCTTCACCGCCGTCCGGAACCGGCAACGCGACCGGGGCCTCAGCGGCACCCGCCCCCGCGGAGACAGCCCCCGCGGCGACCGCGCCCGCCCCGCCGCCGAGCGGCACTTCGAGGACGTACGCGCTGCCGCTCATGCCCGGCACCTCGTGCGTCTGGAGCACACCACCGTGGGCGCGCACGATCCCGCGCACGATCGGCTCGTGCACCGGGTCCCCGCCGGCGTACGGCCCGCGCACCTCGATCCGCGCGACCTCACCGCGCTGCGCGGCGGCCACGACGACGGTGTTGTCCAGGTAACCGCCCGCCGAGACGGGCGTGTTGCCGGTGGCGTCGACCCCGGCGACATCCGCGACCAGATGCGCGAGCGCGGTGGCGAGCCGCTGCGGGTCGACCTCGGCCTCGATGGGCGGCGCGTGGACGGCGAACTGCACCCGTCCCGGCCCGATCAGCTCGACGGCCCCGTCCACACCGGCGGCGACGACGGCGTCCAGCATCACCTTCGTACGGGTGATGTCCTCGCTGCCCGCGTCCAGCCGCTGATACCCGAGGACGTTGTCGATCAGGGTGGTGATCCGCGAGTAGCCGGCGGACAGGTGATGCAGTACCTGATTGGCCTCGGGCCACAGCTGCCCGGCGTCGTCGGCGGCGAGCGCGGACAGCTCGCGGCGCAGCTCGTCCAGCGGCCCGCGCAGCGACTGCCCGAGCAGCGTGAGCAGCTGTTCGTGCCGCCCGGCGAGGGCCTCGTACCGGTCCTTCTCCCGCTCTGCGAGCGCCGCGTACCGCTCCTCGCCCGCCGCCAGTTCCTCCGCGTGCTTCTCGCGCAGCTCCTCGACCTCGGTGACGTGCTGCTGGCGCAGCGCGGTCAGGTCGGAGGCGTGTTCCTCGGAGAGCCGTTCCAGCTCCTCGGCGTGCGCCTTCTCCAGCGCGGCCTTCTCCTCGACCAAGGCGTCGAACGGCCGCCGGTCGGTGAAGGTCATCACGGCGCCGACGAGCTGGTCCCCGTCCCGCACCGGCGCGGTGGTCAGATCGACCGGCACCTTCTGGTCGCCCTTGGACCACAGCACCTGCCCGCGCACCCGGTGCTTGCGCCCGGATCGCAGGGTGTCGGCGAGCGGCGACTCCTCGTACGGGAACGGCGATCCGTCGGCGCGGGAGTGCAGCACCAGCGTGTGCAGCTCCTTGCCGCCCAGCTCACCGGCCCGGAATCCCAGTATCTGGGCGGCGGCCGGGTTGACGAGCACGATCCGCCCGTCGGTGTCCGTGCCCACGACACCTTCCGCGGCTGCCCGCAGGATCATCTCGGTCTGCCGCTGTGACCGGGCCAGCTCCGCCTCGGTGTCCACGGTCCCGGACAGGTCCCGGACCACGATCATCAACAGCTCGTCGCCGGTGTAGCCGTAACCGTCGTACGCCTGCTGCCCGTTCTCCAGATTCGCGCTGGTGACCTCGACCGGGAACTCGGTCCCGTCGGTGCGCCGCGCGACCATCCGGGTGGGCTTGGTCCGCCCCGTCGGATCCATGTGGTCGGGCCGCCGCATCGACCCGGGGATGAGCCGGGAGTCGAACTCGGGCAGCAGATCGAGCAGCCCGCGCCCCACGAGAGCCGTACCGGGCGCCTCGAAGGTCTCCAGCGCGATGGTGTTGGCGTTGACGACGGTTCCGTTGGCGTTGACCAGGACCAACGCGTCCGGCAGCGCGTCGAGTATGGCTGCGAGGCGAGCAGCGCCTCGGGATGGCCTGCTGCTCACGAGACGCCTTCCTCCCTGTTACCGCACCTTGCCGACCGCTCGGGCCATCTTGCCAACCGGCCCGCGACGTGTCACGCGAGGGAGTCTAAGGGCACGGGTTGCGCTCGCGGCGCCGGATGAGAGGGAGGTCCCACGAGGAAGTGACGGCGAACGCGTGACCGTATGCGCCGACTCCCCGGGACCTCCCCGGGACCTTTACGGAACCAATGCGTCCGCCCACCGCCCGCTAAGCCGACCCGCCCATGCCCGGCAGCAGGGGCACCATGCGGTCCCACCGCCCGATCTCGCACCCGTCACTGCGGTCGTACGAGGCGTCGACCGGGCGCCCGGCCCAGGTCCCGGTGACATGGGCGGTGGCCGGGCCGCCATAGAGCATGGTGCAGGTGGTGCCGGGAGCGACCGGCGCGAACGGATCGCGCCCCCACCGCGTGTTCGCGTCGAGCACCCGGCAGGCCTCGGCGACGTCCGGATGCCGGCCGGCACCGGGATGACAGGACACCTCGTACGTCCCGTCCCGCCCCGCCCCGGCGTGCCGGACCACGACGGTGAGGTGATCACCCTGGTCCTCCGGCCGGACGGGCGGCGGCACGGCGCCGGCCGCGGCGGCGGGTACGGCGGTGAGGGGGACGAGGGACGCGGCGGCGGAGAGGGACGCGAGCAGAAGGCGCCGCCCGGCGCCCGGAAGCACAGATTCCATGCCCCTTCCAACGCGCCCCCGCCCAAGACGTTGCGCCCGGCCTCCTCTCCTCCCTCTCTCCCCCCTCCCGCCCCGCCGGGGGAAAGCCCTTTGCCCTGCGACCCGGGTGCCTAGTACCGTGGGAGGCGATTGGTGACACGGCGCTCGACTGTGTCATCATCTGCACGCACCACTCGCGCGCTCGCGTGAGCGGTTGTGCTGGAGGCGTCGCCTAGTCCGGTCTATGGCGCCGCACTGCTAATGCGGTTTGGGCCTTAAAGCCCATCGAGGGTTCAAATCCCTCCGCCTCCGCCCCGATCCCGAAGCCCCGGCCCCCAAGGCCGGGGCTTCGGCGTTCCCCGGCACCCGCCGGCTTCCGGCCGTCCCTGGACGTTTCCGCAGGTCACAAGGGGTATGCGGATCGGATTTCACATGACGGCGGCAGTCATGTAATGTTCTTCCTGTCGCCGCGAGCGGGCCGAAAGGACCGGGAGCGGGGGCGAAACAAAAGAACAAGCACTCGTAGCTTAACGGATAGAGCATCTGACTACGGATCAGAAGGTTGCAGGTTCGAATCCTGCCGAGTGCGCAGCAGACCAGAGGCCCTGTGGAGTGATCCACAGGGCCTCTGGCTTTTGCCTTGACGGCAGTGTTTGACGGCAACCGCCTCAGAGGGCGAGAGCGGGCCGATCAGACGGCTACGAGGGCACCGGTCGCGCCGATTTCAGTGATCATTCGGGCGTCGGTGCCCTGTTCGTGGAGCAGGGACGCGCAGAGTGGCCGAGATCATGGAAGCGGACCGTGACGAGGAAGGACGCATTCTCCTTCAGCTGCCGGGAACCGCCGTCCGCGAAGTGAAGGAGGAAACGGGCCTGGACGTGGAGATCACCGAGCTCGACAGTTCAATGTCTGTTTCACCGCACGAGTGGTCGGCGGCTGATGCTGTACGCCCTCGTCACGCTGACGTCGGCCTCGGCGTTCGGGTGGATCGTGTCATTGAGCCGGGCCGAGTACCTCGTCGGCGCTGTGCGGCTCTGTGCGCGGCTGCTGGTTGAGCTTGTGGCGTTGGATGGAGGATTGTCGGTAGACCTCTTTGCGGGCCCGCATGATGTTGCCCAGAGGGGCGTGCTCGGCGGTGACCCGCCAGGGTGTGAAGGACAGTGAGTCCATCTTCGCCAGGTTCTCCGGGCCGGAGATGTCCTGCTGCGGGAGCCGCAGCTTGGCCACGGTGACGGACGGCGACAGCTTCTCGGGCCACTCCACGGTGGTGTCCTCCACCGGCATGCGTTGCAGGTCGGTGCAGAGCTGTACCTGGATGTCGAAGGTGTAGGGCCGCTCCTGCAACTCGGCCTGCAGGGCAGGTCGGAAAACCTCCGCTGCGGAGGCGGGGTCGATGACGCGCCGGGCCACCGCGGCGGCACAGTCCGGGTCCGGGGTGATGCGTACTTTGGCGATGTAGTCCCCGTGCCGGACCGCGCCCATCGTCCAGTAGCTCGACAGCAGCAGGTTGGCCGGAGGGGTCTTCGACAGGCGGAGGAAGGCCAAGAACTCGTCCCATGCCCAGTTGTCCTGGGCCAGCGTTCCCTTGCCGGTCACGAACTCGGTGAAGAAGCGGTGCGCGCCGGGTCGGCCCTGGGAGAAGTAGGCCGGCGCGTTCAGGAACAGTTCCTGGATGAACAGGTAGTGCTCGACCGTGTTGCAGAAGAAGATCGGTCCGTTGATGTTGGCGTAGTCGAAGGTGCCCGTGTCCGGTTCGTCTTCCAGCAGGGTCGGGCCGGGGATGCCGAACATCTTCAGCGCCAGTCCGGTGGCGGCGCCCAGTCGCGCGTCGGCTCCGGCGTGCGGTGAGCCGTTGGAGAAGCGGATGAGCGCGTCGTGGGTTCCTGGTGTCGCGTAGATGCCCTGGGCGTACTCGGGGGGCAGTCCGTCCAGGATCTCCACTTCCCCGCGGATCAGTCCGTAGCCTTTGGCGTGGGCGTCGCGCAGGGCCTGTCCGGTGCCGCCGGCCTCGACGGACTCGGCGATATAGCGCTCGGTCTTCTCGATCACCGTCTGCACGTGCTGGTCGAAGTCCGGGTCCTGTACCTCGACGTCAGGTGTGTAGGGGACGAACTGTGCTGCCATGACTTCGGCCTCTCCTCGGAGATCGAGATCGGGCCTCAGGGGCGGGGTTTCCCTTCAGCCCTCCAGTTCGGCGAGCCAGCGCAGGGCACGAAGACCCGGCACGAAGCAGTACTCGCCGCCGCGGGTGATCACGAAGCTGGGCAGGTTCCGCAGGCGGCGCCGGACCGGCTTGTCGGGAATGGTGACGCTGCCGGTTCCGTCGTGATGGCCGGCCACTGGGTCCTGCTCGCCGGGGTAGCCGATGAAGTTGCCGTCGTTGACCCATTCGGACTTGATGAACTCGAACTGTCGTTCCAGGTGGGCGCCGATGAAAACTCCCACCAGGCCCCGGTCCGCACCGTCGTCCTCCAGCACACCCTCGGGCAGCGGCGGGCCGTAGGTGGTGCCGCGGCGGATGATCCGGTGCATCCGTGCGTCGCCGACGATGGTGGCATCGCGGGGGTTGTTCCGGCGGATGTGCGCGCCGGCGGGGCATCGCAGGCCGCGATCGTCGTTCTCCCGGTACATGAAGTTGTTGACGCGCTGCGGGTCCGCCGCCAGCTCCGGGTCGTCGTGCTCCGGCGTCAGCGCCAGCGGCGCGCCACTCGGCCAGCGTCCGACCATCTTCGCCGCCAGGAGAGCTTCCTCCTCGGCGTTGGAGCTGTTGGCGCGCAGGTACCGGCGCCAGGCCGCGACGTTGGTGTGAATCTTGCGAACGGCCACGTAGGTTCCGTTGCGTCCCAGCACATCGGGGCTGGGCATGGGCGGCAGATTACCGGTTTCGTCCGGATAGCCGAGAATGAACTCGCCGGCTTTGATGGGGGGTTCCTGCGGATTGGAGCCGGGCAGTCCGACACCTTCGATGTTCGGATGGCTGATGCCGTCCCGGAAGCCGAAGGTGGTGCGTCCGGTCGGAAGCTGGTGGACGTCTTGTTCCCACATCACCCGGACACCGGGGGTTTCTCGGTAAGCGACCTGGGCCTGCTCCAGTTCATGGTTCAGTCGCTCGAGATCTGAGGCGAGGGCGCTCAACGCGATGTGAACGTCGCCCGTCCCGAACGGGGTCTCCCAGTGGTCCGGGGCGTTCTCACCCACATCGCCGATCAACTCCGCCCGAGCGGCCATGCCCTCACGAAACGCCCGCGGAAAGCTGTCCAGCGACTCCTGAGGCACTCCCAGGGCCCTCAGCCCCTGATAGGTGAACGCCACAGCCACCCAGGCATCCTGGCTCAGGTCGCTCGGCAGACCACCCGAGGTCAGCGGGAGCAGCCGCCGCAGCAGGGCACGTCCGGCATGGCGGTCATCCACGCGCAGGAAGACGAACTTCCCCTCGTACGGGACGGGCCTCGGGCGCAGTGCCCCGCTCTGGATGTCCTCGATCTCGATGCGCACACTGGCCTCGCTGCCGCTGTCTGTCGCGCTCATGCTCGTATGCGCCTCCGATCGGTCGCTGTCCGGGCAGCCCCGCAGGGGCGGGTTCGCGCCCGCCGACGCACACCGAAGCGGGCTCAGAGCTGCGAGGGCAGCTCTGCACGGGTCTAGGCCGAGGCTTCTTCCAGCAGCTTCTGGAAGGCCGGCGTGGCCACCAGCTCCGCGTTGGCCGGGTTCTCCAGCGCCGCCCGGAACTCAGCGGTGTCCAGTACCTCCTCGAACGCCTCCTCCACGCGATGGTCCTTGTAGATCTGCTGAACGGTCAGATCGGGATATGCGCTGACGAAGACCCCTGCGGGCGCCTGGTGGGCGACGAACCAGTCCTTCACCCCGGGATCTTTGATGCCGGGAAACCCCTCGCTGTGCGAGAAGACCCTGTCGAAGCGCTCCCCGACCACCGTCTTCGCGAAGTCGTCGATGTACGCGTCCCAGGAGCCGTCGAAGACACTGGCGAACATGAACCGGGTGTCGTTGTCGAAGATGACGTGCCGTGCGTCATGCAGGGTGCCGATCTGGCGCAGCGCCGCATGAACTCTCTCGCTGTCCGCCGCATCGGACAGCTTGGCGAGATCCTCACGCAACGCATCGGCCTCACCCGGCTTGATCTTGGTGAATACGGTGAACTCGCTGCACACCCCGTCCGACCTGCCCGGGCGTTCGGGGTGAGCCGACTGAGATGCTCGTGCCGTTGCGGTCATCGTGAGACTCCCCTGCCACAAATCGGTGAGAGGGGCGCCAAGCGCCCGGACACAGGGCGCGATCGCCCTCACCCCTCCATCCTCACCGCGGATGTGCAGCTCCGCATCTCGGCCGCGGAGGAACGCGACACGCGTGCGAAGCTGTTGAGGACAGATCGAGCTTTAGGCGCAGGAAGATGGGACTGGGCCGTGCGTGCTGAGCATTGACCCCAGCTGGAGGCAACCATGGGGCAGTTCTCGGTGGCGTGCTGGGTTTCGCGGCCGGAGCCTCTGACAGCAACGGCGGCACGCAGACGCACAGGATCGCCAACTTGAGCGACCAGAGCAGAGGGGCGCTTGCACTGCTCATGGCGCGGCGCCCGGTCCTGCGGATCAGAAGGTCGCAGGTTCGAGTCCTGCCGAGTGCGCAGTGAACGAAGCTCCGGATCGCTCCGGGGCGTTCGGCGTGTTCCGGGTCAGCACTCCTCTGCCGGGTCGTTCCGGTTCAGCTTCTCCAGGTATTCGTGGGCGAGGGCCGTGGCGCGGGTGAACCAGTCGGTGATGATCGCCAGTTCCTCCGGGGAGTAGTCGGAGAAGAGGGCCGTCAGGCGCTTGTAGTGGCCCGCGTACACCGCCTCGACGCGGGTGACGGCGTCCGGTACGGCGGCCACGCGGACCCGGCGGCGGTCCGTGGGGTCGGGGCGGCGGGTGACGTAACCGGCGCGTTCGAGGCGGTTGAGGATGCCGGTCACGGCGCCCGTCGTGACGTGGGCGCGGGCCGCGAGGTCGCCCGCCGTCAGCAGTTCGTCGCCGGCCTCCAGGACGAAGCCGAAACAGGTCAGGTCGGTGACGTTCAGTCCCAGCCGCCGGGCCAGCTCCTGCTGTCCGATGAGGTGGGCGGCGATGAGGTGGTCCATCGCCGACAGCGCCTGGGCCGGGGTGGCGGGCGGGCGCGGCGTGCCGTGCATCTTTCGGAATCCCTTAGTTCGTGAGATATTCGGGTTGTAATTTCTTAGCTTGTGAGGGAACTGGTTCGTCCCCTGGAGGCGGCTCCATGAGTCTGTACGACGAGGGTCACACGATCGCCGGCTGGACCGGCTTCGCCATCGCTACCGCGGGAAGCGCCGTGATGGGGCTGGGGGTCTGTACGGCCTCCCTCCCCGTGGTCGCCGCCGGGCTGGCCGTGGTGGCGGTGAGCGTGCTGGTCACCTGGGCCCTGCACCTGTCCGGCTGGGGCAAGCCGCCCGGGGTGCGGCCGCGCGGACAGTGGGGGATGCGGGCCCGGGACACGCAGGCGCGGGCGGGGCACGCGGGGTGCGTCGGGTGCCGGCTGGCGGGGCGGGGGCGGAAGCGGCCGGCCGAGCGGCCGTCCGCGGAGCCGGCCTCGGTGCCGGGGGCGATTCCTGTCGAATCGATCCCTCTGTCCCCTATCGAGTGAACGAGCTTTCTTCGAACGACAGTTGCCGATCGCCGACCCTAGCTTCCGGGGTGGAGGTGATGCTCGATGAACGAGCAGAACGACACCCCGCCGGACCAGCCGGCGGGAGCGAAGCGGGACGCGATCGACATCAATGACTTCGTGTTCGCGGCCACGGGGGCGCGGGTGCGGAGGCTACGACGCCGACGGGGGAACACTGGTTCCCGGCGGCGGACGTGGCGGCGCGGCTGGGCTACTCCAACACACGCGACGCTCTCAAGTCGCACGTCGACCCCAGTTTGCAAAAGAGCCTGGGTGAGATTGCACAAGGCGTCGGTACAGCCGACACCTTGCGCAAACTTGCAGGTCACAGGCTTCAGCGCTCGATGAAGATGGTGAACCTGAGGGGGCTCATCCAGCTTGTCAACGGCTGCACGAATCCCGAGTGCGGCCCCTTCAAAGCATGGGTTTGCGAGGTCATCGAGACCTCATGCCCCAGCAGGTCGCCGACGCGATCGTCCGGCTGGAGGAGCGGAACATCCGGGCGGACGAGGAGCTGGCGGTCGCGCAGATCGAGCGGATCGAGCAGATGCGCCGGACCAACGATCAGCTCGGCCGCGGCAATGACCACCTCGGCCGCGCCAACGACCACCTCGGTGCTCTCACCGACCGCGTCGGTGGTGTGCACGACGTGCTCCGGCGGATCGCCGACACACTGGACCTCATCGCGGACCGCATGCGGCCGCCCGGCCCCGCCCGCTCGGCGGTGACTCCGCAGCAGCTCCTCGCGGCCTGGCGGGCGAAGAACCTCGTCGTGACCGAGGACGTGCACGCCGTGGCCGCCTATCTGGCCCCGGCGCTGGTGCGTGGGCCGGTGCACTGCCGGCTGGAGGAGGTCGCGGACCGTACGGGGCTCACGCTCGACCGGGTCCATGACTGCGTGCGCATGCTGATCAAGCGGGGGTGCATGCGGCAGGCGGGAGTGGGGGCCGGGGGGATGCCGGTGTACGTGCTGCCGTAGCCGAGCACGCGAAGAAGGCCCGAAGCCGCAAAACAAGGTTGCGGCTTCGGGCCTTCGCCTACCGTACCCCCCACTCATCGGCCACAGCCGTTGTCAGAGCCGCCCTCTACCCTCACGAGTGATGGCACAGGTCTGGAAATGCACGGGACTGCGGTGGTCGGCAGGTGACCCGGTGCTGGAGTGGGACGGGGGACGGCGCAGTGCGCTGCCCCGGGGGAAGCGGGTCGCCTTCGCGGTGCCGGAGGGGGAAGGGCGTACGTGTGTGGGGGCGCGGGGGCATGCCTGTCCGGTGCGGGCCGCCGTGCCGGGGCGGAGCACGGGCGCCCGGTGCGAGGAGTGCGCGCGGCTGGACCGGGCGCACTCCGTGGCCGCCGACACGATCGCGGACGACCCACGGCCGTACCGGGTGTATCTGGCGTGGTTCGGGCCGGGGATGGTGAAGGTCGGCATCACCGCCGTCGAGCGGGGACCGGCGCGGCTGCTGGAGCAGGGCGCGGTCTGTTTCAGCTGGCTCGGTACCGGCCCGCTGATGGCCGCCCGGCGCACCGAGGAGCTGTTGCGGGCGGCGTTGCGGGTGCCGGACCGGATTCCGTACGCCGAGAAGCGGGCGGTGCGGTCGGCGCTGCCGGGGTCGGAGGCGGAGCGTGCCGCCGAGGTGCGGGAGTTGCACGCGCGGGCCGTCGCGCTCGCCGGGTGGCCGGAGTCGTTGCGGCCGGAGCCCTGCCAAGTGGTGGACCACGTAAGGGCTTTCTGGCTCGGTGGGGGGCCGGAGGCGTTCGGGGAGGTGGTCGAGCTCGTCCCCGGAGGGGGCGTGAGCGGTGAGCTGGTCGCGGTTGCCGGGCCCGATCTTCATCTGGCGGTAGGCGGTCGCTGTGTCGTCGTCCTGGACACGCGGCTGATGACCGGCTGGGAACTGGTGCCGCCGGAGTCGGCGGCGGCCGGATGCACCTTCCCTGTGCGGGAGTTCAGGAGGGAACAGGACGGGCTGTTCTGACCCAGGTGTTCCCTGAGAGGCGCCTGTGTGTTTCTCAGGGAAATCACAGATGGGTGAAAGCGTGTTCTCAGAGGGCCCCGACAGGGTGTCCAGCATGACCACGACCTCGCCCCAGGGGCGCACCGAACTGCTGAGGCCGGACGGGAGCCCCGTCCGCGTGCTGGTGGTGGACGACGAGTTGTCGATCACCGAACTGCTGAGCATGGCTCTTCGTTACGAGGGTTGGCAGATCAGGAGTGCGGGGGACGGGCAGGGGGCCATCCAGACGGCCCGTGAGTTCCGGCCCGACGCCGTCGTGCTCGACATGATGCTGCCGGACATGGACGGGCTGGCCGTCCTCGGCCGGCTGCGGCGTGAGCTGCCCGATGTGCCGGTCCTCTTCCTCACCGCCAAGGACGCGGTGGAGGACCGTATCGCCGGGCTCACCGCCGGCGGGGACGACTACGTCACCAAGCCGTTCAGTCTGGAAGAGGTCGTCGCGCGGCTGCGCGGGCTGATCCGGCGGTCGGGGGCCGCCGACCGGCGGTCCGACTCCGTGCTCGTCGTGGGCGATCTGACCCTGGACGAGGACAGTCACGAGGTGTCGCGGGGCGGGGAGTCCATCCATCTGACCGCCACCGAGTTCGAGCTGCTGCGCTTCCTCATGCGCAACCCCCGGCGGGTGCTGAGCAAGGCGCAGATCCTGGACCGCGTGTGGTCGTACGACTTCGGCGGGCAGGCCAATGTGGTCGAGCTGTACATCTCCTATCTGCGGCGGAAGATCGACGCCGGGCGGGAGCCGATGATCCACACCAGGCGTGGGGCCGGCTATCTGATAAAGCCCGCCGCGTCATGAGCGGGCGGCGACGGCCGGGTCCGCAGCGGCGGCAGAAGCGACGAGCCGGACAGCCGCGCACGCTGCGGACCCGGCTCGTCGTCGCGTCCGTGACGCTGATCGCCGTGGTGTGTGCCGTGATCGGTACGGTCACCACGTTGGCGCTGCGCTCGCATCTGTACGAGCAACTGGACCGGCAGCTCTGGGAGGCCTCGGCGCGCGCGGCCGGCGGGTTCGCACCGGCGCCGGGCGGGATGAAGAACGGCGCCACGCCGCCGGATCTGCAGGGCGGCCCGCAGGGCAAGCGGGACGCGCTCAAGCCGGTAGGGCTGGACGAATTCGTCAGGCGGGGCCCGCAGCCCAGCGGGACCATCGCGGCGAAGGTCGAGAAGGGCGTCATCACGGACGCCGTGCTGGGCCGCAAGTCCAAGGACGAGAACAACGTCCCGCAGATGACGGCCAAGCGGCTGACGGCGGCCCAGAAGGGCGTGCTCGGGACCGTCGCCAAGGACAAGAAGATCCACCGCGCGGAGATCCCCGGCCTCGGCGACTACCAGGTGCTGTACGTCGACGGGAACAACGGCACCTATTACGTCGCCCTGCCGACCGCTGAGGTCGACGGCACCATCAACACGCTGATCCTCATCGAGATCAGTGTCACCGCCGCCGGTCTCGCCGCCGCCGGCATCGCGGGCTACGTGCTCGTCGGCGTCGCCACCCGTCCCCTCCGCAAGGTGGCCGCCACCGCCACCCGGGTGTCCGAACTGACGCTGCACACCGGCGAGGTGAAGCTCAGCGAGCGGGTGCCGGAGTCGGAGTGCGATCCGCACACCGAGGTCGGGCAGGTCGGTGCCGCGCTCAACCGCATGCTCAACCACGTCCACGGCGCCCTGCACGCCCGGCAGCAGAGCGAGACGCGGGTACGGCAGTTCGTCGCCGACGCCAGCCATGAGCTGCGCACGCCGCTCGCCTCCATCCGGGGGTACGCCGAGCTGACCCGGCGCGGGCGGGAGCAGGTCGGGCCCGACACGCGGCACGCGCTCGGGCGGATCGAGTCCGAGGCGGGGCGGATGACCCTGCTGGTGGAGGATCTGCTGCTGCTCGCCCGCCTGGATGCCGGGCGGCCGTTGCAGTTCCAGCAGACCGATCTCGTCCCGCTCGTCGTGGACACCGTCAGCGACGCCCGCGCGGCCGGCATGGACCACGTCTGGCGGCTCGAACTGCCCGACGAGCCGGCGCTGGTGTCGGCGGACGCGGCCCGGTTGCAGCAGGTGCTGGTCAACCTGCTGGGCAACGCCCGTCATCACACACCGCCCGGTACGACGGTCACCGCACGCGTGCGGCGGCGCGGCACCTGGCTGTGCGTGGACGTCGAGGACAACGGCCCCGGCATCCCGCCCGACCTGCTCCCGCATGTCTTCGAACGGTTCGCGCGCGGTGACTCGGCACGCTCCCGCGCCACCGGCTCGACGGGCCTCGGCCTCGCGATCGTGCAGGCCGTCGCGACCGCGCACGGCGGTGCCGTAACCGTCGACAGCGTGCCCGGGCGTACGGTCTTCACGGTCCACCTGCCCGCGTCGGCCCCGCTGCCCATCCCCGAAACGAGCCGGCAACGGCACTCACAGGCACAGCACAGCGTCACCACATGGGCGGAACAGGGCGCTTGAGAAAAGTCGGTGCCATGCGAACCGACTCTTCTCCCGGCACTCTGCCGGCGCGGGAGCACCTCCCGGCCGGAGACGCCGGTACGCCTGTCCTGGACGTCGTGATTCCGGTCCACAACGAGGAGAAGGACCTCCAGCCGTGCGTCCGCAGACTGCACGAGCACCTCACGCGCACGTTCCCGTACGCGTTCCGCATCACGGTCGCGGACAACGCGTCCACGGACACCACCCCGCTGGTGGCGGCGCGGCTGGAGGCGGAGATCCCGGAGGTCACCAACGTCCGCCTGGAACAGAAGGGGCGGGGGCGGGCGCTGCGGACCGTGTGGTCGGCGTCGGACGCCCCGGTCCTCGCCTACATGGACGTCGACCTGTCCACCGACCTCAACGCCCTGCTGCCGTTGGTGGCGCCGCTGATCTCCGGCCACTCCGACCTGGCGATCGGCTCCCGGCTCGCCCGCACCTCCCGGGTCGTGCGCGGCCCCAAGCGGGAGTTCATCAGCCGGGCCTACAACCTGATCCTGCGGGGTTCGCTCCAGGCCCGCTTCTCGGACGCGCAGTGCGGGTTCAAGGCGATCCGGCGCGATGTGGCGGAGGTGCTGCTGCCGCTGGTGGAGGACACCGGGTGGTTCTTCGACACGGAGATGCTGGTCCTCGCCGAGCGGGCCGGGCTCAGAATCCACGAGGTTCCGGTCGACTGGGTGGACGACCCCCACTCCACCGTGCGCATCGTGCGGACCGCGACCGACGACCTGAAGGGCGTGTGGCGGGTCGGCAAGGCCCTGACCACCGGTTCGCTGCCGCTGGACCGGCTGACCCGGCCCTTCGGTGACGACCCGCGCGACCGGGAACTGACCGACGTGCCCAGGGGACTCGCCCGCCAGCTGGTCGGCTTCTGCGTGGTCGGTGTCCTGTCGACGCTCTTCTATCTGCTGCTGTACAGCGTCTTCCGGCAGTTCTGCGGCTCCCAGCTCGCCAACGCGCTCGCGCTGCTGGTCTCGGCCGTGGCCAACACGGCCGCCAACCGCCGGCTCACCTTCGGGGTGCGCGGCCGGGGCGGCGCGGTACGGCACCAGGCGCAGGGCCTGGTCGTGTTCGGCATCGGTCTGGCGCTGACCAGCGGTTCGCTCGCCGCCCTGAACGCGGCCACGGACAGCCCGGCGCACTCCACCGAGCTGGCGGTGCTCATCGCGGCCAACCTGGCGGCGACCGTGCTGCGGTTCCTGCTCTTCCGCGCCTGGGTCTTCCCGGAGCGCAGGCAGTCCACCCCGTCCCCGGTGGTCGCCGCGCACGCCCCGGCCGCCCCGGCCTACCGCACGACGGCTCCGTACGCACCGCTCCCGCAGCGACCGGTCGCGCCGCCGCGGCCGTACCGGACCACGCACGTCCGCGCCGGTGAAGCCGCGGACGGCAGCTGGACCGGCGTCACCGACGCGACCATGCGGTTGCAGCCGGTGCGCCCTCATGACACCGACCCGGGGGATGCCCGATGACCACGCACTACGACCCGCCGACGACAGAGAGCGGCGCTCCGACCGTCTGGGGGCCGCCACCGGCCGCGCCTCCGCAGGGCCCCGAGGCCGGTGAGCCGCGGCAGCCGTTCGTACGGAGACTGTGGCGCGGCCGGCCCGAGGACCCCCGCTGGGTCCGCCCGGCCCTCCTCGGCCTGCTGGCCGCAACCCTCCTGCTCTACCTCTACAACCTCAGCGCCTCCGGCTACGCCAACTCCTTCTACTCGGCGGCCGTCCAGGCGGGCAGCAGGTCCTGGAAGGCGTTCTTCTTCGGCTCGCTGGACGCCGGCAACGCGATCACCGTGGACAAGCCGCCGGCCTCGCTGTGGCCGATGGAGCTGTCGGTCAGGGTCTTCGGCCTGAACTCGTGGGCGATCCTGGCCCCCCAGGTGCTGATGGGCGTGGCGACCGTGGCCGTCGTGTACGCGGCCGTGCGCCGCCGGTTCAGCCCGGTGGCCGGTCTGATCGCGGGTGCGGTGCTGGCGCTCACGCCGGTCGCGGCGCTGATGTTCCGGTTCGACAACCCGGACGCGATGCTGGCCCTGCTGATGTCGGTGGCCTGCTACCTCGTCGTCCGGGGTCTGGAGGACGGCCGTACCAAGTGGCTGGTGTGGGCCGGGGTCGCGATCGGCTTCGCGTTCCTCGCCAAGACCCTCCAGGCGTTCCTGATCCTGCCGCCTCTGGCGATCGTGTACGCGGTGTGCGCGCCGGTGTCGACCGGGAAGCGGTTCGGGCAGCTGGCCGCGGCGACGCTCGCGCTGGTCGTCTCGGGCGGCTGGTGGGTCGCGATCGTCGAGCTGTGGCCGGCGTCCTCCCGCCCGTACATCGGCGGCTCGCAGAACAACAGCTTCCTGGAGCTGACCTTCGGCTACAACGGTCTCGGCCGCCTCAACGGCGAGGAGACCGGCAGCGTGGGCGGCGGTGGTGGGGGCGCGGGCGGCTCCGGCATGTGGGGCGAGACCGGCTGGGACCGGATGTTCAACTCCGAGATCGGCGGCCAGATCTCCTGGCTGCTGCCCGCCGCGCTGATCCTGCTCGTCGCCGGCCTGGTGGCCACAGGCAAGGCCCGCAGGACGTCCGTCACCCGTGCCGCGTTCCTGGTCTGGGGCGGCTCGCTGCTGATGACCATGGCGGTCTTCAGCTACATGGCGGGCATCTTCCACCAGTACTACACCGTGGCCCTGGCCCCCTACCTCGCGGCCGTTGTCGGCATGGGTGCCGGGCTGCTGTGGGAGAGGCGGCGGGAGCTGTGGGCGTCGGTCACGCTCGCCGCGTCCGTGGTCGCGGCGGCGGCCTGGGGGTACGTCCTGCTCAACCGCACGCCCGACTATCTGCCCTGGCTGAAGTGGCTGGTCCTGGTCGGCGGGCTGGCCGCGGCGCTCGGCCTGGTCTTCGCCGGCCGGATCTCCCGGCGTCCGGCCCTCGGCGCGGCGGCGCTGGCCCTCGTGGCCGCGCTGGCCGGACCCACGGCGTACACGCTGAGCACGCTCCAGGAGGGGCACACCGGTTCCATCGTCACGGCCGGCCCGGCGGGCGCGAGCGTGATGGGCGGCCGGGGCGGGGGTCCCGGTGACGGCATGCGGGACGGCTTCGGCGGCGGGATGCCCGGCGGACAGGGGCGGCAGAACCAGCAGGGCAATGGGTTCCCGGGCGGCGGCGGCTTCGGCGGGGGCACCCCGACACAGCCGGGCCGGCAAGGGCAACAGGGGCAGCAGAACGGCAACGGCTTCGGCTTCCCCGGCGGCGGCCGGACGGGCGAGGGCGGCATGGGCGGTGCCGGTGGGGTCGGCGGCCTGCTGAACGGCGCGAGCGTGTCGGCGCAGGCCAAGAAGCTGCTGGAGAAGGACGCCGCGAAGTACACCTGGGTCGCCGCCTCGATCGGCTCCCAGAACGCGGCCGGCTACCAGCTCGCCACCGGCGACCCGGTGATGGCGATCGGCGGCTTCAACGGCACCGACCCGTCCCCCACGCTTGCCCAGTTCAAGAAGTACGTCGAGGAAGGGAAGATCCACTACTTCATCGCCGGCGGTGGCATGGGCGGTGGCGGCAACAGCGGTACCGCCTCGCGGATCAGCTCGTGGATCGAGAGCACCTTCAAGAAGGTGACGGTGGGCTCGGCGACGTTCTACGACCTCACGCAGAAGGCGAGCGACTGACCAGGAAACGTGTTGTACACCGTATAGCGACAGCTATACGGTGTACGGCATGCCCACCCCCCAAGGACACCCCCAACGCTGGCTGATCCTCGGCGTCATCTGTCTCGCGCAGCTCACCGTGCTGCTCGACAACACGGTCCTGAACGTGGCCATCCCCTCGCTGACCCGGGAACTCCACGCGGAGACCTCCGACATCCAGTGGATGATCAACGCCTACTCCCTGGTCCAGTCCGGCCTGCTGCTGAGCGCGGGCAGCGCCGCGGACCGCTACGGCCGCAAGAAGATGCTGATCACCGGGCTCGCCCTGTTCGGCGTCGGTTCGCTCGTGGCCGGGCTCGCCGGCAGCACCGGTCAGCTGATCGCCGCGCGGGCCGGGATGGGCATCGGCGGCGCGCTGCTGGTGACCACCACGCTGGCCGTGGCCATGCAGATCTTCTCCCCCGCGGAGCAGCCGAAGGCGATCGGCATCTGGAGCGCGGTCAACGCGCTGGGCTTCGCCGGTGGCCCGCTGATCGGCGGCTTCGTGCTCGACCACTTCTGGTGGGGCGCGATCTTCCTGATCAACATCCCGGTCGCGGCACTCGGCCTGGCCGCGGTGGTGGCCCTCGTACCCGAGTCGAAGAACCCGCGCGGCGACCGTCCGGACGTGCTGGGCGCGGTGCTGTCCACCATCGGCATGGCCTCGCTGGTGTACGCGATCATCTCCGGGCCGGGGCACGGCTGGACGTCGGCGCGTGTGCTCGGCACGGCGGCCGTGGCGGTGCTGGTGCTGAGTGCCTTCGCCTGGTGGGAGAGCAGGGTCGACGAGCCGATGCTCGACCTCCACTTCTTCCGGGACCCGCGGTTCACCGGGGCGGTCGCCGGGGCCGTGCTCATCGTGTTCGGCATGGGCGGCGCGCTGTTCCTGCTGACGCAGCACCTTCAGCTCGTGCTCGGGTACGAGCCGCTGGAGGCCGGCCTGCGGACCGCTCCGCTGGCACTGACCGTGGTGGCGCTCAACTTCAGCGGGCTGTCGGCGAAGTGGTCGGCACGGCTGGGCACGCCGGTGTCGATCGCGCTGGGGATGGTCTGCATGGCCGGGGGCCTGGTGTCCATCGCGGAGGTGGACTCCGGGGGCTATGCGGGGACGCTGCTCGGGCTGCTGCTGATCGGTGCGGGGTGCGCTGTGGCGAATCCGGCGATGGCACACGCCATCATGAGCGCGATTCCCCCGGAGAAGGCGGGGGTGGGGGCCGGGATCAACGGGACGTTGGCGGAATTCGGCAACGGGCTCGGTGTGGCCGTACTGGGTGCGGTGCTCAGCTCTTCGGTCGCGTCGGGGGAGTCCTTGTCCGCCGGGCTGGGGGCCGGTCAGTTGGTGGGGGCCGTTGCCGTGCTGGTCGGGGGGTTCGTGGCAGCGGGGCTTTTGCGGCGGGCGGAGCGGGTGTCCGCCTAGCAGCCCTGAGGATGGGGTAGTCGGGCGACTGTGGGTGCGTTGTGGCTGGTCGCGCAGTTCCTCGCGCCCCTAGGTTGGGACAGTGAGCGCAAACGAGGAAGGGCCGCCGGTGGCGAAGGCAGCAGGTCGGTCGGCGCGGGACAGTGTCTGGCTGGAGGGCGGGGCCCGGCGCGGTGGGCGCGGTGGGCAGCCGTCCGGGCTGGACCGGGAGCGGATCACCGCGGCGTCCGTGCGGCTGCTGGACGCCGAGGGCCTCGCCAAGTTCTCCATGCGGCGGCTGGCGGCCGAGCTGAACGTCACCGCGATGTCCCTGTACTGGTACGTCGACACCAAGGACGATCTGCTCGAACTCGCCCTGGACGCGACCTACGCGGAGCTGCGGCTGCCCGATCCGGAGAACACGGACGAGGACTGGCGGGAGCAGCTGCGCGCGCTGGCCACCGCGTACCGGGCGCTGCTGGTGCGCCACCCCTGGCTGTCCCCGCTGGCCGGGCGTTACCTCAACATCGGCCCGAACTCGCTCGCGTTCTCCCGGGTGGTGCAACGGGTCGTCGGCCGGGCCGGGCTGCCCGCGCACGGGGTGACCGGGGCGATCTCGGCCGTCTTCCAGTTCGTGTACGGCTTCGGCACGATCGAGGGGCACTTCCTCACCCGGATCGCGGACACCGGGCTGACCCCCGACGAGTACTTCGAGCAGGCCATGTCCATGGTGGACGAGGTCCCCGGGACCGCTGACGTGATGAGGGAGTCCAAGGACCTCATGGCGGCGCGCGGCGGCGACACGGTGGCCGAGATGCTGGACCGCGACTTCACCTTCGCCCTGGACCTGCTGCTCGCCGGCATCGAGGCGATGGTCGCCCGCGGCTGACCCCCTCCACCACCAGCCGCGCGCCACTGTTCCGGGGCCCGGCCGGGGTGGCGACTATTCGGACACGAGCCGTGCCGGGAAGCCCCCGGTCGCCACCGGACCCCATCGCTCCGGTGTCACCCGGATGATGGACTTGCCCTGCTTGAGCATCGCCTTCCGGTACTCGTCCCAGTCGGGGTGTTCGCCGGCGATGTTGCGGTAGTACTCGACCAGCGGTTCCACCGAGTCGGGGGCGTCGATGACCTCGGCGGTGCCGTCGATCTGGACCCAGGGGCCGTCCCAGTCGTCGCTGAGGACGACCAGGGCGACCCGGGAGTCCCGCTTGGCGTTGCGGGTCTTGGCCCGCTCGGGGTAGGTCGAGACGACGATCCGGCCGGAGTCGTCCACGCCGCAGGTCAGCGGGGACGCCTGCGGGGAGCCGTCGGCCCGGCGCGTGATCAGCAGGGCGCGGTGCCGGGGCCGTACGAAGTCGAGCAGCTCGGCCGGCGATACGCGGGTGTTGGTAGCGATGTTCGGTGCCATGGAGGGCAGCCTAGGGGCAGCGGGTGCCCCTGTGGCTGACCCTGCTGTGCCTATGTCTAGGCCTGGGGCAGCGAGTCGCCCTGGACCGCCTGGATGTCCAGCTCCACCTTCAGCGTGGTGCCGATCGCCGCGATCCCGGCCTGGAGGACCTGGTTGTAGTTCATCGCGAAGTCCTCGCGGTGCAGTTCGGCGGTGGCCCGGAACGCGGCCCGGGTGCCGCCCCACGGGTCGGCGCCGGTGCCCAGGTAGGCCAGGTCCAGGTCGACGGGTCGCACGACCCCGTGCAGGGACAGCTCGCCGTGCACGGTCCAGCGGTCGGAGCCGGCCTGCGTCAGGCCCGTGGAGCGGTAGACGATCTCGGGGTGGCTGTCGACGTCGAGGAAGTCGGCGGAGCGCAGGTGCGTGTCGCGCATGCCGTTGCCCGTGTCGATGGACGCGGCCTTGATCACCGCCTCCACCCGGGACTTGGCGACGTCGTCGGGCGCGATCTCGATCGTGCCGCCGAACTCCGTGAACCGGCCGTGCACGCTGGAGATGCCCAGGTGCTGGGCGACCGCGGCGACGGAGGAGTGCGCCGGGTCGATGGTCCAGGGGCCGGGCGGCGGCAGTTCCGTGCCGCCCTGCCGGGCCAGCGTGACCGTGCCGACCTCGGCCCGGCCGCTCGCGGTGACGATCGCGCTGGACGCGGCGGGCGCGTAGCCGACGGCGGTCACGATCACGGTGTACGCCCCCGGCGCCAGCTCGGTGGTGTCCCGTACGGCCCCCTCGGCGTCCGCCTCGGCCCGCAGCACCTGCGTACCGGTCATGTCGGTCACCGTGACGACCGCGTGCGACACGGCCCACCCGTCCCGCGTACGGATCTTCGCGGTCAGTCCCATCCCGTTTCTCCCTGAAAAAAGCTCAAAAAATGGTCGTATGAGACCGGCCCGGGGGGGGGGGGGGGGGGGGGGGGGGGGGGGGGTGGGGGGGGGGGGGGGGGGGGGGGGGGGGGAGGGGA